>JAYVGI010000341.1:0-8866 GCA_043772355.1 Polaromonas sp.
ATTTCTACATCATTAATGTCTAGGCGCGGAGCCGCAGACAGTGCTGTAGCACGGCAAGGCGACGCAACAACGACAGTAATGATTTAGAAATGGAATAAGATAGGTTTTGGAGTGGCAATAACTCCAAAGCATGCGTGTCGAGCATGGCGCTGTTGGTGCATACGGGCCTATTGAATGCACTCAAGGAAGCTCTCCCAAGACGGCGGCAATAGCACGCACCCGCTCACGGGCAATCATCTCACCAATCTTTGGGCCTTTAGCCCCCTGCTCCATTGCGCTAGCAGCTATCGGTTCGGTAGCAACCTCTAAGGCCGCCTGCAGCGCCACCGCCAAGCGCACGGCCTGCGGATAGGCATCGTCCTGCTTGCCCAGCCGCCCGCGCGCATCGCACTCGCAGGCTTGCAGGGCTTGGTGAAAACGCTGCGGCTTGCGAATCGCATCGCAGCGCTCCAGCAGGCGCATGACGGCGGCGGCGTTGAGCGCGGCACTGCGGTGGATGTTGCCATGCTCTTTGGCCACGATCACGGCCAAGTCTTTGCAGTCCGCAGGCACACGCAGACGCTCACACACAGGCAACAGCAGTTTGACGCTGCGCTCTTCATGGCCCAGGTGGCGCGGCAGCTCGTCCGCGCGGGTGGTGCCTTTGCCCAGGTCGTGCATCAGGCAGGCAAAGCGCGCCGGCAGTGGCGCATTGAGCTGCGCGGCCATGTCCAGCACCATCATCAGGTGCACGCCGGTGTCGATCTCGGGGTGGTGCGCCTCCGGCTGGGGCACGCCCCACAGGCGCGCCACCTCGGGCAGCAGCACTTGCAGCGCACCACAGTCACGCAGCACGTCAAACATGCGGGACGGCTTGGCCTCCATCAGCCCGCGCGCAAGCTCTTGCCACACCCGCTCGGCCACCAGCGCGTCCACCTCACCGCTGGCGACCATACGGCGCATCAAATCCATGGTCTCTGGCGCTACGCTAAAGTCTGCAAACCGCGCTGCAAAGCGGGCCAGCCGCAGTATGCGCACCGGGTCTTCGGCAAACGCCAGGCTCACATGGCGCAGCACTTTGTCTTGGATGTCGCGTTGGCCGTTGTAGGGATCGGTCAATGCGTATAAATGCAGGTTTTCTAAAGAAAAACCGTCATTAGCCATCTTATTTATTGCCCTAGCAGCTATGGAATTAATAGTAATGTCACGCCGCACCAAGTCCATCTCCAGCGTCACCTCGGCATCGGTATAAAAGCTAAAGCCGTGGTAGCCCTTGGCAGTTTTGCGTTCGGTGCGGGCCAGCGCGTACTCTTCTCTGGTTTGGGGATGCAGAAAAACGGGGAAATCTTTGCCCACCGGCAAATAACCTTCAGCGGCCATCTCCTCCGGCGTAGCGCCCACCACCACATAGTCGCGGTCGCGCACATCCAGCCCCATAAGAGCATCCCGCACTGCACCGCCAACCAAGTATGTTTGCATTGCCTTAGTGTAGCTGGCGCACCAGGACTACTTCGATCTACTTTATCGGGTGCGATTTTCATGCTTCGCCTGGCTCCGGCCAAAAACCTCCAAAGCAATACAAAATATTGTATGATTGAGCAAATGGCAGACCCCAAATCTCTGGCCTTTAGGGACAGCGCAAAAGACCACTTGCGTGCGCTTGCACTCACGTTAGAGCCATGACAAACGAAAAATTTGCCAGTGTGTGGGATGCCACAGGTGGCACCCCCGAAGAAGCCGAAAACATGAAGCTGCGCTCCAGCCTGATGATCGCGCTCAAATCTCACCTCAACCGCTCAGGATTGACGCAGGCACAAGCCGCCAAACTATTCGGCGTTACTCCACCGCGCGTGTCCGACTTGATGCGCGGAAAAATCAACCTCTTTGGCTTGGACTCGCTGGTCAATATGGCGGTAGCGGCAGGTCTTCACATTGAGCTGCGTGTGACAGAAGCAGCGTAACGGACAGGGCTAAATCCAGGGCCGGAGAAAAAAATGTGTTTCCAAATTGGGAAATGCAATGAAGCTTGGGCCAGCCAGGATGAAGACCAGAATGATCAAAAACACCAAATTTGTTATCGATGTACCTGACCTCAAAACATCGTCAGCGTATTACCGCGATGTTTTGGGATTTTCGGTCAGGGACTTGGGCACAGGCTGGATGCTCTACACGCTGGGGACTTGCCTCATCATGGCGGGCGAGTGGCCGGGCCGGACACCGGATGCTTACTTTGCTTACATCGAGATCGATGACATTGACGCGTACTACCAGCAACTGCTTGCGGCTAAAGCTGAGGTGCTGAAGGAACTGGTGTCTGAGCCTTGGGGCATGAGGGAGTTTTTGATTCGCACAGTAGACGGACACCGAATCATGTTGGGTCAGGATCTTGGCTAACTGCGCCAGATGAGAGTTACGCCTTGATTGCAGACGTCGTGCCTGTGCATCCCACCATCCGCCAAGCCATCCCCGATGATGCTGAATGCCTGGCCGCGCTGGCCACGCAGGTGTGGCTGCATACCTACGCCACTGACGGCATCTCTACCGTGATGGCCCGCTATGTCCTGGCGCAGTTCGGTGTCGCCAAGTTTGCTGCCACTCTCACCCAGGAGTGTTCGACGGTGTTGGTAGCAGAGGTGAACGGACATACCGTGGGCTATGCATTGGTGAACGCAGAACTTGCATGCCCCGGTGGCGGCCCAGGCGTGGAGGTGGCCACGCTGTACGTGCAAGAGCACTTTACAGGGCAAGGCATTGGCTCTGCTCTGCTGCGAGAATGCCAGCAAGCAGCGCAACAGCGCACGGGCAGTTGCGCTATCTGGCTGACGGTGAACGCGCAAAATCTTCCTGCAATCGCCTTCTACCAAAAGCATGGTTTAGCCAAAACGGGAACCGCCTACTTTGATTTGGGTGGCGAAATGCATGAGAACCATGTGATGGTCAGCGCGCCCGCTTGAGACGATAGCGGCATTTGTGCCGTAATTTTCAACGGGCAAGCTGCACGGGATTTCCCTTGGTTGACAAGTGTTGTGCGCATTCTATAATTACTGAAAGCGCTTTCAAGCTACCCATGCCAGCCACCAAATTGCCCAGCACCACTAGCCGTTCAACGACCAAACTCAACGGAGATACGGATGCGTCTTAGAACCCAGCGGCCTAAGAAAAATCAAATCCTTGCGGGTTTGTGCCTGCTGTCGCTGTGGATCGGCGCTGCCCAGGCGCAGCAAACGCTGGTGATTGCCGCCTTCCCGGCGGTAGACGAGATCGTTCGCTCGGCTATCCCGCTGTGGAAGAAGTCTCATCCCTACGTCGATATCAAAATGGTGAGCAGGCAATTTAACGACCACCACACGGCCATGACCACGTCCTTGTCCACCACCTACCATCTGCCGGACGTGATGGCGCTGGAGGTGGGCTACGTGGGCCGGTTTGCACAGGGCGGTGGCTTGGACGACTTGGCGCGTCCGCCTTACAACATCAAGCAATTTCAAAGCCGCTACGTGCCCTACGCGTTCCAGCAGGCCACCAATCGCAAAGGAGCCGTGGTGGCCGCACCGGCAGACGTAGGCCCGGGCACGCTGCTGTACCGCTCCGATATTTTGGACAAAGCAGGAGTCGGCCCCGCAGAGCTGACCCAGTCCTGGGACAGCTACGTTGCCACGGGTGCCAAGATCAAGCTGGCCACCGGTGCCTATTTGATGGCGCATGCACGGGATATGAAAGATATCGTGATCCGTGCGGGTATCCAGCCCGGTGAGGGCTTGTATTTTGATAGCCAGTCCAAGGTGCTGGTCACCTCACCGCGTTTCGTGCGGGCGTTTGAGTTGGCACGCAAAGTCCGGCAACAAAAACTCGATGCCAAGGTGGGCGCGTGGTCTAACGAATGGACGGAAGGCTTTAAACGCGGCACGATCGCTACGCAAATGACGGGGGCCTGGCTAGCGGGCCACCTGAACAACTGGCTCGCGCCATCCACCAAGGGCCTGTGGCGCGCCGCCCAACTGCCCGAAGGGGCTTACGCTGCGTATGGAGGCACGTTTTTTGCCATCCCACGCGGCGCACCGGCGGCCAACAAAGTTCTGGCGTGGGAGTTTATTCAGATGATGACTTTGAGCCGCGAGGTGCAACTGAGCGCCTTTAAATCGCAGGATGCCTTCCCTGCTTTACTGGAGACCTATAACGATGGATTCTTTGAGCAGCCGATTGATTTTTTAGGTGGTCAAAAAGCGCGGTTGGGCTGGCGTACTGCGGTGAATAAAATTACAGCCGTGAGTGTGCATAAGCAAGATGCCTTTGCCGATGAGGTGATTAACACCGAGCTGGACAAAGTGCTCGACAGAGGCAAAGACATCACCACCGCCCTGGCCGATGCGCAGCGCTTGCTAGAGCAGCGCGCGCACCGCTAGACCAGCGACTGAGTATCTAAAGCCATGAAGCCAATTTCTGCACTACGTTTATCACCCCAGTGGGTGCCTTATGTATTCCTGTGTCCGTTTTTAATTCTGTTCGCCGTGTTTGGGGTATTCCCTTTGTTGTTCTCGCTGTACCTGGCCTTCCAGTCTTGGGAGCCTACTAGCGGTTTGGGCGACATGAGCTTTGTGGGTTTGGACAATTTTGTTTTCGCCTTGAAAGACGAATGGTTTTGGAAGTCGCTGGGCAACACCGCCTGGCTGGCTTTGACATCGGGTCTGCCGCAGCATCTGGTGGCGATTCCCTTGGCTTGCTTTATCCACGCCTCTTTCAAGCGCCTGCGTGATGGGGTGGTGGGGGTGTACTTTATGCCCTACATCACCTCTACGGTGGCTATCTCGATCTTGTTTGGTGCTTTGTTTTCTACCGACTTTGGCTTGATCAACGCAGGCCTGCAAGCGCTGGCTCAATTGCCGGGTATCGGTTGGTTGTTTCCGCAAAGCCCGGTGGACTGGTTGAACGAGCCTGGCAATATCAAGCCCGCTATTTCGATGATCGTCTTCTGGCGCTATGTGGGTTTTAACGTGGTGCTGTATCTGGCGGCTTTGCAAACCATCCCTGGCGACATTTACGAGGCTGCCACCATGGACGGCGCTGGGCGGTTCCAGCAGTTTTTCCACATCACATTGCCCAGCCTCAAACCGATGATTTTCTTTGGCGTCACCTTAAGCGTGATTGGTGGACTACAGTTATTTGAAGAACCCTTCATCTTGACCGGAGGCCGCGGTGGCACCGACCAGGCGGGTATGACCACAGCCATTTATTTGTACCGCACGGCTTTTGACTTTAACGACTTTGGTGCCGCCAGCGCCATGTCATGGCTGCTGTTCATTGTTGTCGCGCTACTGACGTGGTTGACCAACAAAGCCTTCGCCCCGCGTGGCCCCTCGGCTGACACGCAAGAGGCCCGCCCATGAGGTCACCAACGGATCGGCTCACTCTGTGGGTAGCGTATGGCGTGGTGGGTGTGGGCGCACTCGTCATGCTGCTGCCGTTTTATTTCATGTTCGTGTTTGCCAGCCACTCACGCACCGAGATATTCAGCCTGCCACCACCGCTGTTTTTTGGTGATGAGTTTTTAGCCAACTTGAAAATCCTGACGGAACGCATGCCCTTTTGGCGCAATCTGGGTTGGAGCTTGTATGTGGCCATCGCCTCCACGCTGCTCACGCTGCTGTTCTGTTCGATGGGGGGCTATGCCTTTGCGCAGTTTGAATTCAAATACAAAAACACCTTGTTTGGCCTGGTGATGGGCACCATGCTGTTGCCCTCCTTCATGAACATGATCCCCACCTTCATGATCATGGATTTACTCGGCTGGATAGACCAACCCCGCGCCCTCTACATCCCCGGTGCGGCCAGTGCCTTTGGTATTTTTCTCATGCGCCAGTTCATCGCCAGCGCCATCCCCAAAGACTTGATCGAAGCCGCGCGCATGGATGGCTGCAGCGAGATCGGCATCTTCTGGCGCATCGTGCTGCCACTGCTGAAACCGGCGCTCGGCACCTTGGGCTTGGTTACCTTCATCGCGTCGTGGAACAACTTTATCGGCCCCTTGGTGGTCATGCGTTCACCCGATATGTACACCCTGCCGCTGGCGCTGCGCAGCCTGCAAAGCCCGGTCAATACCGAATGGGGTGCGCTGATGACGGGCTCGGCTATTGCCACCTTGCCCTTGATGGTGCTTTTCATTATTTCATCGCGTCAGTTGATATCGGGTTTAACCGCAGGCGCTGTGAAGTGACCGCTTTTTTAGAAAAATTATGACTTCTCTCCAATTGACTGAACTGGCAAAAGAATTTCCCTCGGACTTTGTGTGGGGCGTGGCCACCAGCGCATTCCAGATTGAAGGCGCCGCCACCGAGGATGGCAAAGGGCCCTCCGTCTGGGACAGCTTTTGCCGCGTCCCGGGTGCCATAGCCGATGCCAGCCATGGCGACATCGCCTGCGACCACTACCACCGCCTGGACGACGATCTTGACCTGATTGCCGGGCTGGGGGTGGACGCTTACCGCTTTTCCATTTCGTGGCCTCGGGTGCGCCCCACTGGTGACGGCGCATGGAACGAAGCGGGCATGGCTTTTTATGAGCGCCTGGTCGATGGATTGTTCCGCCGGGGCATTGCGCCCCACCTGACGCTCAACCACTGGGACTTGCCCGATGCACTGCAAACCTATGGGGGCTGGCATAACCGCCGTACGGTGCAGTTGTTTGTAGAGTATGCCGTGGGCATTGCCGCGCGCCTGGGCCAGCGCGTAGCTGCCATCACCACGCACAACGAGCCCTGGGTGATGTCGGTACTGGGCCATGAGACAGGTGTATTTGCCCCCGGTGTCAAAAACAGGTCTGTCGCCATGCAGGTGTCGCACCACCTCTTGCTCAGCCACGGCCTGGCTGTGCAGGCCATGCGCGCGCAGGGCTGCACAGCCAAGCTGGGCATTGTGCTTAATCTCTCGCCCATGCACCCTGCTACTAAATCCCCTGAAGATGTGGCCCAAACGCATTTGGAAGATGGACGCTTGGTGCGCTGGTATATGGACCCTTTGTTTAAAGGTGCCTACCCCCAAGATGTAGTCGAGTACCTAGGTGCAGATGCACCC
Source organism: Polaromonas sp. (assembly GCA_043772355.1). GTDB lineage: Bacteria > Pseudomonadota > Gammaproteobacteria > Burkholderiales > Burkholderiaceae_C > JAAFIP01. The sequence goes on from JAYVGI010000341.1 coordinate 7,047, forward strand.
CAGGTGCTGCCGGGTGATATGCAAGCCATTGCAACGCCGATGGACTATTTGGGTTTGAACTACTATTCCCGCTCGGTGATCAGCGCACATGGCCCATGGGATGTGAAAAAGGGCGGCTTGGCCATCACCGACATGGGCTGGGAGATCTACCCCGAGGGCTTGACGGAGTTGTTGCTTCGCCTGCACCGCGATTACCCGGTACCACCGCTGTGGGTGACTGAAAATGGCGGCGCGTTCAAAGACCGCCTGGTGCGTGGACAGGTGCACGACCCGGAGCGCACCGACTATCTGGTACGCCACATTGCGGCGGTGGCCCAGGCCATGCGCCAGGGTGTCAAGATGGCCGGCTACATGGTATGGAGTTTGATGGACAACTTTGAGTGGGCCTCGGGCTACGAGAAGCGCTTTGGCATTGTGCATGTAGATTTCACTACCCAGCAACGCACACTCAAAGACAGCGCCCTGTGGTATCGCAGCTTCCTGCAAGCTCAAAACGATGCGCGCGAGCTGCACGCGGTAGCTAAAACCAAGGCAACGCTTCCAGAGCGCGAACTGCTGACCAAAGGAGCTTGAGATGGGCCAAGTGTCATTGCGCGGTATCCACAAAAGCTACGGAGCGGTAGATGTCATCCAAGGCGTTGACCTGGAAGTTGCCGACGGCGAATTCATGGTGTTTGTGGGCCCCTCGGGCTGCGGTAAATCCACCATGCTGCGCATGATTGCAGGCTTGGAGAGCATTACGGGCGGTGACTTGTTGATCGATGGCGTGCGCGCCAACAATCTGCACCCAGCCGACCGGGGCGCGGCCATGGTGTTCCAAAGCTACGCTTTGTACCCCCACATGACGGTGCGCAAAAACATCATGTTCCCGCTGAAGATGGCCGGGATGGAGATTGGCGAGGCCACCAAGCGCGCTGATGCCGCAGCCAAAGTGCTGAACCTGACGGATTACATGGAGCGCAAGCCCGGCCAGCTTTCGGGCGGTCAGCGCCAGCGGGTTGCGATCGGCCGGGCGATTGTACGCGAACCCGCGGCTTTCCTGTTTGATGAACCCTTGTCGAACCTTGACGCCGCCCTGCGCGTCAACATGAGGCAGGAAATCACCGAACTGCACCAGCAGCTGAAAACCACGATGATCTATGTGACCCATGATCAGGTTGAAGCCATGACCATGGCCGACAAGATTGTGGTGCTGAATGCAGGGCGGATCGAACAGGTCGGCTCGCCCATGACGCTGTACGAACGCCCGGCGAACACGTTTGTGGCAGGCTTCATCGGCAGTCCCAAGATGAACCTGATCACCGGGGCAGAGGCGTCCCAGCTGGATGCCACCACCATCGGCATCCGCCCCGAACATCTGGATGTGGTGCAAGAGGGCGGCTGGTCAGGCGTGGTGGGTCTGTCAGAACATCTGGGGTCGGATACCTTCCTGAAAGTGCAGACCGATGCCGTTGGCGTCATCAATGTGCGGGCTGGTGGTGAGGTGATGCTGAAGCACGGCGACAGAGTTCGCCTTGCGCCGCAGCCTACCAAAATCCACCGCTTTGGCCCTGACGGGAAGGCGATGTGATGCGCCTGCAAGGCAAGACCGCTCTGATCACCGGGGCCGCGCGCGGCATCGGGCTGGAGTTTGCCCGCGCCTATATAGCCGAGGGCGCGACAGTGGCCCTGGCAGACATCAACGAGGCGGCGGTGGTCAAGGCCGCTGCCTCGCTGGGGCCAAGAGCCATTGGCATTCAGATGGATGTGACCAGGCAGGACAGCATTGAGGCGGGGTTTGCTTCGGCCATCAAGCAGATGGGCAAGCTGGACATTCTGAT
>JAYVGI010000342.1:0-4249 GCA_043772355.1 Polaromonas sp.
ATTTCTACATCATTAATGTCTAGGCGCGGAGCCGCAGACAGTGCTCTAGCACGGCAAGGCGACGCAACAACGACAGTAATGATTTAGAAATGGAATGAGGTGCAGGGATGTCACAAATGTCTCTCGGGGTTTAAAAATGTGGGGATGCCTCACAAAAAATTTCCGCCTCGCAAGCGCTCAAACGTCCCGCATGAAGCCGCCAAAAAAAGCGGCCAGTGCATCGCTTGCGTCCAGTGGCAAGATGTGCGCGATGTACTGGTCTGGCCGCACCACCACCAGGCAGCCAAGCTCACGGTGGATGCCGCGCAAGGTGTAGATATTGTGTCTCTCATTTTCCAGCGCGCAGAAGGCTTTTTCATAGTCGCGCAGGCCATACCTGCCTTTGGGAGGAAAAAGCAGCTCGGGCATGGCGGTAACGGCAAGCTGGTGGTGACTTTGCTGGAACACGGCACGCACGTCAAAGACGGCATCTACGTCCGCACCCGCTGGGGTGTGGCGTTTGAGTGGGGATTGCGGCGAGTGGCTCAGGAAATTGCACAGCTTGCCGATGGGGGACGCAGGCCCCGCACCGTCGCCCTGGCCGGCAAAGGCCATCAAGCGCCAGCGGGCATCTGCCGCCAAAGTCTCGCCCAGTTGCATGAGCTTGCCGTCACCCACACGCGTGACGCTCGCGGAATGAAAGCGTGTGCCGATGAGCAAACCTGCTGCCAAGTGCTGGTGCGTGGAGGGGCCAGTGAGCAGCGCAGGCGTGTAGCGCGTGGCGGTGCCTGCCGTGTAGCGGCCATGCTGCACAAAGTAGCGTTGCACTTCAGACGCGTCTATGGCCTCGCCATTGCCAGCGCCTGTTGGGTCGCCCGGCTTTTTGTGCGGGGCGCTGAGCATTTTGGCCCATTCGCGGTCAAAGTCGATCAACTCTTTGGCTACCGCATGCCGCTCCGCCGAGTAGGTATGCAGCAGGCTGGCTGGGCTGCGCCCGCGTAGCACGACGGCCAGCTTCCAGCCCAGGTTGAAGGCATCTTGCATCGACACGTTCATGCCCTGGCCTGCTTTGGGGCTGTGGGTGTGGCAAGCGTCCCCGGCGATAAAGATGCGCGGCAGGCGGGTCGCCATCTCTTCGGGTTTTAAGTCGTCAAACCTGTCGCACATACGCTGGCCAATGTCGTACACCGACCACCAGGCCACTTCTTTCACGTCCAGGGTGTAGGGGTGAAAGATGCGCTGGGCAGCGGCAATCAATTGCTCGATGGTGATGTTACGGCTGGAGACGCGCTCGTTCGGGTTGAGCTTGTCCAGCTCCACGTACAGGCGCACCAGATAACCGCCTTCACGCGGGATGATCAAGATGCTGCCTTCGTTGGCAGACTGGATGAGCGATTTGAAGCGGATGTCGGGGAAGTCGCTTACCACCAGCACATCCATCACGCCCCAAGCGTGGTTGGCCGAGTCGCCCTTGAGCGACAGGCCTATGCCGGTGCGCACGCCGCTGCGGGCACCGTCGCAGCCCACCACATACCGGGCGCGGATGGTGTCCACCTGGCCCGTAAAGCCAGCGTCTTGCCGCTCGAAGCGGGCCGTGACGGGGTAGTCAGACGCGCCATCGGGCGCGCGCTCCAGACCACTCAAGCGACGGTGGTAGTGCGGCACCAGGCGCGAGGGCGAGCGCTGCATGGTCTCCAGATAAAAGTCATGCACGCGCGCCTGGTTCAAAATCACATGCGGCATGTGGGACAGGCCGTCTTCTACGTCTTGCACGCGGCCACTGCGCACGATGCGGCTGCGGACAGCGCCGCCGCCGCCGTCATCGTCATCGTCATCGTCATCGTCATCACCAGGCTTCCAAAACGTGGTCTCGTTCACCCAGTACGATTCTTTCAGCACCCGCTCAGCAAAGCCAAAAGCCTCAAACATTTCCATGGTGCGGCAGGCCACGCCATCGGCCTGGCCCAGCTGCAAGGGGCCCGGCTTTTGCTCCACGATCACCGTGCGAATCTCTGGGAAAGCTGCCAACTGCGTGGCCAGCGTCAGGCCGGCCGGGCCGCAGCCGACGATCAGCACATCGGCCTCGGCGGGCAGGGTGTTGCTTGCGCTACCCTGGGTGTTTTGCGCCGCTGGGTCCCACAGCCCGGGGTCACCAGCGCGAAAACCGTTGTGGTGGTATTGCATTTTTTGTCTCTTTCGGGTAGTGAGCCAACACTGTTACAGACTTAGACTATGTCGTCAAAGCCAGAAATCGAATGTTGTGTATATGTTTTTAATATAGTGCGCTACACTGCCCCCCATGGCAAAGCTTGACTTAGACTGGCTCAGCGTTTTCGTTGAAGTCTACAAAACCCAAAGCGTCTCGCGCGCGGCGCAGTCGCTGGGCATGGAGCAGGCCAGCGCAAGTATTGTTTTAACCAAGCTGCGCAGACATTTTGACGACCCACTTTTTTGCCGCACCTCTGCGGGCATGGTGCCCACACCCCGCGCACAAAGCATCTACCCCGATGTGCTGGAGGCGTTAGCGCGGCTTGACAAGGCACGCGGTGCCACGGGGGCTTTTTTACCCCAACAGGCCCAGCGCGAGTTTCGTATCTGCATGACCGACATCAGCGAAATTGTGCTGCTGCCACGGCTGATCAACTATCTGCAAACCACAGCACCGGGCTTGGTGATCGAGGCCGAGAAAATTTCCCCCGGCAGCCGCCAGCGACTGGAGTCTGGCGAAGTCGATCTGGCCGTGGGCTTCACGCCTGATCTGGAGGCAGGCTTTTACCAGCAAGCCCTGTTTGCGCAAGACTTTGTCTGCCTCGCAGCCAGCGCCCACCCACGCATTGGCAGCAAACTCACCCGCAAAGCCTTCTCCAACGAAGGCCACATCATGGTCATGTCATCCGGCACGGGCCATTCCATTGTGGACAAAGTGCTGGCCAACAACAAGGTAGAGCGCCGCGTAGTACTGCGCGTACCCAGCTTTCTGGGCGTAGCCCGCATGGTCGCCCAAACCGAGTTTTTGGTCATCGTCCCCCGCCAGCTAGGCCACGCGCTAGCCGAGCAAGAGCGCGTGAAGGTGCTAGAGCCCCCCGTACCGCTGCCCACCTACAAAGTCAAACAGCATTGGCACGAACGTTATAACCTGGACGCTGGCAATATCTGGCTGCGTAGCACCATGGAGGGGCTTTTTTCTGGCAAGGGGCTGGATGCGTGATGCCTTCAAGTGGTGTAAATTTCACCACTACGTGGGTGAATTTCCACCACTTAATGGTAGAATTTTCATATGCTTTACCGACAACTCACGCAATCCATCAGCGAATCATTGTCTGACACGCCGGTCGTGTTGCTCCATGGCGCACGCCAGACGGGGAAAAGCACGCTCATGCGTAGCCTGGTTGGCGCGGATGCGCGCTACCTCACGTTGGATGATGCGGCAGTCCTGTCTGCCGTGCGCCACGATCCTGCTGGCTTTCTTGCCGCCAACACCGGTCGCCTGCTTATCGACGAAGTGCAACGTGCACCTGAGCTTTTCTTAGCCATGAAGCACGAGGTAGACCTGGCCCGCATGGCGGGGCAAAATGTCAACGGACGGTTTTTACTTAGCGGCTCGGCTAACGTACTGCTTTTGCCCAGACTGGCAGACTCCTTAGCGGGGCGCATGGAAATTCACACCCTTTGGCCGCTGGCGCAGTCCGAAATGCGCGTGCAAGAAGGGCAAAAATCTGCCAACTTTATCGACGCACTCTTTGCGCCCGAGGGTGCCGCCAGCCACGCGGGTGCACAGCGCGGTAGCTTAACATTCCATACCACCGACCGTAGTGAGCTGTTGGGGCAACTGCTGGCGGGTGGTTATCCCGAGGCGGTTGCCCGCAGCAGCGAAAAGCGCCGTACCGCCTGGTTTGATGCCTATCTGCAAACCATCGTCCAGCGCGACATACGGGACATAGCGCAGATTGACGGCTCGGTGCAAATACCGCAATTACTTACCGCTCTGGCACACAAGGCCACTGGCGTGCTGAACGCCGCCGATGTATCCCGCACCCTAGGCCTACCGCATACGACGCTCAAGCGCTACCTGCACTTGCTGCAAACCGTGTTCCTCATTACCCCCCTGCCCGCCTGGACACCGCGCGCCAGCCACCGCGCGCAAAAATCTCCAAAGCTGTTCTTTAACGACAGCGGCCTGATGGCGCATTTACTGGGCTTGAGTGCGCAACCCCTTCAAAATGCACCAGGCTTGCCGGGCCCCTTGCTAGAAACCTTTGTCCACGCCGAA
>JAYVGI010000343.1:0-7500 GCA_043772355.1 Polaromonas sp.
CTTTCTACAATAAGGCATGTCTCCTGAAGCCGCGCCAACGTCCCCAATCCTGCAAAATCTCAATCCCGAGCAACTCGCCGCGGTAACCCTCCCGGCCACCCATGCGTTAATTCTTGCCGGCGCTGGTTCGGGCAAGACCCGGGTGCTTACCACGCGTATCGCATGGCTGTTGCAAACCGGGCAGGTTTCGCCCGGCGGCATTCTTGCGGTGACCTTTACCAACAAGGCCGCAAAAGAAATGCTGCATCGCTTGTCGGCGATGTTGCCGGTCAATATTCGCGGCATGTGGATTGGTACCTTCCACGGCCTGTGCAACCGCTTTTTGCGCGCGCACTACAAAATCGCCGGGTTGCCGCAGTCATTTGCCATTCTGGACACGCAAGACCAGCTCTCGGCTATCAAACGCTTGTGCAAGCAGTTCAGCATCGACGAAGAGCGCTATGTGCCCAAGCAGTTGATGTATTTCATCAGCGGGGCCAAGGAAGAGGGTGATCGGCCTAAAGACATCAAGGCGCACGACGAAGAGACGCGCAAAAAAGTAGAGATTTACGAGCTGTACGAGGCCCAGTGCCTGCGCGAAGGCGTGGTGGACTTTGGCGAGCTGATTTTGCGCAGCTACGAGGTGCTGCGCGATAACCCGCCCATTCGCGAGCATTACAACCGCCGCTTTCGGCATATTTTGATTGACGAGTTTCAGGATACCAACAAGCTGCAATACGCCTGGATCAAGATGTTTTCTGGGCATAGCCCTCTGGAATCAAGCGGGAGCAGCTCGCAAAATGCTAGCAAATCAAGTGTCTTCGCGGTCGGCGATGACGACCAAAGCATCTACGCGTTTCGCGGTGCAAGGGTGGGCAATATGGCTGACTTTGTGCGTGAATTTAATGTGCAGCACCAGATCAAGCTGGAGGAGAATTACCGCTCCTACAGCAACATTTTGGACAGCGCCAACCAGCTGATCAGCCACAACACCAAGCGCCTGGGCAAAAACCTGCGCACATCGCAAGGCCCCGGCGAGCCGGTGCGGGTGATGGAAAACCCCAGCGACTATGCCGAGGCGCAGTGGCTGGTAGACGAGGTGAAAAACCTGCAACGCGACCAGGGCACCGAGCCGGGTTACCTGCGCAAAGAAATTGCGGTGCTCTACCGCAGCAACGCGCAAAGCCGGGTGATCGAGACCACGCTGTTCAACGCTGGGGTGCCTTACCGGGTGTACGGTGGCCTGCGCTTTTTTGAGCGCGCCGAGATTAAGAATGCGCTAGCCTATTTGCGTATTTTGGAGAACCCGCAAGACGACACCAGCTTTAGCCGGGTGGTGAATTTTCCGCCGCGCGGCATTGGTGCGCGCAGCCTGGAGCAACTGCAAGATGCAGCGCGTGCCTCGGGTTGCTCGCTGCACGATGCAGTGAGCCTGGTGACGGGTAAAGCAGGGGCCAGTCTGGGCGGCTTTGTCGCCAAGATGGACGTGCTGCGCGAGCAAACGCAGGGCTGCAGCCTGCGCGAAATTATTGAACTGGTGCTAGACCATAGCGGTTTGATAGAGCATTACAAAAACGAGAAAGAAGGCGCGGACCGGGTAGAGAACCTGGAAGAATTGGTCAGCGCCGCCGAGAGCTTTGTCACCCAGGAAGGCTTTGGTCGCGATGCGGTGGCGCTGCCGGTGGATGAGGTGGCCCATGCGCCCAAGCTCACGCAAAGCCCGGCGAGCCAGGGGTTGATGGGTGACATCAATTTCGTTCGCGCTGAGCCTGCCTCCGAGTCCGTGCAATCGCAAGCCGACGCAGACCGCGAGGCCGCTGGCATTGTCAACCAAGACACTGGCGAGACCATGTCCCCCTTGGCCGCCTTCCTCACCCACGCCGCCTTGGAGTCTGGTGACAACCAAGCACAAGCAGGCCAAGACGCGGTGCAGATGATGACGGTGCACAGCTCCAAGGGCTTGGAGTTTGATGCCGTCTTCATCACTGGCCTGGAGGAGGGCCTGTTCCCGCACGAGAACTCCATGAACGACCGCGACGGCCTGGAGGAAGAGCGCCGCCTGATGTACGTGGCCATCACCCGCGCCCGCAAACGCCTGTACCTGAGCTTGGCGCAAACCCGCATGCTGCATGGGCAAACGCGCTACCACATCAAGAGCCGGTTTTTAGACGAGCTGCCCGAAGCGGCCCTCAAATGGATCACGCCGAAAAACGCAGGTTTTGGTTCGGGCTTCAACACCCAGGCCAGCTATGGCACAGGCTATGGACAAAGTGGCCGTGGCAATCCCTATGCTGGCAATGCAGGGGCTGCCCGCGCAGATTCTGATTGGGCTAAAGGCGGTTTCGTATCCGGCCCCGTGCCCAAGCAAGCAGCGGCGCCCAGCCACGGCATAGCCGCAGGCATGCAGGTGTTCCACAACAAGTTTGGCGAAGGCGCGGTGCTCAGCGTGGAGGGCGCGGGGGATGACGCACGCGCGCAGGTGAAATTTGGTCGCCATGGGATCAAGTGGTTGGCGCTCAGTATCGCCAAGCTAACACCGGTCTGATCTTCAATCTTTGGAGTACGGCCTACGCGGTTTGCGCTGTGTAGACCGTAGCGTTTTGTCTGCGGGCAGGTGCAGTTCTCGCGCTTAGCTTTTGTTGCTTTACAGCAACCGCTATAAGAATTGCTTAGTTGAAAAAAACTGGGCTGATGGAAGCTAATTTGCAGCATAAATACCTTAAAAAGTAGTCCATAGTTACTCTATTTTGGCTTTACTGAATTCCCGAAATTTGATTGCGAACTAATCCACACTTGTTCCCTATTTGTGATCGGGCAGCACTCTGAGCGGCTGATACGCGGTTATATTCGGCCACTAATTTCTACTATTCGACACATCAATTTTTTGATGTGTGCTGGATTACTGTACAGCGATGTCTTGATCAAGCAATACAAACAGCAGCCTACCCGGTGGAACCATGAAAATAATAAATGTGTTGGTCTTTAGTCTGGTTCGACAGCTTCGTAATATTTTTTTCAAAACAAGCACCAGCGTATTGGCATTGTGTTTGCTGGCCGCCGCTCCTATTGCTGTGGCGGAGGGTACCGCGCAATTTTACTCTGCGGCTACAGGCGGGCGGATTCCATTTGCTTATGACACCGTCACTGGTAAAAGCACCTATTTTGTCTCGGTAGCGGCAGGCGAAACCATCTACATGGGCTCCAGCGCCTTGGCAAACAACAACGTGGGTGGGGCGGCAAAATTAGCCAACATCACACTGGTTGGACCGGTGCTGAACACGGTGCCAGGCATTGCCCTGCTAGAGTCTGGCCCATGGGCTAGAAACTGCAATGTAGATCAACCTACAGCCGGATTTATCACTACCAAGGCGCAAGAGCTGGCGGGGCCTGCGGCGCTTGCACCCGGTGGTTATGCAGCCTGCAGCTATGTTGTTCCGGCAGGTCAGGGCGGCATCTACGAGGTTGCCATCTGGGGTACCGACGGCCCAAACACTGGCAACGCGCCCATTACAAGCGCTGCCTCAAGAGCTTTTGGTCCTACGATCTGCACCACAGGAAGTTGCAATAATGACGGTGCCCGGGCTTGGGATATCACAGTGGCCAATACCGGAGTGGCGCAGCCCGGCCGCGTATGGACTAACGGTATCAATCTGCGCTCGGGCAGCAATTCATCTGCGGGTGCCGATGCACGTGTGTACGGCAAGATGTTTGTGCAAACCAAAGATGGTTTTACCTATGGGGTAGATACCAATGGCCTAGACCCTAACGCAGCCAATTTTTACAGTAACAACCGAGGCGTTCAACTGGCCGGCGCGCCTGCTTACACCTCGGTGCAACAGGGGCAGGTGCCAGGCACGTACACCTCCCAAAATCCCAATACGGTAGACACCGCGACATCGTGGATTAACCGCATATTTTTCAACACTCCCTCGGCCGCAGCGCTGGCTGATCTCAGTTTCGCATCAGGTTTTGCCACCACTCCTCAGGCTGTCAACATCACCAATCTGCGCTTCGTTGGTACGGAAGGCGGCGCAGGTGTTGCCGGTACTGCACCACTGGGTGGTTTTTTCAAATTTGACAGCAATCTCGCCGCCTCGGCGCAAGTTATCGTTGACCTGAGCAATGATGGTATTTTCGGTAATGCAAATGATCGCATCATCGCCAATGCGATTGTTGCTGGGGCGAATAGTTTCTATTGGGATGGCAAAGACAGCGCTGGTGTTGCTGCTTTGGCCGGTGTCTCCAACACCAATATCCAGATTAGTTTCAATGTGGGTGAGGTTCACTTCCCGGTGGTGGACGCTGAGAGCAGCCAAAATGGTTTTATTATTACCAATGGGGGCACTGAGGTACCTCAGTATTGGAATGACAAGCAAGTAACGACCACCGCCAACGGCGGTACCTGCGCTGCAACTTGCGGAGCACAAGGCGGTCTTCCCTCTGCAACGGTAGGTAACGTTCCTACGTTGTTGGCAAACTTAACCGGCGCTACGGTGTTAAGGCACATCTGGGGCGACGGGGGTACTTCTGCCACGGCATTTGGTGACAGCAAGGTTATGGATACATGGACGTATTTTACGACCGCACCGCAAAGTCTTTCGGTGCTTTTACGTCAGTCAGATTTAAGCGTCACCAAATCAAAAAAAAGCCCAGCGGGCAACCCGGTGACCGGTCAGGTGGTGACTTACTCCTTAGTTGCGAATAACGCGGGCCCTTCGGCGGTGACCGGCGCGGTGTTGGTAGATTCATTTCCTACAGGTGCTAGCGCTATCACCGTCACTTCGGCTACGCCTTCTGCGGCTGGTAGCTGCGGTTCCGCAGCAATTGCAGGAACGGTGCTGACAGTCACTGGCATCAATTTGGCAAATGCTGAAAAATGCACCTATGTTGTAGAAACTGTCTACACCTCTACAGGTTTTAAAACTAACCAAGTTGGCATTCAGCGTCCCGCGGATGTGACTGACCCCAACGCTACCAACGCCGATGCTGCGGTACCAGTGAGCACCTACGCAGGTGTGCAAGCAGAATGCAATGCGTCACTTGCGGCCAGCGGTAACGGTGCCAACCCCAACTTGGCGACTGCCGTAGCGCCCACTTGCAACAACTTGGCGTGGTCAACCATTCAGGTGGTCGCGCCCACTAATCCTAGCCTGAGTTTGGCTAAAACCAATCCGTCGAGTTTTACGAGCGGCTCTGCTGCGAACTATCAGCTCACGATCAGCAATGCGGCACTTGCACTGACGTCAGGAATCAGTGTAGTCGTCAACGACAAACTACCACCTAACTTTGCATTTAACAGCGCAGCCCCTGGGGCCGGGGCCACAGCGGCCAGTTGTACGTCCTCTGGCACGCAGGCGGCGGGTTTTGATCTGATTTGTACCATCACCACAGCGTCTGGTATTGCAGCTGGCGGTAACGCAATATTCACAATCAACGTGACGCCACAAGCTGCGGCCGCTGCCGTGGCTGGCGCCAATATGGCGACGGTCAACCCCACCGGCGGTACGCCCGCTAGCCCAGCTTTGTGTACCGCTACAGGTACACCGGCAGGTTGCGCAGTAGCTGCATCCATCACGCCCATCGCAGCGGCGGTGAACTTGAGCCTTGCGAAATCTAACCCGCTTAGCCTGAATGTTGGGACGGCGGCAGATTATGTGTTGACCATTAGTAACGCAGCAGGGGCAGGTACTTCGGCCGCCACTATCGTGGTGAACGATAAGCTGCCACCTAACTTTGCATTTAACAGCGCCGCTCCTGGCGCGGGCGCTTTAACGGCAGGCTGTGCGTCATCTGGTACGCAGTCCGCAGGCCTGGATTTAGTGTGCACCATCACAACAGCTACAGGCATTGCTGCTGGCGGCAATGCAATCTTCAGCGTTAACGCGACACCCCAAGCAGGTGCTGATGGCGTATTGGGCTCCAACAAAGCCACGGTAAGCCCTACAGGGGGCGTACCTGGTGACCCGTCGCTGTGTACAGCTACCGGATCACCCGCGGGCTGCGCGGTAGCGCCGTCCATTGCTCCTCCCTATGTGGCGGTCGTCAACCTAAGCCTTGCTAAGTCCAACCCCACTAATTTGACGGATAGTGCGGCTGCAAATTATGTGATGACCATCAGCAACGCTGCGGGCGCTGCAACCTCTGGCGCAACCATCGTAGTCAACGACAAATTGCCTCCTAACATTGCATTCAATACTGCCGCAGCGGGCGTGGGCGTCACCACTGCGAGTTGCGTCGCTGCTGGCGTACTTGCTACAGGCTTGGATCTCAGCTGCACCATTGCCACTGCGGCCGGTATAGCGGGTGGTGGTACTGCTGGTTTTACAATCAATGTGACGCCACAAGCTGCTGCAGTTGGTGTAGCGGGCTCCAACAAGGCTGCCATTAATCCAACCGGCGGCGTACCAGCGGATCCGTCGCTGTGTACGGCTACAGGGACACCTGCAGGTTGTGCCGTGGCGGCATCCATTACGCCGGTGGCGGCGCCAGTGGTTAATCTCAGCCTCACCAAGGGCAACCCAGTGAGTTTTGTAGTCGGTGTGACTGCCGACTATGTGTTGACCATCAGCAATGCAGCGGGCGCTGCAACTTCGCCTGCGATCATTGTCGTTAACGACAAATTGCCACCTAATTTTGCGTTCAACAGCGCTGCGTTAGGAACAGCAACCACGGCAGCTAGCTGTGTTTCATCAGGTGTGTTGTCTGCAGGACTTGATTTGGTGTGCTCGATCACTACCGCCAGTGGCATTAGTGCTGGCGCGACCGCTGCGTTTACGATTAACGTGACACCGCAATATGCTGCGGGTGGGGTGCTCGGCTCCAATAAAGCGACGGTCAGTCCAACGGGCGGTGTGCCATCTGCTCCGGCACTGTGCACTGCTAACGGAACTCCGGCAGGCTGCGCCGTGGCCACGCCGATTGCGGCAGCGCCAGCCAACCTCAGCCTTGCCAAAAATAATCCAACCAGTCTTGTGGTCGGTGTGACTGCCGACTATGTGTTGACCATCAGCAATGCAGCGGGCGCTGCAACTTCGCCTGCGATCATTGTCGTCAACGACAAATTGCCACCTAATTTTGCGTTCAAAAGCGCTGCGTTTGGAACAGCAACCACGGCAGCTAGCTGTGTTTCATCAGGTGTCTTGTCTGCAGGACTTGATTTGGTGTGTTCCATCACTACCGCCAGTGGTATTGCCGCTGGCGCGACCGCTGCATTTACGATCAACGTGACGCCGCTAGCTTTGGCAGGTGATGTATCCAGCGTCAACAAAGCTGCCGTGAGCCCGGTCGGTGCAACGCCTATCGATCCCGCGACCTGCACTGTAACGGGTGTGCCTTTGGGCTGTGTACTAGCCGCACCCATTTCTGCTACGACGTCGGATATGAGTGTTACCTTTGACATATCCGCCAACGCGCCAGTGGGCAGCACCGTCAACGGCACCATCAGCTTCGCCAACATCGGCGCCAACGCGGCCATCAACCCCACGGTCAGCCTACAACTGAGCCCCGGCCTGAGCGGTGTCG
>JAYVGI010000344.1:0-10696 GCA_043772355.1 Polaromonas sp.
ATTTCTAAATCATTACTGTCGTTGTTGCGTCGCCTTGCCGTGCTGCAGCACTGTCTGCGGCTCCGCGCCTAGACATTAATGATGTAGAAATGGAATAAGCCCTGGATCTGAGCTCCATCCGTTCTGGCTGGGCTAGTCGAAGCCCTCATGAGCGCTTCGACAGGCTCAGGGTGAACGGGTTGAAGTTAACGGCAAAGGTGGCACGACCCATACCGCAGCGAGTAGCCTAATCCCTGACTCCTGACTCCTGACTCCTGACTCCTGAGTCCTGAGTCCTGAGTCCTGACTCCTCGATCAGCTCGCCAGCTCAGCCGCCGGATCGTCGGCGCACAGCACCCGCGCGGCGAGGCTTTGCAGTTTGGCTGTGTCAGAGCGCAGAACTTCTTGCTTGACCGCCATCAGTTGCGCGGGGTGCATGGAGAAGGTACGCAGGCCCATGCCCAGCAGCAGGCGTGTCATGCCCACATCGCCCGCCATCTCGCCGCACACGCTCACGCCCTTGCCCTGCGCGTTGCAGGCAGCAATGGTTTGCGCTATCAACTGCAGCACGGCGGGGTGCAATGGGTCATACAAATGCGCCACGCTTTCGTCGGCCCGGTCGATGGCCAAGGTGTACTGGATCAGGTCGTTGGTGCCAATCGACAAAAAGTCGAAGTATTTGAGAAAAGCGGGCAGCGAAAGGGCCGCAGCGGGGATCTCGATCATTGCGCCCAGCTGCACGTTGCCATACGCAGCGCCCCGGTTGTCCAGCTCGGCGCGGGCCAGGTCGAGTTGGCGCAGGGTTTTGCGGATCTCGCTGGTGGCGCACAGCATGGGGATTAGCAGGTTCACCTTACCGTGCGCGGCGGCGCGCAAAATGGCACGCAACTGGGTGCGGAACATGGCCGGCTCCGACAGGCTCCAGCGAATGGCGCGCAGGCCCAAGGCCGGGTTCAGGTGGGCGCTGCTTTTGTCGCCATGCGCGTCCAGCGGCTTGTCGGCCCCTACGTCTACCGTGCGTATCGTCACTGGCAGGCCCTGCATGCCTTCTACAGCCCGCACATAGGCGGCGTATTGCTCGTCTTCGCTGGGCAGCTTGCCGCCTGCTTTGTCGGCGCGCGCCATGAATAAAAATTCGCTGCGAAACAAGCCCACACCCACCGCGCCTGCGTCCAGCGCCGCAGCCGCGTCGTCGGGCATTTCAATATTCGCCAGCAGCTCAATTTTTTGCCCATCCAGCGTGATGGCTGGCGTGTGCCGCAGGCGCGAGAGGCGCTCGCGCTCCAGGTCGCCTTGGCGCTGCTTAAAGCCATACTCGGCCAAAATAATGGGCGAGGGGTCCACCACCATCACGCCTGCGTCGCCGTCGATGATGACCCAGTCATCTTGCCGCACCAACTGGCTGGCGGTGCGCGCGCCCACCACGGCAGGGATGTCCATGCTGCGCGCCACGATGGCGGTGTGCGATGTTTTGCCGCCCACATCGGTCACAAAACCAGCGAACACACTGGTTTTAAATTGCAGCATGTCGGCCGGGCTCAGGTCGTGCGCAATCAAAATCAAGGGCACGTCTTGCAGGTCGCTGGGCAGAAGGTCTTGCTGGCCGTGCACCCGCTTGATGCGCGGGGCAGGCGGTGCGGCCATCGGCGACGCCACGCCCTTCATCACCCGCAGCACGCGTTCTACCACCTGCTCCAGGTCGGCTTTGCGCTCGCGCAGGTACTCGTCTTCCATCTCGTCAAACTGGCGCGAGATCACCTCCAGCTGGGTGGTCAGCGCCCACTCGGCGTTGTACAAGCGGTCTTTGATCCAGTGCGTCACGCCGTCTTGCAGGGTTTGGTCCTGCAGCAGCATTTGGTGCACGTCGAGCAGGGCGGTCAGCTCGGTGGGGGTGTCTTTGGCGTCTTTGCCGGCCAGTCCGTGCTGCAGCCGAATCAGTTCACCCACCACCGCGTCTTTGGCATCGCGCACGCGCAGCAGCTCGGTCTCTATCTGCTCTGCCTTGATAAAGTAATGCGCCACATCCATCCGGCTGGACACTACCACCACAGCCCGCCCAATGGCGATACCGCGCGCGACGGGGATGCCGTGGATGCTAAATGTCATTCCCCTTCTCCGAACTTGTCGTTGATCAGTGCCAATAAAGCATCCATGGCTTCCTGCTCACGCTCACCCGCAGTCTCCACCATCACGTCGGTGCCTTTGCCTGCGGCCAGCATCATCACGCCCATGATGGACTTGGCGTTGACGCGGCGCTCGCCGCGGGCCATCCACACCTCGCACGGAAAGCTGCCTGCCAGCTTGGTGAGCTTGGCCGAGGCGCGGGCGTGCAGGCCCAGTTTATTGCTGATGGTGATGGTGGTCTGAATCATGGAGTTTTTTAGCTTGATTTTGAGGGGCCGTCACCGCCACTTGCATCACGCCTTGCGCGCCACCGGCCAGCGCGCGGGCTACCACCGCGTCCAGGCTTTCGTGGCGGTAGGTGATGGCGCGCAGCAGCATGGGCAGGTTCACGCCGGTAATGAGCTTGGTATTGACACCATCGGTCAGCTCGCGGGCTACGTTGGAGGGGGTGGCACCAAAAATATCGGCCAGCAGCAAGGCGTTGGGCGAGCGGCGTTGGGCCAGCATGGTGCGCGCCTGCGCCACAGTTTCTTCGGGCGGGGTATTGGGCTGCACGTCCAGTGCGCTCACCCAGTCGCCACAGTCTGGAAAGACATGCAGCGCGCAACTGCGCAGCGCCGAGGCCAGCGGTGCGTGGGCAACGATGAGAATATGGTTCATGCAAAAAAGATCACTGAAGCTTAAGCAGTTTTGGCCGCAGAGGCGGCGGTACTGTGATTATCCAAAACAAATCGCAGGTATCCCGCCAGGGCGCAGACAAAAAACACCGCCATGGCCGCCCTGAAGGCATCTACCGTGCCCAGGCCCTGGGTTTTAAACAGGTCAATCAGCAAGCCAATGCCCCATTGCACGGCAAACACGCCGCTGAAAATCACCAGGTTATAAGCACTCAGGGCGCGCCCGGCCAGCGCCTGCGGAAATGCCATGCCAATGGCGGGCTGGGCCAAAGACACAAAGGTGCTGAGCACGCAATACAGCGCCCAGGCCCACCACTGCACGGCAGCACCGGAGACGCAAATAGCCGCCAGCACGCACAGACTCAATGGCATGCCCCAGCTGATCAAGCGGTCCGCATGCCAGCCTTTGCGCTGCAAATAGGGTGCCAGCATGCCCCAGCTCCAAAACGTGCACAACATGCTCACGTTGATCCAAAACAAGCCCGTGGCGGCCTGCAGCGCCGTGTAACCACCCACCTGCACCAGCCAAGGGCCAGCCCACAGGGTTTGAATGGCGATCAGCCCGCCGTAGCAAAAAAAGCCCAGCCACACCTGGCGGCGAAAGTAGGCGTTGCGCCAAATGCCCGCGTAGCCGCCGTCGTTGCCAGCTGCCACGGCCTGGGGCGCGCGCTGCCATACCGGCAGCCGCCAGGCCAGCACCACGATGGACAGCGTCAGCAGCGCTGCCAGCCCACCAAACATTGCGCGCCAGCCAATCTGCGGCAGCAGCCACTGCACCGGCAGCGTAGCGGCCACCATGCCCAGCGAGCCGGTCATCAGCATCCACGAGTTGGCGCGCAACTGCGCCTCGGGCTGGAACCAGCGGCGGTAGGCCGTGAGCGGGGCCATCAGGCAGGCGCTTACCCCCGCGCCGCACAGCATGCGCGCCACCAGCAGGCCGGTAAAGCTATTGGCCAGGGCAAAGGCCACGCAGCCCAGCACGGCAGCGCTTAAAAAACACAAAATCACCTTGCGCGGGCCGTGCGTGTCCAGCCATTTGCCCAGTGGCAGCTGCATCAGCGCAAAGCCCAAAAAGTAGCCCCCGCCCAGCAGCCCCAAGTCGCCCGCCGACAGCGCAAACTCCACCCGCAGCACGGGCGACAGCGTGGCCGTGATGGCGCGCACCAAGGCCGACAAAAAGTACGCCAAAGCAAACGCCAAAAACACCTGCACCGCCAAGCTCCGCGGCAAGGTGGTGCTGGCCTGGCTGGCTGGAGCCGCGTTGGAGGGTGCCGGGCCGGTGGACGTTGCGCTGCCTAAGGAGGGCGCGGCGGTGCTGGAGCTGCTGGAAGGGTTCATGGGGTGTGAGGTAAGGGTGTGCAAGCTCAAGGAGCGCCCACCAGTTTAACGCCGCTAAAAAAAGTCTCTACCGCCTGGGTGCTCAGCGCGCCCGGGCCATCACCATCGGCTTGGGGTTGGCCATACACCGAGGCCTGCACTACCACTGAGCCGTGGCTGAGGTAGTGGCTGTGGGTGGCTTTGTTCACGGCTTTGAGCTCAGCGCCCACCTGTGCCAGCTGGCCGTTGCCCTCCACCGTCACCACCGCCACGGTAAACGTCGCCCCGCCTGCCTTGCAGCCCGCCATCACCATCTGGCGCGGTACGCCTGCCAGCGGCACCATGCGCGTAGCCCGGTCAGGTTTGCAAGGCAGCAGCGCCGCCACAGGCAGGCCGTCAAACGTCACATCCCGCCAGTTGAAGGCAGGCGTGCAGGCGCTGCTCAGAATGCCCAAGCCCAGGGCCAGCCCAACACGGCTCAATGAAGGACGAACGCAAAGCGCCCAAAGCGGATTTTCAAAATGAAACATCGGCCTATTATGGTACCCAGCCCGCCGGGTGAAGGACGGCGTGACTTTTCATCACCAGCCTGCCTTACCGGCCTCTCGCAGGCTGCTCTCGGGCCAAGTTGGGCAATATAGACGCTATTTATTTTGTAGCTGCCCCCGCATATTTCTTGCTGGCTAATGCCCTATATGGTCAAAAAAGCAGCTCAAATCAGCGTTTGGAGGCCTCTGGAGGCCCGGTGATCGGCTGAAACCCTTGAACATCCTGGTTTTGGAGCCAATTTTATCAGTCTATCGGTCTGTAGCCAGCAATAATAAAGCGCATGCAGCTATAAAATATGGAGTGCATAGAGTGTCCCAAACGCGCTGGCGCAGGCCTGAAGGGCAGATTTTCAGCAAAAAGCGGCCCGACCACCTGAAAACCGCTAATTTTTAGTCTCTACCCATGTACCCCACTGTCCTGCATAGATAGAGTGCTACGATTTGGATAGTTTTGATGTTGCCAAGGCACCCGCTGCCCGAACCTGCAAACCCGTCGCGCTGCGCCGCAAAAGCTGGGGCAGACGTCCCGCCACCGTTCCCGCTGCGGGTAGTCCACGGTGCGTCACACGGATCGGAAACTTCAGTTTGACTGCTATGGATGCGTCGCCATAGCAAATCGCGACACTTAATTCCATTTCTAAATCATTGCTGTCGTTGTTGCGTCGCCTTGCCGTGCTACAGCACTCTCGCAGGCTCCGCGCCCAGACATTAATGATGTAGAAATGGAATAAATTGTCGCGATACTCTGGTTTTTGGCACAAAGGAATGGAGCGGATGCCACGATTCACCCACCCATCCGAGTTTGATCGACTGGTAGAGCTAATTTCTCAATACCCCGCAGGTATTCGCATTGATGCCGTGGCTCGGGTCTTTGGCGAGGAGTACGTGCCGACATCGCCGCAGGGCGAGGAGATTAAAGCTTACGTGCGCCAGCCTCGCGCGCTGCGCCCGCCGGTCGGCTACAAGCTGGCGTTTCTGGAACAGTACCACCCCAATCACACAGCCTATCTGCCGCAGGGCTTGCGCGATCAACTGCACTCAATGGGCGGTTCTCCCGCAGACCAGACACCGGCCGGTACCTTTGCCCGGGACATCCTCAACCGCTTGTTGATCGATCTGTCGTGGGCATCGTCGCAACTGGAGGGCAATACCTACAGCCGATTGGACACAGCGCGGCTGATTGAATTTGGCCAAGCTGCTGAAGGCAAAGATGCGCTGGAAACCCAGATATCTTGAACCACAAGCAGGCCATTGAATATCTGGTGCTTGATCCTGCGCATGCCCAATTGAGCCCTGACGTTATCATTGCGCTACACGCTTTCCTGTCAGATGGCTTGATGGCCGACCCGCAAGCGGTGGGCCGCATTCGCCGCCGGGCGGTAGAGATTGGGGGCAGCGTGTATTTGCCGGTTGCCTTGCCGCAGCGGCTGGAGACGGGCGACGACACCCGTGGCTGGGGGGGGGGCCGCCGTTTTTGCAGGATGCACAGGGCAAAGACACGGCAGAGGCGGCGTATTACCTGGGCACGAACCGCAACAAGCGCTCGGTGGCCTGCGATATTTCTACCCCTGCGGGGCAGCAAACGATTCGCGATTTGCTGCTGCATTGCATTGCGATGTGTTTGTCGAGAACTTCAAGGTGGGCGACATGGCGCGCTATGGGCTGGACTACGCCTCGCTGTGCAAAATCAAACCCAGCTTGGTGTATTGCAGCATCACCGGATTTGGCCAGACCGGGCCGTACAAAGACCGTGCGGGGTATGACTACGCTGTGCAGGGCATTGGCGGGTTGGTGAGCGTCACAGGTGAGCGCGACGGCATGCAGGGTCACGGCATGCAGGGTCAATTGTCCCGTTTCACAAAAGCAACGACTACAGCGCAGTGATTAAGTTGCGCGGTGGGCGTATTCCCCGTCGCCTTCCCGGATCATGCCAAGCATAAAGCGGGCTACCAGCTGCGCAAGGTGTAGCAAGGGCATTTACCGGATGAGTTCAAGCCGATGCCTGAGATTGGCGCTGGCGTGAATGAAGTCATTGTGGATACGGCCGATGGATGGTTTCGGGTGATGTATGTCGCAAAGTTTGAAGAGATGGTGTATGTACTGCATTCTTTTCAAAAGAAAACCAACAAGACGACGCAAGGCGATAAAGATCTCGCAAAGCACAGATACGGTGCGGTGTTGATTGAAAGGAAGATGAAATGGAAAACGCTATTTTGCATGCAGACCTCAAAAGCAGCCACATCACGCCTGCGGGCGGCAATGTGTTTGCCGATTTAGGCTTCTCGCCCAAGCAGGCTAAGGCGATGCTGGCGGACGCGGATGCGCGCATAGCTAAGTCACAAAAGCTCAAACAAGATGCAGCCATGGCTATTGCCCAATGGATGCGGTCCGAAAAGCTCACTCAGGTGGCCGCTTCTGCAATTTTGGAGGTCTCGCGGCCGCGCGTTTCAGATTTAGTCAACGCAAAGCTAGGACGCTTTTCACTGGATACGCTGGTGGGTATGCTGCTGCGCACCGGCAAGAGCGTGGAGCTGGTGGTGCATTGAGGTCTGCATTCTTTGGTCCCCCTTGCTTGCTTGCTTGTCCATCCGCGTAACCAGCAAGTCATTTAGAGATAAATAGCAAGATAACTGGGGTCGGACTCTATTAGCCCATGTCCAAACCTGTGTTTTCAGCGGTAACTGTTTGGCCCGGTTAGGCGCGTAAAAATTTCATTTTTCATGTGCCAGCATTAGCGCAGTACTGACCAGCTGCGGCGACACAAAGTAAGCGTTGTCTTGCAACGCTTGCAGCAAAGGTGCTACTGCTTCAATCAGTCCGCGCTCTTTGCTGCGCAGCAAAATGCCTACAGTGCCGATCAGTGGCAATTGCTGGCGCTGCGCAGCCGCGCGTGCTGCCGCGTCGTCCAGCACCAAGAGGCTGGGTCTGCCTTGCGTGCGCAACAGCAGAGCCTGCGCGATGGCGGCACGCTCGCCCGCATCCAGCAAGACCAGCGCAGCCAGGGTGTTGCCGATGCTGTCGAAGTCGAGGTTTGTATCGGGTACCACCAGCAGCGTACCTGCCGACTGCGCCGCCACAATGCGCGCACTGTCTGCAAACACGCCACCCGCCGTGGCCTCTTGCCAAACGGTTTGCGGTACTGACACTTGGCCGTAGAGTCCGGTCAGTAGATGCAGGGCATCCAGACGCGCCAGCGCGATCAGCGGGCCTGCATCGGCTATCACCACAGGCGAATCAGTAGCGCCCAGGCTCACGTAGCAGCGCGCTCAAACCGTTGCGAGTCTGCCAGCTCGCCAACGAGGTCTTGCGCAGGATAGTCCACCACGGCCAAGCCTGCCGCTGACACAATGCCCAGCATCTCGCCCAGCGGGCGACCCGCAAACTTGGCCGCAGCGCCGATAGACAGCGTTTTTTGTTTGAACATCTGCATCGCCATGGCCAGCTTGACGCGCTGCATATCGGCTACCCCACCCAACTGCTCCATGCCCACCATCACCGCAGTGGGCTGGTCACGGTTCATCACCACCACCAGACCGTCTTTGGACTGGCGCAGCGACACCGATGGGTTGGTTTTGAGCTGGCGTACGTTAACGGTCTGCATAATGTTCTCCTTGAATGTAGGAACATTGAAATTATAGCCTCCAAAAAAAATGACTTCAAGTCGCATGGAGTATGTAGACCGATGATCTTCTTCATCCTAAATTCATTCAGAAACTATAGTGAGCGCACATTCGGCAAATTCGCATTAAAATAACCTAGCAGTTAGGATTTTATGAAGATATGCACCTACAGAGGTTTGTTGATGGCGGTACTTACTCGCAATGAGCACTGCCCGCCCCATGTGCATGTGGGCTCAGCGCAATGGGAGGCACGGTTTGAGTTTAGTTTTAGCCACAACGGTGTGCGTTTGTGGGATGTGTTGCCGGTTCACAAGCAGCCTACGGTAACCGTGTTGGAAGGATTGAGGTTGGCACTAAAAAAGCCTGCAAATTTGCACCGAGCCCGTGCCTGCTGGTGGGCTAGCGTGCAGTCAGTGTGCTTGGTAAACCAGTGTTGGGACGAGGTGGCGCAAACAGTGGTCGCCCTGCAGGGTAAACCGATGCCGGGCAGGGCGCTGATTGAGTTGGCGAGTTTTGATGTACAGCGGTACCGCACTATTTTGCAATTGAAAGGGGCCAGTAGCCCTGTGGAGATCGAGCTATGAAGCATCTAAAAGTACAGAACGGTTTTGACGAGCCTGTGACGCAAGCGGTGCTAAACCAGGCTATTGAGCGCGGGCGACTACGCGGCGGCCAGGGGGTGCATGCCACAGCGGTTAAGTACCTGCCGGTATTAAAGTCGTTGTTGATCAGCTTTGCCGACCACAGCGCGGTGGCCCTGCCCGTGCGTAATTACCCGGAGCTGACGGCGCTCAGTGCTGCTGATTTAGGCAAGTTGACGCTGGGCTTGGGTGGCAGCGCGCTGTGCCTGGATGCTCGCGATCTGCATGTGTCTATCGCAGGCATGGTGTCAGCCAGCCAGCCGCTGATGGACATGGCCGCTACCTTGGTTGCTGCCCGCAATGGCAGTAAAACCAGCGCCGTGAAAGTGCAGGCATCGCGGGCGAATGGGCAAAAGGGTGGGCGGCCGCGCTTGGCGTTAGCGTAAAGAGTAAATGAACTCCACCCGCGATGTTTGCGCGGACAATAAGGGTATGAACTCTTTAGACGGCATTAAAGTCCTGGACCTTTCCCGCGTGCTAGCCGGCCCGTGGTGTACGCAAACCCTGGCGGATTTGGGCGCGGACGTGATCAAAATCGAACGCCCGGAGACGGGTGACGACACGCGCGGCTGGGGGCCGCCGTTTTTGCAGGACGCACAGGGCAATGACACAGCCGAGGCGGCGTATTACCTGGGCACGAACCGCAACAAGCGCTCGGTGGCCTGCGACATCTCTACACCTGCGGGGCAGCAAACGATTCGTGATTTGCTGCTGCACTGCGATGTGTTTGTCGAGAACTTCAAGGTGGGCGATATGGCGCGCTATGGGCTGGACTACGCTGCGCTGTGCAAAATCAAACCCAGCCTGGTGTACTGCAGCATCACCGGTTTTGGCCAAACCGGGCCGTACAAAGACCGCGCGGGCTACGACTACGCGGTGCAGGGCATCGGCGGGCTGATGAGCGTGACCGGTGAGCGCGACGATATTGGCGGCGGCCCGCAAAAAGTGGGCGTGGCGGTGGCTGATTTGTTTACCGGTATGTATGCGTGTACCGCTATTTTGGCCGCGCTGCGCCACGCCGAGCGCACGGGGCAGGGCCAGCATATTGACATGGCGCTGCTGGACACCCAGGTGGCCATGCTGGCCAACCTGGGGGCTAATTATCTCGTCAATAAAAAAGTGCCGGGCCGCGCTGGCAATGCGCACCAGAATATCGTGCCCTACCAGGTGTTTGAAACCGCGCCGATGGACAGCGGCGAGAAAGACCATTTGATACTGGCGGTGGGCAACGACGGCCAGTTCGCCAAGTTTTGCGCCGTGGCCGGGCGCAGCGACATTGCGGCAGACGTGCGCTTTGGCAAGAACCAAGAGCGCGTGCGCCACCGCGCCGTGCTGGTGCCGATGTTGGAGGCGATTTTTAAAACCCGCAGCAAGGCGGACTGGCTGAGCGCGTTGGAAGCGGCCAAGGTGCCCTGCGGTGCGATTAACAACCTGGCCGAGGTGTTTGCAGACCCGCAGGTGCAGTCGCGCGGCATGGTGCATACCTGGGAACATCCTTTGAACGGCGCAGTCCCACTGGTGGCCAGCCCGATCAAAATGTCGCTGACCCCACCGCGCACCGACCTGCCACCGCCCCTCTTGGGGCAGCATACGGACGAGGTATTGGGCACTTGGCTGAAAAAATAGTACTATCTATTTAGTAGCTGCTCCCGCAATATTTTAAAGGTCTGCAGGCCTAAAACGTTTACAAAAAGGTAACTACTCAGGTCCCAGTGACAGGTAGCAGCCGATGTTAGGCAGACCTCAGCTATTGCACGCTACAGATTAATGAGCAACAATAGAGGTAATGA
>JAYVGI010000345.1:0-20070 GCA_043772355.1 Polaromonas sp.
ATTTCTAAATCATTACTGTCGTTGTTGCGTCGCCTTGCCGTGCTACAGCACTCTCGTAGGCTCCGCGCCTAGACATTAATGATGTAGAAATGGAATGACACTTCCATCGACGACATGCGCCAGCTGAACACGATTGTTGCCCGACAATAGGGCCATGAAAACCATCACCCTGCGCGAAGGCAAAGAGCGCGCCCTACAACGCCGCCACCCCTGGATATTTGACAACGCTATTGTCAAAGGCAGCGCCGACAGCGGCGAGACGGTGCGGGTGGAATCGCATGACGGCAAATTTTTAGCCTGGGCAGCCTACAGCCCCAGCAGTAAAATCCGCGCGCGGGCCTGGAGCTTTGATGAAACCGAGCGTATTGGCGCTAATTTTTTTATCGCTGCTTGCGCTCGTTCTGTAAAGGCTAGAGCCTTATTTGATATTCAAAGCGACAGCATGCGCCTGGTACATGGCGAGTCGGATGGCTTGCCCGGTTTGATAGTCGACCGTTATGGCGACACGCTGGTAGCGCAGTTTTTGTCGGCGGGCGTAGAGCGCTGGAAGCAGCCGATTGCCGACGCGCTGTTGCAAGTCACGGGCCTCGCCAAGCTGTACGAGCGCTCTGACGCGAGCAGCCGCGCGCTGGAAGGCTTGGAGAGCGTTACGGGCTGGTTGCGTGGCGGTGATGACAAAGCAAGAGCGGACAACACCAGCCCTGTAGAGATCACCATTGCTGAGCACGACTACCAGCTTCAAGTCAACATCGCCGAGGGCCATAAGACCGGCTTTTACCTCGATCAGCGCGATAGCCGGAAAAAATTTGCCCAGTACGCCCAGCGCATGCAATTCAAACGCGTGCTCAACTGCTACTGCTACACGGGCGGCTTCACCGTAGCCGCCCTCTCGGGCTTGCGCGCAGCGGGCGCGTTGGATGCCAACGCCCACGGCGTGGCGAGCCACCACATCACCAGCATCGACTCCAGCGGCCCCGCCATCGAGCGGGCCAAGGCCAACGTGGCGCTCAACGGGTTTGATGTCGCATACACCACCTTTATGGATGCGGATGTCAACGCCAGCCTGCGCCAGTTCGACGCCGCAGGCCAAAGCTTCGATGCCATCGTGCTCGACCCACCCAAGTTCGCCCCCACCGCCGCCCACGCCGACCGCGCGGCCCGCGCCTACAAAGACATTAACCGCCTGGCCTTCAAAATCCTGGAGCCCGGTGGTGTGCTGTTCACCTACAGCTGCTCCGGCGGCATCAACGCCGACCTGTTCCACAAAATCGTCGCGGGCGCGGGCATCGACGCAGGCGTAGACGGCTACATCAGCGAACGCCTGGGCGGCGCACCGGACCATCCGATGACGATCAACTTCCCGGAGGGGGAGTACCTTAAGGGGCTGGTGGTGGTGAAGAAGGGCGGCTCGCTGTGATTGATCGTGGACTAACCAGGTGGCTTGGGGATAGACTCACTCACTAATAAGTAGCACTCCGTCCAAGCAGATCAGTGGGGTACACAGGAAAACGCCAATAATCTGAGTTCCCTACCCTGTTTGGATCGTTCAACCGCCTGTTGAACCCCAGGAGCCACTACAGCAGCGTTTAAACCCAAAATTCTCGCTATGCATTGCGTAGCTGCTTCCGCTTGCTTTTATTGGTCTGCAGGCTGATTGGAAATTCTAAAACCGGCCAAAATCGCTATTTTGATGCCTCTGGCAGCCTGGAAATCGGCCGGAAATCGCAAATTTTCCGTTTCGAGGGCCATTTTTGGAATTCCTATCGCGCTGTAGCCCCCTGAAAATCTGCGGGACAAGCTATGGAATAAATAGTAGCTATGATGCAAAAAATGCTCTCCAGGCAGTCTGCCCTGCAGGTTTTCGGCAAAATTTGACTCCATCCACTACAGAATGCCAATTTTGAGCTTCTACCTTTTCACCCCACTGTCCTGCTTAGATGGAGTGCTACTATTTAGTGAGCAGCCAGGTTTCCGGGCGAGCCGCCAATCCGCAGCGGAAGATGCATCTGGCTGCGCCGTACCCGGTGGGGCAGACATCCCGCCGATGAACCCGCTGCGGCACAGCCCACGGTGCTTCCCATAGCGCCAAAAGGGCTATTCAGTCTCAGTGGCTGGCGGCTCGCCTGGGTCACCAAACACTTCTTGCGTAGAGTTAAACGCATGCTGGTGGTATTTCACATCGTCCGGTTGCACATAAAAAGTGTCTTCGTCGGCGGTGAATGCCACGGTAGGCCGATAGAGCGCGCCGTCCATCTCGATCTCTCCTTGGTCGAAGAACATCGAGAGGTCAAAAGTAAAGTCACCGCAAATCTCCTGAGCCAGCGCTGGCGCAACGCCGTGCTTGTCCAATGCGGCTTTGAGTATGGCAATCTGCTGGTACTGGAATTGCGCTGCCAGTAGCTCGTAGCGGCTGTCCATGGTGGTGGTCATTGTATTTTCTTTTCTTAATCGTTGAGTGTGGTGCTTGCATGCGGGTCGATGCGATCAGCGTTGGTCAATGGTGAGTACCGTGCCGGGACGTGCTTGATCCATGGCTGCCAGTATCCATGGCGTGCAGCTTGCTAGCACTTCCAGAGCGTTACTGTGCGTGCGTACTACCATCACACAAATGTCAAAACTGGCTACATGCTGCTGGTGTTGCAAGTTACTGTCCACCGTTAAAAACACATCAAAATTGGTTTGTGCCAAGCTCAGTAGTTTGCCGTTTTTAACACCACTCCAGCCCTCTTGCACTACAGAGCTGCACGCACTCATCAAGCAACAAGCGCATGTTCTTCTACGAGATGGCGGGCGCTCTCTAAAACGGCGTGGGCGGCCTCGGGTTGGACGGCAGGAAAATCATTGAAAAAATCTGCCAATGGCGCGCCCGCCTCTAAATAGTCAAAGAGATTTTTGATGGGCACACGCGTTCCGCTAAAACAAGGAGTGCCGCTCATGATGTCGGCATCAATGGTAACTGCGTTGGCTGGCATGGTGAACCTCTTTACTCGTGGCGACCGAATCTTTGCACTATCCTTGGCTTTCGAGTGGGTGTGTTAACCCCTACCATTCATTTCGTCTACCAATGGCTACTTTGCTTAGGCCGCATTTCTACAGGCCCTTGATTTCCCCGCTAAACTCCCCATCTTCGCGTTACGCAAAAAGCAGCGCCTTAGGCGATGTAAGTGCACGCAAACTCTCAGTAATTCACCTGTCAAGGCTCGCTATGTCGCTCATTCCCGTCACCATCCTCACCGGCTTTTTGGGTTCGGGCAAAACCACTTTGCTCAAACGTGTGTTGTCCGAGTCCCACGGGCAGAAGATTGCCGTGATTGAAAACGAGTTTGGCGAGGAGAATATTGACAACGAGATTTTGGTGGCGGACACCAATGAGCAGATCATCCAGATGAGTAACGGCTGCGTCTGCTGCACCATCCGCGAAGACCTGCGCACCACGCTGAAAGACTTGGCCGAGAAAAAGCGCAAGGGTGAACTCCAATTTGACCGGGTGGTGATCGAGACCACCGGCATTGCCGACCCCGGCCCGGTGGCGCAAACCTTTTTTATGGACGAAGAGATTGCCGAGCAGTACCTGCTGGACTCGGTGCTGACCTTGGTGGATGCCAAGCACGCCGCCGGGCAGCTCAATGACCGCCAAGAGGCGCGCCGCCAGGTGGGCTTTGCGGATCAAATCTTTATCAGCAAGACCGACCTGGTCAGCAAAGACGAGACGGATGCGCTGATTCACCGCCTCAAGCACATGAACCCGCGCGCGCCGATGCAGGCGGTGCATTTTGGTGAGGTGCCGATCAAGGACGTGTTTGACCTGCGCGGCTTTAACCTGAACGCCAAACTGGATATTGACCCGGATTTTCTGAAAGAAGACGAGCATGACCACGCCGGGCACGACCATGCCCACGATGAGCATGCGCATGGCGAACACGGACCTGACGAGCACGGGCACGGCGAGCACTGCGACCACCCGTCCCACGCACATGACGCAGCAGGCGCGGGCCATGGCCACCACCATCACCATGATGACGACGTGAAAAGCTTCGTGTTCCGCTCCGACAAGGCCTTTGACGCTGCCAAGCTGGAAGACTTTTTGGGCGCGATTGTCAACATCTACGGCCCACGCATGCTGCGCTACAAGGGTGTGCTGAATATGAAGGGCACGGATCGCAAGGTTATTTTCCAGGGCGTGCACCAACTCATGGGCTCCGATTTGGGCCCCGTGTGGCCTGAAGGCGAAAAACGCACCAATAAAATGGTATTTATTGGCATCGATTTGCCAAAAGACATATTAATGCAGGGTTTGGAGCAATGTTTGGTGTAAAACCTGATGAGATTGACCTGTGTTGGTGACGAATTTTAAATTTATAGGATTTTCTTGCGTTAAATCGCTACAATCCGCCGCCGACACCCAATCGGTGATGTAGTCCTAACTGGTTGTAAATCCGGAAAACCTAAATGCAGGGCGCGGCGAAAACCGCAAGGAGACAAAAAAGTGAAAACCACAGTTAAAAAGTCCAATACGGTGAAGAAACCGGTCGTTAAAGCCAAGGCAGCCCCGGTCAAAAAAGCCGCCGGTAAGCCCGTAAAGACGCCTGTTGCCAAAGCTAGCAAGCCTGCGGCCAAACCGGCCAGCAAATCGGTGCCTAAAGTAGCCACTAAAGTAGCCGCTAAGCCGACCCATAAAGCACCAGCAAAGCCTGTGGCAAAAAAGGCGCTGGCAAAACTGGTGACTAAACCGACAGCTAAACCGACAGCTAAACCGTTGGCTAAACCGGCTGCAAAGCCCGCACCCAACCCTGCCAAAAAAGTACTTGTCGCTCCGGCTAAACCCGCTCAATCGATTCTCCCCGCCAAAACCGCCGGCAAAGCCAGCGCTAAACCAGCGGCAAAAAAACCTGTCGTGACGGCGCAAACCGCCAAAGCCACAGCTCCCATTCCCAAGAAAGCGCCTATTTCAGTTTCTGTCAAAACCCCCGCCAAAGTTCCCGCCAATCCGCCAGTCAAAGCAGTTGCGGCGCCATCCACCAGCAAGCCCAGTGCCAAGCAGTCTGCTGCGGCACCCAGCAAACCTGTGGTACTGGCTGCTGCGCCGGTGCCAGCCCCGCCCAAACCCCGAACCTCGAAATCCGGATTTATCAGCCCCGCTAACATTGCGCCCAAGTCAATGGAGGTCTCTACTGCTGCCAAGACCAACTTTACGATGTCGTCGCCCGTTCTAGCACCTCCTCCGCAAGTTGCAGTCAAAAAAGATGCCAAACTGGTGAATAACTGGAAAACCAAAACTGCGGCCCAACTGGCCGATGCGGAAGCCATAGCCATGCCCGATTCGGAGTACATGAGTGCGCTGCAAATGGCCTTTTTCCGACTCAAATTGGTGCAACTGAAAAAAGACATTTTGAGCAATGCGGGCGAAACAACCGAGCATTTACGCGAAGACACCAGTGTGGTGCCAGACCCGGCTGACCGCGCCACGATTGAGGAAGAGCATGCCCTGGAGCTGCGCACCCGCGACCGTGAACGCAAATTGCTCAAAAAGATCGAGCAATCCATAGTCCGTATTGACAGTGAAGATTACGGCTACTGTGACGAAACCGGCGAGCCCATCGGTATTGCCCGGCTGATTGCCCGGCCTACCGCCAACCTGTCTCTGGAAGCCCAGCAGCGCAGAGAGCTCAAACAAAAGATGTTTGGCGATTAGTCTGGTGCTAGACTGTTACTACTTAATACTGACACCAATGCAACTGTAGTTCATGGCAAAAGACGAAACCGTATCAGAAGGCTTGTTCTCCAAGGTGGTGAAGTTCGTGCGCAATCCGAGCACGAACTGGACTGACCTGGATGCCAAAGAATCTGATCGCGAAAACTCCTACAGCAAGCAGGCGCTCAAGGAGATGATCGAGCGCAAGCGGCGCAACGATTTTGTGCGCAAGCGCGAGTTTGACATGCTGCGCAAGCTGCGCCGACGTGAGGCTCTGGGCGGAGTGGCCGGTGCGGCCGATGCGTCCAACCGCCCCTCATTCTTCCAGAGCTCCATGCCGTCCAAGCCCGACGACAGGGCCATGACCTTGAAGAAAATCGACGAGATTGAAGCCCAGATGTCCATGCAGTGGTGGAAAACCAAGCATGGGCAAGCGGGCCTTAGCGGTACGTCAGACATGTCCAGTCTGGGAGGCAATAGCGGCACGCGATCAGGCCCCCCATCCAGCAAAATCGGCAAAGCAGCTAAAGCGGCTGACGATATTGACAACGACCCAGCCTACGCGCCTACCGAGCCGGACGATCTCAATAATGCGTTGATGAAAAGCGTGGCGGCTGCCCGCGAAGCGCGCGTGCCCAAAATAGCGCCTGCTGCGCCACCCGTTCAAACCCCATCGGCAGCAGCACCCGCAATGGCCAGCCCTGGGGCAACTGCTCCAACGCCGAGAGCGCCGGTTGCGGCCCCCCCTGCAGCTCCAGTAGCCAAGCCCGCCGTGGCACTTAACATGAACAATGCAGCCGCCAGCTACGATGGCGGTGCCAGTACCAGTTTTTCATCATCCAAGTTTTTTGCGTTGGAGGTGGACGAGATCCAGCATGATCCTGAGCTGGAGGAGGCTGCGATTCGATTTGCCAACGGCGACGATGCGGGCGCTGAGGCCGGGTTGCTGGAGGTTTTGAACCCGCGCGGCGCGCGGCATAACCACGAAGAGACGTGGTGTACCGCTTTTGATTTGTACCGTGCCACCGGAAACCATGAGCGCTTTGAGAGCCTGGCCATTGATTTCGCCAGCAAGTTCAACCGCTCCGCGCCGATCTGGTTCTCCATGCCTGATATCGTGGGTGCCCTGAGCCAAAAGGCACCAGCGGCAGTGGCGGCGGCAGCGGCCTACAAATCCGATTGGCGATGCCCCGCCATTTTTGGCGTGCAAACCATGGCTGCTTTGAACGCCGCCATGGCCCGCTCTACGATGCCCTGGACTCTGGATTGGTTGGTACTTAAAAGCATAGAACCTAACGCGGTGTTGCCGCTGGCCAAACTGTTTGCCAGTTGGGCGGGCCAGCAAGTGCAGTTGCGCTTTATGGGGGCCCACATACTGGATGCAGTGCTGAGAAACGCCACGCCCTCAGGGGTACTTGAGACCAGCCAGGATCTGTGGAGGCTGCGTCTGGAGCATTTGCGCATCACCCACCGTCCGGATGAGTTTGAGCTGGCGGCGCTGGACTTTTGCGTCACTTATGAGGTCTCGCCGCCGTCATGGGAAAGTGCCCGCTGCGAGTACAAACTATTGGACGGGGATGGCGTGTCGGGCGTGGGCCAAACCATTATTGGTGAAGCCATCCATGACTCTATCCAGTCAGAGATCGGCGGGTACCAAGACAGTCAAATGAGCCACAGCCAGTTGCATAGTATGCAGCTCTCGGCGGTAGAGTTGTCGGGGCAGATTCAGGGCGATCCCGTAGCGGTGCTGGACAAGCTGGAAGCTCGCCTGATTGGCGCAGACATCTTGATCATCTCCTGCGCCAAGCTCATTCGCGTGGATTTTTCGGCTGCGGGTACCTTGCTCAACTGGGTGTCCGCCCGCCAGTTGGAGGGTCGCTTGGTGCAGTTTACCGATGTGCATCGCCTGGTGGGGGCTTTTTTCCACGTCATTGGCATTAGCGAACACGCCAAAGTGATTCCTCGCAGAGACTGATTGTCTTGACTTGCGAGGTGCACTTGCAGCAGTGGCACTGCTGCTTAATTTCTAGGATTCAAGCATGGAGCAATTTCACGGTACCACCATCATCAGCGTGCGCCGCAAGACGCCGGATGGTTGGCAGGTGGCCATTGGCGGCGACGGTCAGGTCACGCTGGGCAACATCGTCATCAAAGGCACGGCGCGCAAGGTGCGCAAGCTGCACCATGGCAAGGTGCTGGCAGGTTTTGCCGGGGCTACGGCGGATGCCTTTACCCTGTTTGAACGCTTTGAGGCCAAGCTGGAAAAGCACCAGGGCCATTTGGTACGCTCGGCCATTGAGTTGACCAAGGACTGGCGTACCGACCGCGTGCTGCGCCGTCTGGAGGCGATGTTGGCTGTGGCCGATGCCGAGGCTTCACTGATCATTACCGGT
Organism: Polaromonas sp.; assembly: GCA_043772355.1. GTDB lineage: Bacteria > Pseudomonadota > Gammaproteobacteria > Burkholderiales > Burkholderiaceae_C > JAAFIP01. The sequence goes on from JAYVGI010000345.1 coordinate 8,086, forward strand.
AACGGCGATGTGCTGGAGCCGGAGCACGGTATTGTGGCCATCGGCTCGGGCGGAGCCTATGCGCAAGCGGCAGCCAAGGCCTTGCTGGACCATACCGACCTGAGCGCCCGCGACATGGTGAAAAAATCGCTGGAAATTGCCGGCGAGCTGTGCATCTATACGAATATGAACCACACCATCGAAGAGCTGTAAAGTCTCCCATGTCTTCCATGACCCCCCAAGAAATCGTCTCTGAACTGGACCACCACATCGTGGGCCAACATGCCGCCAAGCGCGCGGTGGCCATTGCACTGCGCAACCGCTGGCGCCGCTCTCAGGTGGACGCACAGTTGCGGCCCGAAATCACGCCTAAAAATATCCTGATGATCGGCCCTACGGGCGTGGGTAAAACCGAGATAGCCCGGCGTCTGGCCCGATTGGCTGACGCGCCGTTTATCAAGGTCGAGGCTACCAAGTTCACCGAAGTCGGCTACGTGGGCAAAGACGTTGACAGCATCATCCGCGACCTGGCCGATGTGGCCATCAAACAAACCCGTGAGAGCGAAATGCGCAAAGTGCGCGCCCGCGCCGAAGACGCGGCCGAGGACCGGGTGTTGGATATTTTGATTCCCATGCCGCGTAGCGAAGTCGGCTTTGGCACCGGCATGGTGGCCGATACACCCGACAGCACGGCCCGCCAAAGTTTCCGCAAAAAACTGCGCGAGGGCCAGCTGAACGACAAGGACATTGAGCTGGAGGTAGCCCAAGCGCAGCCGCAGCTCGATGTCATGGGCCCGGCCGGCATGGAGGAGATGACCGAGCAGTTACGCGGCATGTTCAGCCAAATGGGCGGTGGTAAAAAGAAGCTGCGCAAAATGAAAATTGCCGAGGCCCTGAAGGTGCTGACCGACGAGGAGGCCGCCAAGCTGGTGAACGAGGACGACATCAAAACCCAGGCCCTGTACAGCCTGGAGCAAAACGGCATTGTGTTCATTGACGAGATCGACAAGGTGACCTCGCGCTCCGAGCAAAGCGGTGCCGAGGTGTCGCGCCAGGGTGTGCAGCGCGACCTGCTGCCGCTGGTAGAGGGCACCACCGTGTCCACCAAATACGGCCCAGTCAAAACCGACCATATTCTGTTCATCGCCAGCGGCGCTTTTCACTTGTCCAAGCCCAGCGATTTGATCCCAGAGCTGCAAGGCCGTTTTCCGATCCGGGTGGAGCTGCAATCGCTTTCAGTACAAGATTTTGAAGCTATTTTGACCAGCACCCATGCGTCGCTGACCAAGCAGTATCACGCACTCTTGGCTACCGAGAATGTAGCATTGGACTTCAAACCTGAAGGCATCACCCGCTTGGCACGCATTGCGTTTGATGTCAACGAGAGCACCGAAAACATCGGTGCCCGCCGCCTCTCCACCGTGATGGAGCGGCTGCTCGACGAGGTAAGCTTTAACGCCGTCAAGCTGGGCGGCCAAACCATCACCATCGATGCCGCCTACGTCGATGGGCGTTTGGGCGAGCTGAGCCGAGACGAAGACTTGTCGCGCTATATTTTGTAGGCACGGTCCGCTGTGAAAATCCGTGATGCCTCCTAGCAAGGTGTGCTATTCTTTTGCATGTCTTTGGGTGCATGCTCAGGGTCAAAAGTAAACCGCATGAGGGCGTAACCACACAAGGGCCGTATAAACCCTCATAAGCCACTTTCACATCGCTCGCTAAGTGCTTGCCATACAAAGACTTTTTTCGCATTAACTGTGTGCAATACCAGTTCTAAGTCTTTGATTTCATTGAACTTTTTTACAGTTCACCTCTTGTAAGTGCATGGATTCCTGCTACAGTGGTAAATAGTGCAAGAAGGTGGGTATTTCTATTCATTTTTAGCACTTTTGATAGAAAATCATGTTCCAAGGCGCATCCGCACTCCAACTCGACGCAAAAGGCAGGCTCTCGGTACCCACGCGGCACCGGGATGTGCTGAGCGCGACGGCGGGTGGTTGCCTGACTATCACGCGCCATCCTGAGGGCTGCCTGATGATTTTTCCGCGCCCTGAGTGGGAGAAGTTTCGCGAGCGTATTGCCCAGGTGCCAATGAACGCGCAATGGGTTAAACGCATATTTTTGGGTAACGCGATGGATGTAGAGATGGACGGCACGGGCCGCATTCTCATATCTCCCGAGCTGCGCGGTGCCGTGGGTATCAGCAAAGAGACGGTCATGCTGGGCATGGGTGAATATTTCGAGCTGTGGGACAAAGCCACCCACGACGCCAAAGAGGCCGAGGCACTGGCCAAACAGGTTCCAGAAGCTTTCAAGGACTTCTCCTTCTAACGGGCATACGGTGAACACAGCATGGCATCACACCACTGTCTTGTTAAGCGAAGCGGTCGATGCACTGCTCAGCACAACAGACGGTCACTACATCGACGCAACCTTTGGTCGCGGTGGGCACTCGCGTTTGATCCTCTCGCGCCTGGGTGCGCAAGGCCGCCTCACTGCATTCGACAAAGACCTGGAGGCACTGGCCGAGGCGCAGACCATCACCGACCCGCGCTTTGCCATTCGCCACGAGGGTTTTTCTGCCATCGGAAATCTGCCGCACGCCAGTGCGCAGGGCGTACTGATGGACTTGGGCATCAGCAGCCCGCAGATCGACAACCCGGCGCGCGGCTTTTCGTTTCGCGGCGATGGCCCGCTGGACATGCGTATGGATACCACCCGTGGCCAGAGCGTGGCGCAGTGGCTGGAGACGGCGGAAGAATTGCACATCAAGGAGGTGATTCGTGACTACGGCGAAGAACGGTTTGCTGGGGCCATTGCAAAGGCGATTGTCACGCGCAGACAAGAGAGGGGCCCTATTCTCACCACCCTCGAGTTGGCCACACTCGTGGCTGGCGCGGTCAAAACCCGCGAGTCGGGCCAGAACCCTGCAACGCGCACATTTCAGGCTTTTCGGATTTTCATCAATGCCGAGCTTGAAGAGCTCGAACGCGCGCTAGAGGCCAGTTTGGATGTGCTCGCACCCGCAGGCCATTTGGTAGTGATCAGCTTCCATAGCCTGGAAGACCGCATTGTCAAACAATTTATCGCCAAGCATTCGCGCGAGGTGGTGGATCGCCACTCGCCCGACTGGATGCTGCGCAAAGCCCCGGCCATGAAGCTCAAAGCCCTGGGCCGCACCAAAACCAGCGAGGCAGAGGCCAAAGCCAACCCCCGCTCGCGCAGCGCGGTGATGCGGGTGGCGCAGCGCCTGGATGCACCAGCATGACGAGGTTGAACATCGTGCTGCTTATCGCCGTCATCGCCAGTGCTTTGTACCTCGTGCGCACACAGTACGAGTCGCGCCGCGTGTTTGTGGAGGTTGAAAAAGCCCAAAACCTGGCGCGTAAACTCGACTTGGAGCGCGAACGCCTGGACGTAGAAAAACGCGCGCAGGCCACCCCTTTGCGGGTAGAAAAGCTGGCCAAAGAGCAACTGCAAATGCGCACCGCTACGCCAGCAGTGACGCAGTATGTGCGCTCTGTGCAAGAGACAGTTTCCACCAGCGCCATTGCCGTCTCTTCCGCCAGCGCTACCACCCGCTTGACCACCCGGCCAGCCAGTGCCAGCGCCTCAGGAGCCCGGCCATGAAGAGCGTGGTCTATAACTCCAGCCCCCTGCTGGCCAGCAAAACGCCGGTTTGGCGCAGCAAATTCATCGTTGCGGCGATTGCGCTGAGCTTTACCGGATTGGCTGGCCGCGCGGCCTATGTACAGGTCATCAACAACGACTTCTACCAACGCCAGGGTGAGGTGCGCTTTGCCCGCACGCTGGAGCTGCCCGCCAACCGGGGCCGCATACTGGACCGCAACGGTTTGATTCTGGCCTCCAGCGTACCGGCACCCAGTATCTGGGCTATCCCTGAAGATGTGGATGCCGATAAAACGAAGCTGGCCAAGTTGGCCAAGCTGCTGGAGATCCCCCTGGGTGATCTGAAGAAAAAACTCGACGATGAAGACAAGACTTTTGTCTGGCTCAAGCGCCAGGTGGAAGATTCGGTAGCACAGGAAATCACCGCCCTGGGCATTAAAGGCGTGTACCAGCGCAAAGAATACAAACGCCAATACCCCGAGGGCGAGTCGATTGCGCAGGTGGTGGGCTTTACCAATGTGGAAGACAAAGGCCAAGAGGGTGTGGAGCTAAGCTTTGACAAAAACCTGGCGGGCAAGAGCGGCAGCCGTCGCGTCATCAAAGACCGCCTGGGCCGCGTGGTGGAAGACGTGGGCGAGACGTTGGCGCCTGAAGATGGCAAAGATTTGCAACTCTCGATTGACAGCAAGGTGCAGTTTTTTGCCTACCAAAAATTGCGCGATGCGGTGATCGAGCACAAAGCCAAAGCCGGCAGCGTGGTGGTGCTGGATGCCCTGACGGGAGAGGTGCTGGGCTTGGCCAACTACCCCAGCTATAACCCGAACAAGCGCGTGAACCTGAGTCCCGGGCAAATGCGCAACAGGGCGCTGACCGACACCTTTGAGCCGGGCTCGGTGATGAAAGCATTTACCGTGGGCATCGCGCTGGAGACTAACCGCGTCAAGCCGCTCACCCAGATTCAAACCGCGCCCGGCCGTATTCAGATTACGGGGTCCACCATTTCCGACTCGCACCCGCATGGGGTGCTCACGGTGCAAGAGGTGATCCAAAAGTCGAGCAACGTGGGCACGGTGAAGATGGCCATGCAAATGCAGCCACGCGAGATGTGGGAGACCTTCTCACAAGCAGGCTTCGGCCAAAAGCCGCAGATCACCTTCCCGGGCGTCGTGTCAGGTCGCTTGCGTGCCTTCAAGACCTGGCGCCCGATTGAGCAGGCCACCATGTCGTATGGCTATGGTCTGTCGGCCTCGCTGTTTCAGATGGCGCGCGCTTACACGGTGTTTGGACACGATGGGCAGATCATCCCCACCACCTTGCTCAAGAGCAATGAAATGGCCAGCGGTGTGCAGGTCTTCTCGGCGGGTACCGCCAGCGAGATTCGCAAGATGCTGCAAATGGCAGCAGGCCCCGGCGGCACAGGGCAAAAGGCGCAGACATCTGGCTACTCAGTCGGCGGAAAATCGGGCACAGCCTACAAGCAGGTGGGAAAAAACTACGGTACCGACGGCAACCGCAAATACCGCAGTTGGTTTGTCGGCATGGCCCCCATCGACAAGCCGCGCGTCATTGTGGCGGTGATGATAGACGAGCCAAGCAACGGCAAATACTATGGCGGCGAGGTGGCGGCACCGGTCTTTAGTGAGACCGTAGCGCAAACCTTGCGCATGCTCGGCGTGCAGCCAGATATGGCGGTCAAACCCCAACTGGTGGCCAATGCAGAAGTGGAGTCCTTTTAATGGAACCGCTAGGCACCCCCGCTCAAGCCAGCCAGTGGCTGCATGCGCACGTGCGCGGTGCGCTACACATCGATAGCCGCAAGGTGGGTGTGGGTGATGGCTTCATCGCATGGCCTGGCGCGGCGACCGATGGGCGGCACTTTGTGCAGGGTGCGCTGGATGCGGGTGCAGCAGCCTGTTTGGTGGAAGAAGAAGGCGTGCAGACCTTTGGTTTTGACGACCCACGCGCGGCCAGCTATCCGGCGCTCAAAGCCGCCACAGGGCTGATTGCGAACGCCTACTACGGGCAGCCCAGCCAAGCGCTGGATGTGATAGCGGTTACCGGCACCAACGGCAAGACATCGACCGCGTGGTGGCTGGCTCAGGCACTGAACTGTTTGCATTACCGTGCAGCACGGAACCCCAATGCGCTATCAAATACAGAGCTTTTGCCGCAATATTCTTGCGGGCTAATGGGTACTTTAGGTATTGGAACGCCAGGAAGTATGGTGTTTAACGGCCTGACCACGCCTGACCCGGTGTTGCTGCACGCTCAATTCGCCCAGATGCGTGCCAACGGGGCGCAGGCGTGCGCTATCGAGGCATCGAGCATAGGCCTGGCAGAGCACCGTTTGGCGGGCACGGCCATTCGGGTAGCCATGTTCACCAACTTGACGCAAGACCATTTGGACTACCACGACAGTATGCAGGCCTACTGGCAGGCTAAGCTTGCATTGTTTGACTGGCCCGGTGTGCAGGCCGCAGTGGTCAACCTGGACGACTCGCACGGCGCACTGCTTGCACAGCACTGCGTTGCGCGCGGCCTCCAAGTGTGGACGGTTTCGCTCTTGCGCACCGATGCACGTCTGTGGGCCCAAGACATAGCCTACACCGACACCGGCATGCGCTTTACCGTATGCGAAGGCGCGCAAAAAGCTACGCTAGAGTGCCCCGTGGTGGGCGACTACAACGTGTCCAACCTGCTGGGCGTGGTGGCCGCGCTGCGCAGCTTGGATATTGAATTACCCGCCGCATGCCAAGCGGTTTCCCACTGCACCGCAGTGCCTGGACGCATGGAGTGCGTGACCACGTCGGATGCGCCGATGGTGGCCGTGGACTATGCCCATACCCCCGACGCGCTAGACAAGGTGCTAGCGGCCCTTCGCGCCATGGCGCAGGCGCGCGGTGGCCAGCTGTGGTGTGTGTTTGGCTGTGGCGGTGACCGCGATGCAAGCAAGCGGCCCTTAATGGCACAAGCCGCCGAGCGCGGTGCCAACAAAGTAGTCGTGACGAGCGACAACCCCCGCACGGAAGAGCCGGGCAGCATCATTGCGCAAATTGTCGCCGGCTTGGTTGCGCCTGCCCGCGCCCAAGTGCAAAGTGACAGGGCACTGGCGATTGCCCACGCGGTGCAGCAAGCCGGTGCGCAGGACGTGATCGTCATTGCGGGCAAAGGCCATGAAGACTACCAGGACATCGCAGGCACCAAGCATGCGTTCTCAGACATAGCCCATGCGCGGGTCGCTCTACAGCGCCGCGCCGAGAGAAATTAACATGATGAACCTGCAACACGCCCAAGCCCTTCTGCTCACTCGTGGCCTGCCTGCCCGTTTGGTCGGTGACGGCACGGTCACGGTCCAGCGCGTGCATACCGATACACGCAACCTGCAAGCGGGTGATTTGTTTGTGGCCTTGAAGGGCGAGACATTTGATGCCCATGATTTTCTGCCCAATGCCCAGCAAGCTGGTGCACAAGCGGTGATGGCGCAGCACGGTATCGCCCAGGCGGGGCTCAATGGCCTGGAAGTTGCCGACTCGAAGCTGGCTTTGGGTGCGCTGGCCAGCGCCTGGCGCAGGCAGTACAGCTTGCCTTTGATAGCAGTCACCGGCAGCAACGGTAAAACCACCGTCACGCAAATGATAGCTAGCATTTTAAAAGCTGCTTGCGCAGATGGCGCCTTGGCTACCAAGGGAAATCTAAACAACGACATTGGCGTACCTTTGACCTTGCTGGGCCTGACCCCGGCACATCAGATAGCCGTGGTGGAGCTGGGCATGAACCATCCCGGTGAGATAGCCTATTTGGCAGAAATCACCCAAGCTACGGTAGCGGTAGTCAACAACGCGCAGCGTGAGCACCTGGAGTTTATGCAAACCGTAGAGGCCGTAGCCCAGGAAAACGGCAGCGTCATCACCGCATTGCAGGCGCAAGGCGTGGCTGTGTTTCCGGCAGACGATGCCTATGCCGCCTTGTGGCGCAGCATGGCCGGAGCACGGCGCTGCATCACCTTTGCCATGGCGGGCGTTGCCGACGTAACAGCCAGCGCCGACTGGGAAGACGGTGCGTGGCGGGTGCGTGCAGCTACCCCACTGGGGGCGCTGGGCTTTAAGCTGGCCATCGCCGGGCGGCATAACGTGAAAAATGCGTTGGCTGCCATTGCCGCCTGCGTGGCTGCTGGCGTGCCACCAGGCACGATTGCAAGCGGCCTGGAGGCGTTTGAAGCCGTCAAAGGCCGCTCCCGCGCACTGAGCGTGCGGGTCGGCGGCAAACCCATCACCCTCGTTGACGACACCTACAACGCCAACCCCGACTCCGTGCGCGCGGCCATCGATGTGCTGGCCGATTTGCCCGCGCCGCACCTGCTGGTGCTGGGTGACATGGGCGAGGTAGGCGACCAAGGCCCCGAGTTCCACGCCGAGATTGGCGAATACGCAGCCGAGCGCGGCATAGAAACCCTGCTGTGCATGGGCGAGCTCATGCGCTATGGCGCGGCAGTGTTCCCGGGCGCGCGGCATTGCGGTGGTGTGGATGCGCTCAACGCCTGCGTGCTGGCCGATTTAGCGTCCTACCGCAGTGTGCTGGTCAAAGGCTCGCGCTTCATGAAGATGGAGCGCGTAGTGGACGCCATTACCGCATCTGCGGGGCAAGTAAAACCTATCAACACAACCCTACAAGAGGCGCTGCATGCTGCTTAGTTTAGCCAGTTGGTTGCAAACCCTGTCGCCCGAGTTCGGGTTTTTCCGGGTTTTCCAATACCTTACCTTCCGCGCTGTGATGGCCGCCATGACGGCATTGCTGATTGGCCTGTTTGCCGGGCCGTGGGTGATCCGGCGTTTAACTGCGCTCAAGATTGGCCAGCCCATCCGTGAATACGCCATGCAAACCCATTTGGCCAAAAGCGGCACGCCCACCATGGGCGGGGTGTTGATATTGATCTCGATAGCGGTGTCCACACTGATGTGGTTTGACCTGCGCAACCGCTTTGTCTGGATCGTGCTGATCGTGACCTTGGGCTTTGGTGCCATCGGCTGGGTAGACGACTGGCGCAAGGTGGTGCACAAAGACCCCGAGGGCATGCGCTCGCGCGAGAAGTACATGTGGCAGTCCATCATTGGCCTGGTGGCCGCGTTGTATTTGGTGTTCAGTATTTCCGAGAGCAATAACCTGCGCGTGATCGAGCTGTTTTTAAAGTGGGTGCAATCCGGTTTTGATGTCAACTTGCCACCCAAGGCAGGCTTGATGATGCCGTTCTTTAAAGAGGTCAACTATCCACTGGGGGTGTTCGGCTTTGTGATCATGACTTACCTGGTCATCGTAGGATCGAGCAACGCGGTGAACTTGACTGATGGCTTGGATGGTCTGGCCATCATGCCAGTGGTGATGGTGGGCTCGGCGCTGGGTGTGTTTGCCTATGTCACCGGCAGCTCGGTGTATTCCAAATACCTGTTCTTCCCCTATATCCCTGGTGCGGGCGAGTTGCTGATATTTTGCGCGGCCATGGCCGGAGCGGGTTTGGCGTTTTTATGGTTCAACACCCACCCGGCCCAAGTGTTTATGGGCGATGTGGGCGCGCTGGCACTGGGCGGTGCCTTGGGCACGGTGGCGGTCATCGTGCGGCAAGAAATTGTTTTCGCCATCATGGGCGGCATCTTTGTGGTGGAGGCGCTGTCGGTGATGGCGCAGGTCCTGTACTTCAAATACACCAAAAGAAAATACGGCGAAGGCAGGCGCATTTTGAAAATGGCACCGCTGCACCATCACTTTGAAAAATCGGGTTGGAAAGAAACCCAGGTGGTCGTGCGTTTTTGGATCATCACCATGCTGCTGTGTTTGATCGGCTTATCTACTTTGAAACTGCGTTAATGGGCACTTTGCAAGATACCTCGGTACTGATTTTGGGTTTGGGCGACTCGGGCCTGGCCATGGCGCGCTGGTGCGCGCATGCCGGTGCACGGGTGACAGTAGCTGACACGCGCGAGGCACCACCGCAACTGGCTGCGTTGCGCGCTGAGTTGCCCGATGCCCAATTTGTCCACGGCGCATTTGCCGCCAGCTTGGTCGAAGGGTCGGATATTCGCGCTGTGTTCAAAAGCCCTGGCCTCACACCCGAGCAGGTTGCTCCGGTATTAGGAGCAGCTCGCGCGAGTGGTTTATGGTCAAGCGGTGAACTAGGTTTATTTTCTCAAGGCTTGCAGGCGTTAAAAGATGGCCAAACCTACACCCCAAAGGTACTGGCCATTACAGGTACCAATGGCAAAACCACGGTCACATCGCTTACCGGGCAATTGGTCGAACGTGCGGGCAAAACAGTGGCTGTGGCTGGCAATATTGGCCCCACTTTACTAGACACCTTAGCTGCGCACACTGCCGCGCAAACACTGCCTGAGGTGTGGGTGCTGGAGCTGACGAGTTTTCAGCTCGATGAAGTGGAGGGCTTTGAGCCGACCATGGGCACTGTGCTGAACCTCACACAAGACCATCTGGACTGGCATGGTGGCATGCCTGCTTATGGTGCAGCCAAGGCGCGCATCTTTGGCCCGCACCGTGCAGACGCATCGCCGATGCTGCTCAACCGCGATGACCCGGCTGTCATGGCCATGCTGCCCGCGCTGGTAAAGGGCAAGCAACTGCGCGACTACGTGAGCTTTGGCACCGATGCGCCCACCCGTCCGGGCGACTGGGGTATGGAGTCTGTCAACGGCATGACGTGGTTGGTCAAAGCCATGGAGGCCGACGAAACACGTCGCCGCAGTAAACGCCCCCACGCTCGCTCGCTCGCTGCCCCCCAAGGGGGCGTTCCTGCCTTGGGGCGGCCCGGCGGCAGTCAGCAAGACGCAGCCGAAGAGGTGTACATCCAGCGCCTGATGCCAGCGGATGCCCTGCGCATACGCGGCAAACACAACGCTTCCAACGCACTGGCAGCTTTGGCTTTGGCCAGTGCTGCCGGGTGCACCTTGGCACCCATGCTGTACGGCCTGCGTGAATACCGAGGCGAGCCACACCGTGTGGAGCCCGTGGCTATCGTCAACGATGTAGAGTACTTTGACGACAGCAAAGGCACCAATGTGGGTGCCACCGTGGCCGCACTCACCGGCTTGGGTGGCGACAGAAAATTGGTGGTGATTTTGGGTGGCCAAGGCAAGGGGCAAGATTTTGCGCCCTTGGCTGCGCCCGTGGCGCGCTATGCCCGCGCGGTGGTGCTGATAGGCGAAGACGCGCCTGCCATTGCCAAGGCATTGGAGGGCATCAGCGTGCCGGTTCTGAATGCAAGCAGCATGGAAGAAGCAGTTAACCAGGCAGCGCAACGCGCCCATGCGGGCGACGCGGTGCTGATGTCGCCTGCCTGCGCCAGTTTTGACATGTTTGATAACTACCCGCACCGCGCCGAGGTGTTCCGCGCGGCGGTGGCCAGTTTGGCCGAGGCCGCTGGCATGCCATTCACGGAGGGCATATGAGCGACATGGCCGCGCCCCGTCCTGTCACTGGCTTGGTTCAGCGCGTCACCGCGTGGTTTGCCAGCCTCAGTGCTGCAACTCAGTCTGCGGCAGAGGCGCTGCCTGTACGTGTTGGCAGTGCAGAGTATGGCCGCACCCGCTCCACCCCGGCGCATGTATTGGGTTTTGACCAAGTACTGCTGTGGGTGACGGTGGCCTTGCTGGCCTTTGGCGTGGTGATGGTGTATTCAGCCTCGGTCGCCATGCCCGATAACCCGCGTTTTGCACGCTACGCGCATACCCATTTTTTGACGCGGCATGTGCTGTCTTTGGTGGTGGCTTTTGCGGCCGCGCTGATTGCTTTTCAAATCCCCATGCAGGTTTGGGAGAAATTTGCACCGTGGATATTTGTAGTGTCTCTGATTTTGTTGATTTTGGTATTGGTGCCTTTCATTGGAAAAACCGTGTACGGCGCGCGCCGCTGGATATCTCTGGGTTTTATGAATTTCCAACCCTCTGAGTTGGCAAAATTTGCCGTGCTGCTGTATGCGGCAGACTATATGGTGCGCAAGATGGACGTGAAAGAAAAATTCTTTCGCGCGGTGCTGCCCATGGCGGTGGCCGTAGCGGTGGTGGGCCTTTTGTTGCTGGCCGAACCCGATATGGGGGCCTTCATGGTGATTGCCGTGATTGCCATGGGTATTTTGTTTTTGGGTGGGGTCAACGCCCGCATGTTCTTTTTGATCGCAGCCGTCATGGTGGTGGCGTTTGGCCTGATGGTCATGCTGTCTGACTGGCGGCGTGAGCGAATTTTTGCCTATCTTGATCCTTGGAGTGAAAAGCACACCCTGGGCAAAGGCTATCAGTTGTCGCACTCCCTGATTGCCATTGGCCGTGGCGAAATTTGGGGTGTGGGCTTGGGCGGCAGTGTCGAGAAGTTGCATTG
>JAYVGI010000346.1:0-8239 GCA_043772355.1 Polaromonas sp.
CAAAATCGCTGTTTTCGAGCGCTCAGGAAGCCCTGGGAGCGTGCAACGTGACTGGACACTGAAAAGTTGCCTGTTTGAGCGCTGTTTTGAGATCTTATCAGGCAATAGCCAGCAAGAAACATACGCAAGCCGCTATTAATCAAGCCGGGCCAGAAAAGCCGCACGATGCGGCTTAAACGAGCAGTATTGGGTCAGCTGCCCTGCTGTTCGTTTAGATCCGTTCGCCCTGAGCCTGTCGAGGGGCTCGCGAACGCAATGCTTGTATGCGCGCAGTACGGGGTCAGGCTTAGCGCCTGGACAAGCGCTCTACCTGCGCTTTGGCCGCCTCGGCATCTTTGGCGTATTCGGCCAGGTAGCGCTCGCGCTCTTCGCTGCTCCACTCGGTGGCGGTAAAGCTGCTTACGCTGTAGCGCGCGCTGGTGTGCACCACGCCAGTTTGGCGGGCCATCATGGCGCGGTCAGGGAACTTGTCCGGGATGAGCAAGAAGCCGTCCACGTCGCGCAGGCGCAGCGGGAAGGCGGGGTTTTTATCGTGAATCAAAGCGCCAAAGACATGCATTTTGAATTCGCGCGGGCCAACGGCCAGTTCGTCGTTAAATTGCAGCAGGGCGAAGGGCTGGCCCTTGGCATCGTCTACCCGCGCACTGGCGACGTAACGGCCCGGTTTGTTGACCTGCACCTTCAGGTAAAAGTTAAGCGAACCGGCCTCTACGGCCTCGCGCACGCCCACCCAAGCAGCGGGCACCTCGGGGTTGTACACCACATCAAAATGCGCCACGCCCGGCTCGCCGTTGGCCATAAACTGCACCTGCACGCGGATGGTGCCTGCGTAGCTCTCAAAGCCCTGTTGGCTGGGGGCCAGGCGCGCGCTGTAAGTACCGTCACCAGCCACACTGTCGGCACCTTGGCCTTGGTCGTCAAAACTAATGGAGGTGTCGATCACTTTGGCCAGCACTTTGCTCTCGGCTACCGATTGGGCGCTGGCGCGGCTGATGCCAAGGGCTTGCACCTGGCCGGTCTCGTCCAGCACGGCCAGCGTGAGCTTGATGGTGTCTGCACCGCTGGCAAACACGCGCTCTTGGGTGGTGCGCAGCTTGAGGCCTTTGACAGGCTCGCCTTTGGCGTTGCGCACCAGATTGTCTTCGCTCACGGGTGCAAAGGGGCGCACTTGGTCGGGGTGCTCTGCCAAAGGGCGCGAGTCGTGCGGGTAACGGGTGATATCGCGGTAGTTTGCATAGGTTTGCTCGGCCCGCTCGTAGCGCGCTTGCCACAGGGCCAGCTGGGCCTGGCGGGCGCGTTGGCCTTCGGGGCTTAAGGGGCCGGTGGTGCCGCCCGCTGCTGCGGTTTGCGCTGAGTCTGCTGTAGTGGGGGCCATGGAGGCGATGGCAGCCAGCTTGCCAGCATCAGTGGCGTCGCTGCTCGGTTGATCGCCAGCCGACAAATACCACGCTGCGGTCAACAGCGCAGCGACAGCACCAACCAAGCTGAGGATAAGAGAGCGTTGCATGGCAAGTATTGTCGGCTTAAACGACAAGAGCGCACCGTGGCACGCTCTTGCTGTGCGGGTCTGGCTATCTTTTAGTTGGCGTAGGTCACCATGTCAGCGCGCACTTTGGAGACCACACCGCCCCAGTTGCCATTGGTGTAGTGGTTAAGCGACTGTGCGTCGTCACGGAAGGCGACCGTGTGGTTGGCCCACTTGGCTACGCCGCCTTCGTTCACAGCAGTGCCCAAGGTCAGGTCGTTGCAGAACCAGTCTGCCGGGTTGCAGTAGCCTGCCCCGCCGCTGCCCGACACGCCGCCAGCTGAGTGGTAGGCCACGGCTTGGTCGTCTTGGCCGGGCAGGATGGAGGACTGCACTGCGCCCTGCGAGCCGGTGAACATGTAGAAGGTTTTGCTGCGGGTTTGGTTGTGGTCGTACATGGCGCGGGCGGTAGTGGTTTTCAGGTCACTCACCAGCGGCTCAGACAGTGCCCAGCTACCTGCGTCAGACAGCTCGCTGCCGCCAGCGGCGCCTGCGGCCACGTCTACCCACTTGATGTTCCAGCCGGTTTGCGTGCCGCCAGTGCTGGCTGCGCCGCATTGGCCTGCCGCGTTGGGCGTGGCGTTTTGCTTGGGCCGTGTGCTGCCGCCAAACAGCGACAGGGCGTAGCCAATTTGCAGATTGCCTGCGCTGTGCGCGGCCACGTAGCACCAGTTGGTGCCCGTGCAGTAGCAGTCCAGCGCGTCGCGCACACGGTAGTTTTGGTCCGAGATGCGGTTGTAGCCGTCCCAATTGACCGATTTTTTATTCACGCCTGCTGCTGTGCTGGCCGGGCCCCAGTAGGTAAAGTCGGCATGGTTACCCGACACAGCGCTGCTATTGCTGCGGCCATTGACCCACAGCGAATAGTTGGTGGCATACACCACCCCTGCCGCGCTGGCCACGACCGCCACCAAAGCGGCGGCTACTCTACGCTGCTTTGCTAACTTGGCTACCCATCCGAATACTTTCTGCATGCCCATCTCCAATGACGTAAATTTAGAATAGAACGATCGTGCTTTTTAAGAATTGTAATCAGAGGTTAACAAGCGTACATCGGCAGTAACCCTAGAGATGCTTAGGCTTTGGCGTCTAGTTTGGCGTGAACAAATCGACTGTTGCCCGCTGCGGCAGCTGCCCTGTGTGGCGCGCTGCGGCAGCGCGGTCGCTCTCCTTATAAGAGCACTCCGTCTAATAAAATCAGTGGGTTACAGGGGGAAATGGTTCCGACCGGGCATTTTGGCGGTGGCGCAGCGTCTTTTTGCCGTCAAGCTGCCTGGTAGCCTACTGTCAGCGCGTTTGGGCCTAACCAGACACTATGCATTCCGTAGCTGCCCCCGCAATACTTTGGGGGGCTACAGCCCGATAGGCATCTTGATAACGGCTCGCCACCTGCTGAATTTGCGGTTTTGGAGCGCTTTAAAACGGCTACTTTCAGGCATCCACAAGCCGGTAGTCCTCTAGAATATTGCGGGACCAGCTCCGTAATGCATAGCGGGTAGTTTCTCGTGGAAGCTGGTGTTCGTGACCCAGGCGGCTCCCAAAACGGCCGGAACGCGCCAGCAGGTGCAAATCGGCTGAATTACATCGTTAACCTGTGTACCCCACTGATTTTATTAGATGTAGCGCTACTATTTAGTGAGTGACTGTGTTTTCAGGCAAGGTAGTCGCCGGAGGTTGCGCGAGGGGACAGAGCAAAATTTCGTTGTGGCGTCAGGTTCTCCGACGAGATGATCGTCCTGAATTTTGATCTGAGCCCATTTGCTTTCACCTTTGCTTATCCGATTGCCTGCCCACTCGCTTGCCCACTCGCTTGCCCATTTGCAACCGCATTTGCAACCCCATTTGCAACCCCGCACCGAAAATCTCACTCCTCCAATGCGCATCGCACCGGCCGCGCCGCCAACAGCGCGGTGCACACTTGGGGTTCAATTTGCACCAAATAGCCCCGACGGCCACCGTTGATCAAGATCTTGGGCAAACCCAAAATGCTCTCCTCGATGTACACCGGCATCACCTTGCGGGTGGCAAATGGCGAGGTGCCGCCCACCAGATAGCCACTGTGCTTGTTAGCCACCTCAGGCAGGCATGGTTGCACTGATTTAGCGCCGATTTGCCGTGCCAGGTTCTTGGTGCTCACCTTGCGGTTGCCATGCATCAGCACCACCAATGGCTTGGCATCCTGGTCTTGCATGATCAGCGTTTTAACCACCATGAAGGGGGCAAATCCCAGCACCAGCGCGCTGTGCTGCGCGCCGCCATGCTCCAGGTATTCGTAGGGGTGCTCGGTGAAGGCGATCTTGTGGGCTTTGAGAAACGCGGTAGCGGGCGTTTCGCTGATGTGTTCGGTTTTTTTCATACAATTTACAAGCAAATTCGGCTTGCTTTACAATAGGATTCGCTTTACTTTTTAGGAGAGTGCGTATGGCCGCTACCGCTACATTGTCATCCAAATTTCAAATCACCATCCCAGCCGAAGCGCGCCGCCTGTTAGGACTAAAGGCAGGACGCAGCCTGGAGGTGCGGGTCAAGCGTGACCGCATTGAGCTGGTGCCTCAAGAGCCGGTCAGCGCCCTGGTAGGCATGCTGCGCGGCCAATCGTCCGCCGTGGTGCGCGAGAAAGACCGTGTGTGAACATCATCGACTCCAGCGGTTGGTTGGAAGTACTGGTAGATGGGCCGCACCGGGCCACCATAGTGCAGGTCATCGAGGCGGGAGATCTGGTCGTCCCTGCGATTACCATTTTTGAAGTGAGCAAGCGCGTGCGCCTCACGCAGTCTGCTGTGGACGCAGCCCGGGTGGAATCTCATATGCGCCGCTATACGGTCATTGAACTCACAGCCGACCGCGCCAGCGCGGCAGCGGCGATCTCGATACAACATACACTACCCATGGCCGACAGCATCATTTACGCAGCGGCGCTGGAATTTGATGCCACGGTGTGGACTCTGGATGCTGATTTTGAGGGGCTGGCGCAGGTGACGTATTTACGCAAGAAATAAAGCGCACTTGCACCTGTGTCTGCACGGATACCAATCGAGCCAAATCACAAGGCCGGATCGCGAATCTCCCAGCGAATCTTGTCAATCTCGGCCAACACTTCAGGCGACAACACCGTGCCCCAGGCATCCAGGCATTCGTCCAATTGAGCCAGCGAGGTGACGCCGATGATGGTGCTGGCGACCTTCCAATGGTTGTAGCACCAGGCCAGCGACATTTGCGTGGGGCTCATGCCGTTGGCGATGGCCAGGGCGTTGTATTTGCGGGCGGCGGCCAGCGCGTCTTCACGGCCCCAGCGCTGTTTCTTCATGCTGTCGTACTGGCTCATGCGGCCTTTGGGGGCGTCTGCGCTGTGGATGCCGGTGGCATCGTATTTGCCGGTGAGCAGTCCAAAGCCTAGCGGGGAGTAAGCCAGCAGGCCAACGTTTTGGCGGAACATCACTTCGTCCAGGCCATTGTCGACAATGCGGTTGACCAGGCAGTAGGGGTTTTGCACGCTGACGATGCGCTCCAGGCCATGCTGCTCGGCCAGGCGGGTGAATTCCATCACGCCGTAGGGCGTTTCGTTGCTCAGACCAATGTGGCGTACCTTGCCGGCCTTGACCATTTTGTCCAGCGCAATGAGCTGTTCGTGGATCGTCGTATTGGTGCTCAGCACCTTGTCGGCTTTCAGGTCAAAGTACTGGGCACCAAAGGCGGGTACATGGCGCAGGGGCCAGTGGATTTGGTACAGATCGATCACGTCGGTTTGCAGGCGCTTCAAGCTGTCGTCGCAGGCCTGCGCCATCTGCGCGGGGGTCACGTTCAGGCTGCCGCCGCGCACCCAGTCCATGCCGCGTGCCGGGCCGGCTACCTTGGTGGCTAACGTCCATTTGCGGCGCACCCCGGGGTTGGCAGCAAAGTAGTTGCCGATGATCTTTTCGGTGGCGTTAAAGGTCTCGGCCTTGGTGGGCACGGCGTACATCTCGGCGGTGTCCATAAAGTCTACGCCGCGCTCCAGGCTGCGCGCCATGATGGCGTGGGCATCACGCTCATTGACTTGTTCGCCAAAGGTCATGGTGCCCAGGCAGATGGGGTGGACAAGAAGGCTGGATTGGCCGAGCGGTTTTTTGGGGACGTTGAGTATGTTCATACCCAACAGTTTAGCGCTTATCGCTGGCTGATTTTCTCTTCAAAGCGACGAACAATGCCTTTGACTGAGCTCTGGCTGGTATACAGGCCTATGGTTGTCACCAAAAGCTCCAGCGAGTAGTACAAGTCGGCCTCGGTTTGGGCGCTGGCGATTTTGCGTACCAACCAGGCACCGTCTTTGGACAGCATGGTTTCTACGGTTTCTATCAAATAGGCTTTGCCGGTAATCAGCCCCATGGAGCTGGCTGCGCGGTGGGTTAACAGGCCTGGCTGGGTATCGCCCTCTTCGTCACCGTCGGGGACTTGTTGCGCCAGCCTGTCCAGCCAGTCGCTCCCCATCTCCTCGGAGAAGTCGCTGGCCAAGTCTTCCGCCAGCGCTGCGTCCAAGTCTACATCTACGCCGATATCGTGCATATCGGGTTCGGCGGGCTCGGCGGACACCTCTGGCTCGGCAGGCGCCTGTGGCACAGCCACCTTGGCCAAAATAGGATCCACCACCCTGCCAGCCAAGGGAGCCACCCATTGGGCTGCCACGGCGTTCACCGCCCGCTTCTCGGCTGGTTTATCGGCTGGTTTGGCGGCTGGTTTAGCGGCTACAGATGCCTGCCCCGCTTGGGCGGACAGCGCATCCACCAGCCCCAAGCCCTGCAGCTTGGTGGCCAGATCGTTGATGGGAAAGTTGAACATACCCTGTAGCTGGGCCAAACTGCGGGTGCCGTCGATCAAAATCAGCAGCCGCCGCTCCATCACGGGCAAGCCCAGCGCCCGAGTGCTCATTTCAGAGCGCCCCTCGGCGGTTTTCACTAATATCTCGTTGATGGTGTACATGGGGCAAGGTGTGGACTGCGCCTATTGTAATTGGCAAAAATAGCGACCGCCCCACGTCACCCCAACACTCTCCAAACACCTTCCAAAGATTTAGGCAGCGACTTAAACCAAGGAGCGCTCCTGCTCTTTCAGGCGCAGCACCCGCCGCTGCACTTTGCCTGTAGTGGTCATGGGCAGCGCGTCAATAAACTCGATCTCCTTGGGGTATTCGTAGGGCGCAAGCTGGCCTTTGACGTAGGCCTGGATGCTGGAGACCAGTTTTTGGTCGTGGGCTTTCAAACCCTTCTGGTCTTTAGCCTTTCGCAGCGCTGCGCGATCTGCTATCAAATCAGGGGTGAGAACGACATAGGCCTTGACCACCGCACCGCGCTCTTTGTCGGGCTTGGGCACCACGGCGGCGTTGGCTACCGCTGGGTGCTTGACCAAGCAGTTCTCTACCTCGCTGGGGCCTATGCGGTAGCCTGCGGCTTTGAACACGTCGTCACTGCGGCCGTGGTACCACAGGTAGCCATCTGCATCTTGGGTGGCCAGGTCCCCGGTGCGGCACCAGTCGCCGGTGTATTTTTTGGCTGTCGCCTCTTCATTCTTCCAGTAGCCCAGGAAGAACACCGGGTCCGGGTGACCATGGATGTCGTAGCGGTTCACTGCCACATCACCCACAGCCCCGGTCGGGCAAACTTGTCCCGCATCGTCTATCACCGCCACTTGATGCCCTGGGTAGGCGCGGCCCATGCTGTTAGGCTTTGCAGGCCATCCTACCCCCACGCTTGCCACTTCGTGTGCTGCGCTGCCCCCCGAGGGGGCCGTGCCTTGCTTGGGGCGGCCCAGCGCGGCGGCGTTCATGCTGCAGTTGCCCACCACGTAGTTGATCTCGGTTTGACCGAACATTTCGTTCACTGTGACGCCCAGCTCGTCTTGGCAATAGGCAAACACTGCGTCGCCTACCGCCTCGCCCGCGCTCATGCAGGCCTGTAGCTTGAGCGCGAATGTGCTGCGAGGGTGGGGGTAGGCCTTCATCATCGCCTTGAGCGCAGTAGGGAACAAAAAGGTATGGGTGACTTGGTGTTTTTGCAAAATCTCAAACGCGACTTCAGGGGAAAACCGGCCATTGAAGGCGATGATTTCTTTGCCAAAATACAGCGTGGGCAACAGCGCGTCCATCAGCCCTCCCGTCCAGGCCCAGTCCGCTGGGCTCCAGAAAATGGCGTTGGATGCTGCGTTGTGCGCTGCATCAAAACCAAACCAGTTCTGGCTGGCCACAAAACCGGTGAGGTTGCCCAGCAAGGCGCGGTGGGGAATTAACGCGCCCTTGGGCGGGCCGGTGGTGCCACTGGTGTAGATCAGCACCGCGCCGTCATCGGCTTTGGTGAGCACTGGCGCATAGGTCTCGGACATCAGTGCGCACTCAAAGGTGTAGTCAATCTCGGCCTGCTCGGAGGCATCGCCCACGCCGATGACGGTGAGTAAATCTGTGCATTTTTTGCGGATATCGACCATGTTGTCGATGCTGCTTTCGTCGCAAATAGCCACCATGGCTTCGGAGTCTTGCAGGCGGTACTCCAGCGCTTCAGGGCCAAACAGTATCGACAGCGGCATGGCCACTGCCCCCATTTGCAGCACCGCCATGTAGGCCACGGCGGTCTCAAAACGCTGGGGCATGACGATGGCCACCCGATCCCCCCGCCGTACCCCCAGGCGCTCCAACACATGGCTGAGCTGGTTGGCTTGCTCGGCCAAGGCCTTGTAGCTCAAAGTAGA
>JAYVGI010000347.1:0-2040 GCA_043772355.1 Polaromonas sp.
CACATTTCTATCCGCAATGCCCACCGGTGCCACTGGCAAGACCTGCCTTGGGGCGATAGGGACGCGCTGATAGCCGCCCCACCATCAACGGGATATTGGATTTTTCTACCTCCCTAAAAGAGTAGCACTCCGTCTAAGCAGGCCAGTGGGGTACATGGGTAAAGATCAAAAATAGGGCGCCCTGTACCTTTGGTAGCTGCTGTTTGCCGAAAACCAGCCAGAAGGGCTTCTTGCAGCGCCCTTCCGACCCGGGTGGCACTACTTATTCCATAGCTTCTGCCGCATGATTTTAGGGGGCTACAGGCGGATATCTATCTAAACTAGTAGCGCTAAAACCAACAAATTTACGGTTTTTGGCCGATGCTCAAGCCGCCAGGGGCTTCGCAACGGCTCCAAACCGTACCGCGCAACAAAATATGGGCGTTACCCGGTGTACCCCACTGGCCTGCATAGACGGAGTGCTACTATTTAGTGAGTAAGTGGTTTTCCAAGCGGCCCATGCGCAGGTGCGTGCTACGGGCTCATACGCAGCACTGCGCTGGCTCTATTGGCGGGACGTAGTACCAAGCTGGCCTGATTCAGTGTACAAGCCAAGCCCTCCAGATCCAGCTTGCTATCCACTAAAAATCATATAGAGCCAATTTTATTAAGTACATAAAATCATGCGAATTTATATGCCTCACGCGGATTTTGGGAACTCGCGTGGTTCAAAAAAACCTTCAAAACTACTGTTTTGGGTTATTTTCAAGGTATCAATAGGCCTGCAGCCCTTTAAAATTATGCGGGAACAGCTACTGTATATGTAGCGTACGTACACTGCTCAGCAGGCCCTTTTAGCGCATCCTGCAAGCCAATGCAGACCCTTGCATGCTGTTCGCTGTGAGTCTGGCCTGTCCTGAGCTTGGGGGGGTGGTTCAAACCTTGCACAGCCTCCAAGTGAGCGGAGCCAAGGTATTTTGGGGAACCGCTATAGTTTGATAAACCCCAAATTAGCCTCCATCCGCGCGCGGTCTGCTGCGGGCAAGTGGGGAATGGCCAGCAGGGCCTGCCACAGGCGCTGAGCCTCGGGGTGGCGGTTGGTGTAGAACGCGGCCAAGGCCAGCTCGTCTTGGGCGCGCCACTGGTAGGCCGTCACGTCCACAAAAAGGCGGTCTGGCGGTATCGGTAGCTGGGCGGCCGCCTGGGCAAACATATAGATGTTGTGCCACTCCTGCAGGCCGCGCAGATAGGTGGCCAGCGCGGTCAGCGCCTCGGCCCGCTGGGGCCGGGCCTGGTGCGCTTTCAGGTAGGCGGCTACCACCACCTCGTAGGCCAGGCCCAGCCGCTCGCTCAGGCGGGCGCACTCGTACAGGCTGTACCACACCTCCTCGTCCCAGCCGCCCATGCGCGCGCTGCTGGTAGTGCGCCAGCGCGGGCGCCCACTGGCCTGCGTCGCGCCAGCTTTGCGCGGCATAAAAACGGTAGCGGGTGTTGTCCGGCTCGATCAGCAGGGCGGCCTCCAGCACGGCTGCATCTTTGGCAAACTTGTTGGGGTCGCTAGAGCGTGCGCCGTCGGGCGTGACCTTAATCCAAAACCCCGGTACGCGCGGCTGGGCAGCGCTCACGCCTGCTTCCAGGTACTCGTGCAGCACCCCCACCCAGCGCCAGGGCAGGCTGCTTTGCACCAGGCTACAGCGGTCATAGCTCAGCTCGCCATAGCGCGCCTCCAGGCTGTAGGCCGGGCCGTTTAACGCCGGCCAGGCGGCCCCGGGTTCGTGCCCCAAGGCTTCGTCGGCGTCCAAAAACAGCAGGTAGTCACCCTGCGGCTTGGCCAAGGCCAGCGCCTCGCTGCGGTTATGGCCAAAATCTCGCCAAGGGCGGTGGTGCAGCGTGCCCGGTACCCCCGCCAGCGCAGCGGCTATGCGCGCAGGCGTGTCGTCCACCGAGCCGGTGTCCACAATCACCCAATGGTCAATGTAGGGCTTGACCGAGGCCAGGCAGCGCTCGATCACATGCGCCTCGTCGCGCACAATCATGTTCAGGCAAATACGGGGTTTCATG
>JAYVGI010000348.1:0-29305 GCA_043772355.1 Polaromonas sp.
GACTTCCCACCGCTGTGCAATTGAAAACTCATTTATCATGCATCGGAGAATATCCGATTACGCATATTTGAACAAGTTATTTATTAACAAGCCCTTAGGCAAACAGTATGGGGCTTCAAACCTCTGCACCAGCTTACTTGCGCAGCCAGCGGGGCACCTTAAAGCGCACAATCATCACGTAAGCCACTACGTACGACACCACAAACAGCAGGCAAAACAGCATCAACACCATGGTGTTTTGCCAAAACAGCACAGCGGGCACCACGGTGAGCATGGTAAAGGCCCACAGGTAGGGCGAGGTGCGGTTATTGCGGGTGAGCATGCGGCGCATCTCGTTGTCGTGAAACACCCCCCGCACAATCCGCTTGTACACCAGCTGGTGAAAATGCAGCGAGTCTGCCATACCCGGCGACACCCCTCGCACCAGCTTGCGGTAGATCGAAAACAGCGTCTCCCACACCGGGTAAATCAAAAGTAACATCGGGAACCAGGGCGACACGCTGGCATGCCGCTGCACCAGCGTAATGCAGGCTATGGCAATCACCCCGCCCCACAGATACGCCCCACAGTCACCGGCAAAGATCAAGCCCCGGGGGTAGTTCCAGTACAAAAACCCCAGCGTAGCGCCAAGGGCAGCCACCATCAGCGCCGCCAAATTGCGGTCCCCCAGCTGCAAAGCCACGTAAGACAAAGCGCAAAACACCATCACCGCCACAATGCCGGCCAAGCCGTTGTAGCCGTCAATGATGTTAAAAGCATGCGGTAAACCCGCCAGCGCAATAAATGCCAGCGCCATGCCCAGCCAAGGCACCATCTGCCACCAAGCGTCTAGCCCAGGCAGTCCCAGGCGCGGCACAGCCAGCCCCAACAGTGCGCAGCCCAGCAGGGCCGATGCCACGCTGGCCACCAAGCGCCAGCGTACGCCTACCTTCAGCGTGTAGTCTTCCCAGGCACCCGCCACCACTGTAGGCACCAGCACCAGCGTCCACAGCGCCACATCTCTCCATGGCAAGGCTACATTGATGGTAAGCCCAAGCCACACCGCCGCCGCACCCACACCCCAGGCCAGCACACAACCCACCGCAATAGCCAGCCCGCCAAAGCGCGGCACATCCCCTGCATGAAAGCGCTGGGGCATGTCCTGCCCATACAACTGTGCCCGGCTGCGGCCATACACCATCAGCAGCACGCACAGCCCCAGCGAGGCCAGAAAACTCAGCACCAACAACACAAGCATCAGTTGTTTCTATCTATAAATTGTTTTTTATATTGTAGATAGGCCTGCGAATGCCACAAGCGCCACAGGCTGCGCACATGCCAGGCCAGGTGCTGCACGTTTTTGAGGGTGCGCCGCTGCGTATGGTGCACCACCGTAGCGTCAGCCCGCGCCAAGCGGTAGCCTGCCAGTTGCGCACGCAGGCAAATGTCCACGTCCTCACAGTACATAAAGTAGCCCTCGTCAAAGCCATCTAGCGCGCGAAAAACTTCATTTTTAAACACCAAAAACGCACCGCTGGCCCAGTGAGAATTTTTAGTGTCTTCAGGCGCAAAGAGGTTTCTGAGGGCGTGTCGTACAAATAAGGCGCACGGAGTAACTAAACGACGTTCAAAATCCAGTAGCAATTTATCGCAATCCATCTGCACTGGGTAGGACACCGCAACTCCCTGCCGCTCAATCGCCAACGCAAGGCTGCCAAAAGGACTTTCTATGAGTTCAATATCTGGGTTCATCACGCAAAAATAATCACTTTTGCACAAGGCAAACGCCCGGTTGTGATTCGCGCCAAAACCCAAGGGGTGCGGGTTGGAAACATACGTAACCTCAAAAGGAAAACGTCCGGCATGGCCTACATAGTCTTGAGCAGCGTGGTCGGCTAAATTGTCGGTAATGATCACTTGGTTCAAGTCAGTAGCGCATAGCTGCGCTAGCTGAGACAGCAAATGGGTTGTCTGTTGGTGATGCCCGTGGCTAATCACTGATACAGTAAAGGAGCCTATATATTCCCCGTGAGCAAAAATAAAGCGTACCAATAGATTATGACTGAGCCGACGGTCCACATTCTCTTAGCCAGCTACAACGGACAGGCGTACTTGCAAGAACAGCTTGAATCTATTGCCGCGCAAACCTGGCCCTGCTGGAGCCTGTTGGTCAGCGACGATGGCTCCACTGACCATACCCGCCCTACAGTCGCACAGTTTGCAAGCAAAGTGGCGCAGCCGGTAGTTCTCATCCCTGGGCCTTGCAAAGGCGTCACGCATAATTTTTTTCACTTGATCCACTCTGCAAACACACAAAACGAGCAAGATTTATATGCCTTTTGCGATCAAGACGATGTGTGGTTGCCCTGCAAACTTCAGCGCGCCGTAGCGCACTACCAAAGCCAAACCCTGGGGCCCCAGCAAGCGTACCTCTACTCCAGCGCCACGCAGATCGTGGATGCCCAGCTCAAACCCCTGGGCACCAGCCCCTTACCCCAGCAGCCTTTGGGCTTTGGCAATGCCCTGCTGCAAAACATCGCCAGTGGCAACACCATGGTGTTTAACCACGCCCTGCTGCGCGTGCTGCGCGCCATCCGGAGCGAAAACTCCACCCTGCACGACTGGTCGGCTTACCAGGCGGTGTCTGCCTGTGGCGGCCTGCACTACCACGACCCCGTTCCCAGTGTGCTCTACCGCCAGCACGGTGCTAACTTGATCGGTAGCAACACCAGCGGGTACGCCAGGCTCAGACGCCTGCACGGTATATTGCGCGCCGACCGCAAGCAATGGGCCAACCAAACCGAAGCAGCCATGCACGATATCCACGCCTTTCTCAGCCCCGCTGCAGCCGCCCAGTTGCAAGCGTTTTCCAGCATGCGCCGCCAAACCAGCCCCATCGCCCGCATTAAAGCGGCGCGCGCCCAGCAACTGTGGACGCAAAAAAAATCGGGCCAACTGATCTTGCTGGGGCTGCTGTGGTGGGGCTTGATGTAAGCACCCCTTCCCATGCAGCCACCAGTTGTTTCAGTGGGCCCCTACAGTGCCAAGCCGCTGGCACCCAGCCGCTTGGCACTGTCGCTCAAGAGCGATAGTTACTGCGCCTCAGACAACTCCATCACCACGCCACCGGGCTGGGTCAGCAGGGACTGCACCTGCAACTGCGTATCGCTGTACAGCGCCAGCCTTGGGCGCGAGCCCGACTTGATGCTGCGGGTGGATTCGACTGGGCTCAGGCCAATGCCAAACAAAGCCTCCACCTGCTTGGCACTGAACTCTTTGGTCTCTCCGGCTGCCAAGCTGGCCACCAGCTGCTTGCCCACGCCGGGGTAGTCACTGTAGGTGTAGCCAGAAGCATCGTCAATCAGTTCGGCAAACACGCTGGTAGCGGCATTGCCGGTGTTGGTCACCCGCACCGCACTGGTGTAGCCACTGGCCGCGTCAATCTGCGGCATGAAGGTGCGCACATAGGCCTTGCGCCCCACGGTAGCATTGGCCGCCAATGTCAGCCAGGCATTGGGCTGCAGCACATAGGACTGCACTTCCAGCTGCGCACCATTGATGCTGACGCGCAGGCGCGGGATGGTGCCCAACGGGATGGCATAGCCCATGGCAGTCTCAATCTCCTTGGCCGTCAGGGTGATCATCGCCCCACCGGGCAGGGCCGTGGCCAGCAAGCCGGTGGCAATGGTCTTGCCTGCAGCGTCCAGTAGATCGGCCTGCACCGCGCTGGCAAAGCCCGGGGCGTTAGGCGAGGCATTGATAATGCGCACAAAGCTGGTCAGGCCCACGGTGGCGGCTGGGTAGAAGCTGCGCACCTCCACTGCGCTGCCGGTTTGCGCGCCCGAGACTTCGGTAAAGCCACCCCCTGGCTGGGCCAAGTAAGACTGCACCTCTAGCGTGGACTCGGCCCCATTGACCTGAATGCGCGGCCGGTCACTGGCCACCAGGGGTTTGCCCAAGGCGGCTTCCACCTGGCTGGCCAGGTAGTTGACTGCCGCGCCGGCAGGCAAGGCGCTGTGCAGGATGCCGGGGGTACCCACGGCTCCGGTGAGCGGGTCAATCCGCGCCACCGTCACCGGCGTGCTGCTGGTGCCGGTGTTGATGATGCGCAGAACACTGGCGTAGCTGGCTGCGGCCGAGGGCACAAAGGCGCGTACATTGATGCTGGAGCTGGTCTTGCCGGTAGCGCTGTTCTTCAGCGTCGTACCGGTTTGCGCCCCTGAGGCTTCGGTAAAGATGCCTTGTGGGCTGCGCAAGAGGGTTTGCACCTCGATCGGCACGGCATCCTCGGCAGTCACGCGCAGGCGCGGGCGGCTGCCAGCGGCCAGGGTGCTGGACAGCTTCAAAGTCTCCTCGATCTGGCTGGCGTTGAAGATGGTGGCGGCGCCCCCGGGCAGGCGAATGGGCAGGCGCTGGGGGGTGCCTACGGTGCCGGTTTTTTCGTCAATCACGGACACTAGCAGGGCGCTGTGCTGCTTGCCTACGTTGATGACGCGCACATAGCTGGTGTAGCCGCTGCTGGCACCGGCTTGGGGCAGGTAGGTGCGTACGTCTACTGTGCTGCGGCCTACCAAGAAGCTGGCCTGCACTGGGCTGGCGGGGCCAAAGCCGCTGCCACCGCCCTGGCTGGCCACCAGGGTGCAGGTGCCACCGGCTACGGCTACTACGGTGGCTGGGCTGAAGGTGTTGTTCACCGTGCACACCTCAGGCGTTTGGCTGCTGATGCTGACCGGCAGGCCCGAGCTGGCCGTGCCGCTGACGGGTACCGGGGCGCTGCTGTCTACCACCAGGTCGATCAGGGGGTTGAAGTTGATGCTTTGGGCGGTGCCGCCTTGGGCGATGAAGACACCGATCGATGCAGAACCAAGACCCACTGCAATAGGGCTGCCTATCACGGTGTTGGTGGCGGTGTAGATGACCGAGACGGTGTCGCTATTTCTGTTGACCACATAGACCCGGGTGCCATCCGCGTTCAGGGAGATGCCCTGTGGGTTGGTTCCCACAGCGATGGTGGCGATCACCACCGGAGGGCTGGCGGTGGTGTCGATGACCGACACCGAGTTGCCACGGAAGTTAGTGACATAGGCTCGGGTACCGGCAGGGTTGAACGCCGTCTCCACCGGACTCGCTCCCACCGAGACGGTATTCACAATGGTATTGCTGGCAGTGTCCAGGATCGACACCGTATTGTTAGTTTCGTTGGCGATGTAAGCGCGTGTGCCCGTGGGGTTCAGCGTAACGCCGAAAGGGTTGCTGAACCCGGTGACGGTGGTCAGCACGGTGTTGGAGCTGGTATCGATGACCGACAAGGTTGTTCCGCCAAAACTAGCAACATACACCCGTGTCCCCGCTGGGTTGACCGCCACGCCATAAGACCTAGTGCCCACTGCAATCGGGCTGCCCACCAGGGCGTTGGTGGAGGTGTCAATGACATAGACGTTGCCCGGGGATGCATCTTGGGTCACATAGGCACGCGTACCGCTAGCATTCAATACGATTGCCACTGGAGTGGAGATGCCACTGATGGTAGCCACCACGGTATTGGTGGCAGTGCTGATCACCGATACCGAATTGCCACCGGCGTTCGTGATGTACACCAAGGTGCCCGCTGGATTTACCGCCACACCAAAGGGGGTCGAACCCACGTTGATAGGGGCCCCCACCACCGCATTGGTAGCCAGGTCAATGACGGCGACATTGTCATCGCTCTGGCTTGGAATATACGCAAACGGCGCGGCCAGTGCGGCGCTGGTGCACAAGAGCAGGCCCGACAGACTAGCCAGCAGCGGGCGCAGGCTGAAAGGGTGCTGCGCCGGGGCGCGGTGTGGGTGGGAGCGATGGGAGATTTTAAATAGGCTGGTCATAAAGGCTTTGTTAAAAAATGTTTGCACCTTGGGTTATTTTTGCAGTCGGCAAGGATTCCGAGCTAGTTAAATAATGTACATGATGTAACCGTTAACTCGCCGCTGTTAACCCTAGAAACGCTCTCCACTAGTCTTTATGGACTATCGGAAGGTGGGTGATGTGTGGTGTGAAACTTACAAATGGGGTGCACAGCCTACAGCTGCGCTGCCAGGCCCGCATCGGCGGTGCCTGGCTTAACCGCTGATTTCATTTTAAAATCGCTGAAAACTGCTGTTTTGAAGCGGTTGGAGGCCTGTAAATCGCCTGGGCGTACCCCCCCCAGCCCCAAGCGGGGCATCAGCTCACCGAAAGAATCTCTTCCAGCGACGTGAGCCCGGCTGCGATTTTGTACAGGCCGTCGTGCAAAAGCGACTTGCTACCCTGCTTGCGCGCCACCTCCACCAATTGGGCCTCGGCGTAGTGGCTGCTGCGCAAGGTTTCGTGCATGGCATCGTTAAAGGGCACGATCTCATAGATCGCCAGCCGTCCTAAAAAGCCAGTATGGGCGCATTTGCTGCAGCCCGCTGGGTGGGCGCAGCGCGCCTGCGACCAGTCGGTAATAGAGAGACCCGACTGGTCGGCATGCTCTTGCAGCACCGCCAGCTCGGTTTCGGGCTGGCTGCAATGGTTGCACAGGCGGCGCACCAGCCGCTGCGCAATGGCGCAGCGCAGTGAGGCGGATATCAAATACGGCTCAATGCCCATGTCGGTCAGGCGAATCACCGAGGCCAAGGCGCTGTTGGTGTGCAGGGTGGACAGCACCAGGTGCCCGGTTAGGGCGGCCTGGATGGCGATTTCGGCGGTTTCTTTGTCGCGTATCTCGCCAATCAGGATGACGTCGGGGTCGTGGCGCAAGACGCTGCGCAGCA
This sequence comes from Polaromonas sp., assembly GCA_043772355.1. GTDB lineage: Bacteria > Pseudomonadota > Gammaproteobacteria > Burkholderiales > Burkholderiaceae_C > JAAFIP01. Next base: position 6,753 of record JAYVGI010000348.1, read on the forward strand.
CGTGGGCAAACGTCAGCCCAATGTCGGCGTTAACCTGGGTTTGGGTAATGCCGTCGATTTTGTATTCCACCGGGTCTTCCACGGTGACAATTTTTCGCTTGCCATCGTTGAGGTACTGAATGCCGGTGTACAGCGTGGTGGTTTTGCCCGAGCCGGTAGGGCCTGTGACCAGAACAATGCCGTTGGGCAGACGCATCTGGCTGACAAAATTCACCTCGTCCTGGTCGGTCATGCCCAGGTCCACCAGGGACATCATTTGTTTTTGGTTGCGCAGCAAACGCAGCACCACCGACTCGCCGTCGGCGGACGGAATGATCGAGACCCGAATATCAAATTCTTCGCCATTGAGCCGGGCCTGAATGCGCCCGTCCTGTGGCAGCCTGCGCTCGGCAATATCCAGCTCGGCCAGTATTTTGATACGGCATACCACCGCGTCGTACTTGTCGCGGGCGTAGGTAAACGCCGGGTACATTTGCCCGTCGATACGCAGGCGGGCGGCAAAACCGTCTTTTCTCCCCTCGATATGCACGTCCGAGGCGCGGCGAAAAGCTGCGGTGCTCAGCATATTGTTCACCAGCTCAATGATCGGCCCTTCCTCGGCCAGCTCACGTAGCTGGCTGACGCTGGCGTTGTGCAATAGCTGGGTTTGCCCGGCCCCCTGAATTTGCGCAAACAATCGCGCCAGGTCATCGCTGCGCATACTCATGAAGCGCACCGGCTGGCCAGCACTTTGTTGCAGCAACAACTCAGACTGCGAGCGGCTCAGAAAATCACTGGACAGGCAGCAGCACTGGCCAGCCTCACCGGTCCATATGGCCATATGGTTGGTCTGACACCAAGCGGTACTCAAGCCCTGGCGCTGCAAACCCTCGCGCACCAAAGGCACCAGGTCCGAGTGGTCGCCGGGTTGGATGTGTTCAATCTGCCAATGCGTCTGCAAGAGCGAAAATATTTCAGACTCAGCCATAGCGCCCAAGCGCAACACGGCGCCCACCGGGCCCGCTCTGCCCTCGCGTACCAAGCCTTGGCAGATGTTCAAGTCCGATACAGTAATTTGCTGGCTGCTACCCAGCTCGGTTAGAAACGCCAGTCCGTTTTCAAACAACATGGTGGCGCTACTTCTTGGGAGGGAAGGCCAACTGGCGCAGCTCGCGCAGCAAGGCCTCGTCCGTCACCGGTTGGCCCGGCACCGAGGGTGCGGCGCTGCCAGGGGGTAAATTTTGCGCCGCACCTGGTGGCGCTGGCGTAGCCGCAGGTGAGCCGATAGGCTGAGCAGGCTTGGAAAACTCTACGCCGCTGTCCACACCGGCGGGTGCTGGCCTGTCTGACATGGTGTTTTTGGCGTCGTCCAGGGGCTTTATGTCGGCGTTGCCGCCAGACCAAGCCGGGCTCACAGGCAGATTTTTGCTGCCGAAATTGGAGCCACCCGGCGCGTTTTGCAAACCCAGGCCTTCGTCTTTGGCGGGTCGGCGCAGAAGCGGCGCTTTGGGCAAGGTTTCCTTGGCCCAGTCACCCAAAGAGTTTTTAAATGATTCGGTAATCGACTCGGCCTCGTACTCGTCGTTGATCACGTAGGGGGTAATCAAAATGATCAACTCAGTACGCTTATTGGTGGTATTCGTATTTTTGAATAAGTTGCCCAAGACAGGAATATCCTTGACATAAGGGATCCCCGCGTTCGTGTCTCCGGTCTCGCCAGAAATCAAGCCTGCCAACAGCACGGTGGAGCCGTCGCGTAAAGTCAGTTTGGTATCCACTTTTCGGGTGGTGATGGTAGGCGAGATAGACACCCCGGTGCGGGTAGATGCCGCGGAGCTGACCTCTTGCGAGACCTCCAAATCCAAACGGCTGCCTGAGTGGATGATGGGGCGTACCTTCAGTATCACCCCTGTGCTTCTGTATTGCACTGTCTGTAGCACACCGCCCCCGGTGATGCTGCCACTCTGTTGGCTCGTGATCACGGGCACTTCATCGCCGATTTGGATGGTCGCTGTCTCGCCGTTGCGCGCCATAATTTTCGGGCTCGATAAAATGCGTGCATTTTTGTTGCTTGCCAACAAATTAAGCAGCCCTGTCGTTGCGCCCGCGCTGTTGAAAAACCTTAAATTTAACCCATCCCCACCCACGCCCAAACCGTTTAGCGTTCCACCGGTCACTGAGCCAGAACCGGTGCGTAGTTGGTTAAGCAATCCTTCAATGCCAAAATTCTGTGCGTCGTCCAGTTTTAATTCGGCCACCACTACCTCGACCAAGGCCGAGCGGGTGGGGCGGTCCAGCTCGGCCAGCAAAGCCAGCCACTGCCGGTAGTCGTCGGGCTTGCCGCCTTGAATGACCAGGCTGTTGGTGGCGCTATTGACCACAATGCGCGCACCGCTAGAGGTGCCAACGGTAGCTGTCGTCGGGCGACTGGCCTGCCCAGGCGGGTTGATGCTGGCCTGCAAAGCCGACACGGCGGGTGCAGAAGCCGCAGCCGCGGCGGGTGCCGGCCCGTTGTTCATCAAATCGCCCAGCATTTTGGCCAAATCTTGGGCATCCGCATGCTTGACGGCATAGGTAAAGAACATGCCGCCGGTGTTGGTGGAGGTGGGCTTGTCCAGCTCTTGCGCCCATTGCACCACCAGCTGCAAAATTTCGTCCGATGCGGCAAACACCATCACGCTGTTGAGCGGTGCTATGGGCAGCAATAAAACAGGTGCATTGGCGCTGGGCGCTGTCGATGTGGCATAGCCTTGGGCTTGCAGCAAATCCGTCAAGCGGCGCGCTAGGTCTTCAGCGGTCCAAAAAGCCGGCGTGAGCTTGCGCGCCCGTGAGCCGCGCAGCACAGGGCGGTCCAAAATTTGCAGCACTTCCAGTGCCGCCGAGACATCGTCCGCCTGGCCAGAGATCAGCAGTGCATTGCGGTTACTGTCATCGCTGATCTGTATTTTGGCCGCAAACATGGTTCGCAGCCACTGCGACACGTCGTTGGTGCGCACGGTCTCCAGCTCTACCAAATGGAAGATTGGGCGCAACTGCTGCGGTACCTCGGGCTGGGCCCGGCCCCGGCGAATTTGCGGCGAGTAGGTAGACTGCGCGCCATCGGGCACGATGCGGATCAAGCCCTCAAAATCTTGCACCACCACGCCATAGCTTTTGAGCAGCATTTTCGTTAAATCGGCCACCTGCGCCGCCGTTTGAGGGCGGGTGGTGCGAAAGGTCACCAGGTCGGTTCTGGCATTGACCGCTGCGTCAACGGCCACATTTTTCTTCAAAATTTTGCCGTACACTGCCGCGATAAATTGGGGCAGCGACAACTGGTCAAAATTCACCGTGATATCGGCCGCGCCGGTGGCCTCTGCACTTTGGGTAGCGCCCGGACGGACGTTGCTGGTGCGCCCGGCGCTGGGGGAGGGTACGTTGCCAATTTGCAAACCGGGTACCTTGGCTGGCGCGCCGTTTGCATTCAGTTGCACCCCATCCACCACAGGTGTGCGCTCAAAATCAAGCGGCACTGGCGCGCGGAGCAATGGCACAGCGCAGCCAGACAGCGTGGCACAGGCAATAGCGGTAAGGGTAAATACAGGATATTTCATCAACGACCCAAAGGTAAATATAAGCGTTTGCCCTGTGCCAACAAGGTCACATAGTCATCGTCCAAGGCCAGGATTTTTTCTCCACTGGGGAGTAGAGCGCCCACGGCCAGTGTCAACGGCGTGTTGTTGCCTTCCACTAAAACCAGCAGTGTGGAGGTGCGGCCCACTGTCGTCTGGCCCACGATACGCCAAATGGCCGGGGTCAAAGGCTTGTCGCGTGGCTTGACAGGGCGGGGCGGCGACAGCTCCCACAGCGAGTACAGCAATTCATCACTGAGCAGCCACTCCCGCTTGGCCTGCCCCGTGCCTTTGGGCGACGGCACCGCTCCCAGATTGCGCTCGGTATACGGGCTATTGGCTTTGCTTTTGAGCTGCACCGTACTGCCCGCGCCACTGGTGACGCCAATGTCTGCCAGATCCCAAGGGCGGTAAAAATAGCCCAGCGCAGCCGCGCCGATACACACAGCCACTACGGCGGCCATGCCTGCCCCAAGGCGTTGACGAGTAGGTGGCTGCAGTGCGGTCATTGGGTCGCATTCAGGTTGGGCGCATTGAGCGCATTGGGCGCGGCGCCAGCGGGTTGCGCAGCCAGAAAAAGCACCGTCATGTCAAACCGGGGCCCTTTCACCACCAACGACTCCACCTTCATGGCTTTGCTGCCAGACTCTAGCAGCATCATTAAATTGGCCACTGCTTCGGCGGTAAACGAGCCACCGAACACGATGGCAATCTCCTCGGTGCCCACCGGTTTACCCTCGGTCAATGAAAAAGCGGTGCTGGCTGTGGTGCCCACCGGCAGTGAGGCCGAGGCCTGGTCGGCCCGCTCTACTACTTTAAAGCTGGCAGCCCGCAATGTGCTGGCTGCCAAAATTTTGTGCATATCGGCTGCCACCTCGGCTCGAATATGCGCGGTGCTGGCGCCGGTATACAACGCGCCGCGCCACGCGGCCTGCGCGGCCTGCGCTGTAGCCAGTTGGCCACTCCAGTCCTGCGTGGTCAGCCGGGCTTGTTGGCGCGCTATGTGTGCAGTTTCTGTTCGCAGAGCCTGCGCCCGCAGGCTTAGCTGCTCGCTCCATTGGTTCAGCAGCCACCAGCCCAAAATCAAGGCCGCAATACTCACCAGGGCTAGCATGCGCCGCGTCATGGTGCGCGCTCCGATGCTCGTTCCAGCAATATGGCGGGCTTGCGAAAGCGTGCCTTCATCCGCAATTGGGTCAAGTCCTGTGTAGGTTCAATGCCTATGTCTGTCAGTTGGGCGCTGGCCTCAAACACTCCCAGTACGGCGGGCAAATCCATATTGCCACGCGGTGCCACCAGCAAAAACCGCAGCTCGCCAGCGCGGTAGTCAAACTCGCGAATGGCCACACTTTGCCGGCTCAGCGGCGCGGCCAAATACACCCATAGCCCCATCACATCCGGGCTGGCAAAATACCGCGCCGCCGCCAGCGCCCAGGCGTTGGCCGTACTGGCCACCTCTTGCGCTTTGCGTGCCGTCTCCAGGCGTTTGGTAGCCTCGCTGTCGGTTGCGCTCAGTGTTTTGGCTTGGAGCTGTTCTTGAGTTTTCTCCAGGGCGTCCCATTGCCGGGCCAACAACCCGGCGTAAAAACATACCGCCACCGCAGCTGCGCCCAGTGCCGCTGCCACCCAAGGCACCCCCGCCAGCACTGCCAGCATGCCCGAACGCGCGCCCACGGCCACCTCACCCTGGCGCACCCAGCCGCTGGCCAAGGCGCGCATGTGAGGCCGCAAACGGGTAGCTTGCCCGCTAGCCATAGTGCCCGCAGTGCTGGGCACCCGGTTTTGTTGTGCAAATGCTTGCCACTGGGCAGCGCTAGGGCGCTGCGGCCACCACTGGTTGTCTAGCAAAGCCCCTTTGCGTCCCAACCAACCCGAACGCTCGGCATTCCATACAAAACCTTCGTAGCCAGAGCCGTCGCGCGCCTGCCCGGCCAGAGCTGGCCCAGCGCACACGGACAGTTGCGTGCTTTGGTGTGGGTAGGCATAGCAGGCAGACTCTGGCACGCAGCGCCACCGCGCGGGCCCGCCCTGTTGCGACGCGATGGCGCCATCTACCAGCGCCTGGTTCCATACCCACACATGCACGTAGTCGCCCTGCTCACTGGCAAAGTAGCCAGTGTGGGCATACACCGCATGCTGGGGCAGCTGCAGCTGCAAAAATGCCGACCGCTTAAGCGCCGGAATGCCCTTGGCATCCAACCGAAAATAGGTGCACAGCCCGCGCGCAACCACCAGCCTTGCGCCTACCGCCCAACTGGCCAGTCCGCGCTCGGATAGATGCAGCGAATTACCGGAAAAAAGATAGGTTGCTGGCAGACTCATTCGGTACGTTCTGGTTGCTGGGAAGGTTGGTAAAGCGGGGAAATAAAGGCCATGAAGCAGCAGCAGAAATATCAGAGGACTGGTTCACCACGGGGTTTTTTGCACTGGCCAAGGTGCGCGCCGGTGACACCATATACCAAGGCCCCAGAGGGCGGCCAGAGCGCAGGATCACCCAGTATTCTAACGAGTATTGCTGCTGGCCCGAATCGGGTACACCCGTATGGGTGACGCGGTAAATTTGCCCCGGCAGCAAGACGCTGGCACGGGCAAATGGGTTGCTCGACTCGTCGTTGTCCGCAAAGCTCTGGGCCAGCGAGTCTTCTGCCTCGGGCCGCTGGCGCTGGGCCACCAGCTCCTGCGCATAGGCTAGCGAAATGCCGTTGGCCAGCAAGGCTGGCAGGGGCGCGGTGCGCAGGTTAAAGCCCCCTTCCGACAGCACCGCCACCGCGCGGTCGCAACCCTGGGCCTGCCACGCGGCGCGCACGCCAGGCCAGCCCAGCACCTGCCATAGCTCTTGCGTCTCCACCAGCGGTGCATTGCGTGGCGCGGGCTTGCCCGCGTCCTTGTAAGCGGCCGACTCGGCCCCTTCCAGGTGGGACAAATCATCCTCATCAATGTAGTCTGCCAGCTTGTCTAGCAAACCGGATGCGGTCTTGGTATCTATGCCGCAGGCCTGCAGCAGACGGGTGCCGTTTTCTTGCGACAGGCGGTTCAGGTTGACCAAGCCCCTGGCATCTTGCACCTGCACGCGGGTTTTGCCCTCGCCTTCGTAGGGCCGGTCGTCCAGGCGTAGTGCCCGGTCTGCGCCCACTTTGCCGTTAGGCCCTGGCGCAGTAGTGGCCAGCACATACAGCACCCGCGAACGGCTGCTCAAAAAATCCTGCTCGGTTTGCGCCTTGGTGCGCAGCAGCTGCGCATTTTGCGCGGCATCCAGCACATACTGGCTGGCCAGTGCCGCCGCTACCGTCAGCCCCGCCAGCAGCCACAGCACGGTCGCCAACACAAAGCCCTGCGCCCCAGACGTGCCGCGCTGTACGCGTGCGCCGCAGCCCATCAGCGAACCCCCCGTGCAGCGCCAAAATTATTGCCCGGGTTGCTCATGTCTTCACCCACGGGGCCCGCATAGGCCCAGCTGGCCAAAATAGTCTCGCCCGCCAGCGCCTGCAGCGGCTGGGGCCAGGCACCGCCGCTGGCCGATTTGGCCAGCAAAAATACCGCACTGGGCAACACCTCTTGCTCCAGCTCGCGCACCGGCCACTGCCCTTGCAGCTGCCCCGCGTGGTCCAGGTACACCCAGCGCAGGGGCTGGCTGGCATCGCCCAGCACCAGCTCGGCCGCCGCCGTGCCTACGGGTGGCCCAATGCGCAACCGGCCCTTCTCCAGCGTGACCACCAGTGCCTGCACCTGGCCTGCTTGCCCCAGCGGGTGGCGCGAGGTCAGGCCAGCAAAACGCAGCGCATCGCCCTCAAACACCGGCGCTTTCTCGCCCGGCACCAGGGGGGTGATCACCAAATTGGCCACTGCCGCCTGCAAACTGCCCGACAAGCGCAGGCCCGCACCGCCCAAGTCGCGCCCCCGTTCCACCACTGTCAGCAGGCGCCCCACCTGAAAAAACGCATTCGACATCAGCGCGATGCACAAAGAAAATATCAGCACGCTGGCCAGCAACTCAATCAGCGTCACCCCGCGCTGGTGCCGCACGCCCCGCCGCCCCCACCCCGTGTAAGCCAGCATGCCGCGCATCACTTAAACCCCGCCGCCGGGTCATACGCCCGCACCTGTTTAGAGCCCACCAATAGCTGCTCAAACTCAAACCAGTCCGCCTCACCGGGGCGGCTCACCTGCACCCGCACCGCGTACAAACCCACATCAAAAATATCGGGCCGCCCACCCACATTCAAAGCGTTGCGCATCGGCTGGGTCAAGGTGGCGCGCCATCGCACCGTCAAGGGCCCCAGCACCTGGCTGCCCTGCGGCTGGGCGCTGGGGTTGAGCGTGCTTAAAAACGCAATCGCCTCTAGCTTGGCGGTGTCTTTCAGCGCTTGCACTTCGATTTTTTGCAGCTGCGTTTGCGTCTGCACAATCCAGGTAAACAGAATAATCGCCCCGCTGGCCAAAATCGTCAACGCCGCAATCGTCTCCAGCAGGCCAAAACCCGCACTGCCGCGCCGCAGGCGCACGCCACCGCCACCGACCCGCACACTGCCCCTCATGGCGTACCCGCCGCCACTTCGGCAAACGCCATCTCGCAGCCACTGCCCAGCAGGCTGGCGCGGTAGCTGCGCCGCTTGGCCACTTGCACCAGTTCCAGTTGCCCGGCCTCGCACAAGCCGCTGGCATGCATCACCCATTGCCCCGCCACCAGTTGCCAACCGGCCTGCAGCTTCCAGTCCGCAGGCAGGCCTTGGGCCAGATAAGGGCCGTTAGCCGCTGCACCCGCCTGCGCCTGCAGCAGCACCGTCTGGTGCGCCAGGCCCGCCCAGGCTGGCAGCCTGCGCAGTTGCGACTGCACCTGCGACAGCTCGCTGCGTACCACCAGCGTGTCAAACCATTTGGACAGCGACGGAAACACCACCCCCGTCACCATGCCAATCAGCACCATCACCACCAGCATCTCTAGCAAGGTAAAGCCCCGCCCGCTAGAGCTTGCAAGGCGTTGGCGGGCTGCATGGCGCTGGCGTGGCCAAGGGCGCATGCCCTTAGTCCAACCCAATGTCCGCATTCAGCCCCTCGCCCCCGGGCTGCCCATCGGCTCCCAGCGAATACACGGCAAAAGTCTTGCCGTTTTTGCCTGGCTCGGTGTACAGGTAAGGGTGGCCCCAAGGGTCGGTAGGCAGCTTACCCTCTATGTAGGGGCCGCTCCAGCGCGCGCGCAGCGCCTCTTCCGAAGGCGGGGCGGTGAGCCAAGCCAGGCCAGCCGCTTTGGGAGGGTGGGTACCTACATCCAACTTCAAAATGCCAATCGCGCTCTCCAGCATTTTGATCTGGGTTTGCGCCGTTTGCACCTTGGAGCTGTCGACCTTGCCAAAAATGCGCGGCCCCACCAGCCCCGCCAGCAGGCCAATAATCACCATCACCACCAGCATCTCCAGCAAGGTAAAGCCCGCTGCGCGCGCCCCACGCCCGCTAAGCCGCCAGGAGCGCACACAGGACGTACAGCGCAAAGAATTTAAAAAAGCCATCAAAAAAGCCCGTACATACATCACAAACAACACTCCATCAAATCACGTTAGTCAGGCTGGTGACCGCCAGCATCACCGAAATCATAATACCCCCCAGCACCACCGATATCGCCAAAATCGTCAGCGGCTCCAGCAGCACCAAAAAGCGCTTTAGCAGCTGCTGGCTCTGGGTGCGGTGCATCTCGCCTATCACCTGCGTGGTTTGCGCCAGCGCGCCAGATTTTTCGCCCACCGCCACCAGGTTTATCGTGGTGCCATCGGCAAAGCCGTACTGGCGCATGCTCTCGCCCAGGGTTTTGCCGCCCCGCACGTCGGCGCTGATCTGCCCGGCCTTGTGCACCAGCGCGCTGGCCCGCAGCCCGCTGCGCGCCAGCGCCAGCGCCTCTAGCAGCGGCACCGCATTGTGCAACATCACGCTCAGCATGGTGGCCCAGCGCGCCAGCTCCGAGTGCGCCACCCACGGGGCCGACAGCGGCAGGCGGCTCAGGCCGTTCCACAGCGCCAGCCGCGCCGCCGCGCTGCGCCAGGCCAGCGTAGCGCCCAGCACCACGGCGGCCACACAGCCCAGCGCCACCAACCGGTGGTCGGCCAGCCACAGCCCAGCGCGCAAAATGTAGAGCGAAAACAAAGGAATATCCGCTTTCGGGTTGTTCAAAATACTGGCAAACTTGGGCACCACAAACACAAACACCATCAGCGTCGCTGCCAGCCCGCTGGCCACCAGCACCGCCGGGTAAATCAGCGCATTGCGCGCCTCCCGGGCAAAGGCCAGCTCCTGTTCCATCTGCTGGGCCGCCGAACGCAGCGCAGCGCCCAGCTTGCCTGTCATCTCGCCCGCCCGAATCAGCTCATTGGCGTAGCGGGGCAGCGGCAGGCCAGAGTCGGCCAGCGCGTCCGAAAACGCGCTACCGCCCCGCAGCTTGCTATACACACCGGCCAGCGCCGCCCCTGCCGCCTGGCCTTCGCGCCCCTGGGCCGAGTTATTCACTGCGTCTGCTAAAGGTACCCCCGCCCCCAGCAGCGTAGCCAGCTCGTATAGCACCAGCGCCACGGCCGTGGTAGACACGCCGCGCCTGCTGCTGGCACCACTGGCAGAGCGCGCCACCGGAGCGTTGGCTACCGGCCCGGCCTGCAGGTCAAACACACGCAAATTTTGCGCCCCCAACAGCGCCAGAGCCTGCGCCGCAGTGCCCGCGTCAATACTGCCGCGCACAGTGCTACCCACAGAATCAGAAGCTTGGTAAGAAAAAACAGACATAGCCTATTATCGTACCGCGCTATGGCAGAGCCGCCGCCCAGCACGTGCAGCCGTCCGCTGAGCCGCCAGAACCACCGCAGCTGGCACCTAACGAGAAAATATACGCTATGTATTACATAGCTGTTCCTGCATCATTCTATTGGCCTGCGGCCCTATTAGTATCTTGAAAAAGGCCAAAAACAGCAGTTTTTAAGGTTTTTTAGGACATCGCATCTTGCCAGCAACAGCCAAAGGTACATAGATTCGCATAATTTTATAAATTAAATAAAATTTATTCAATTCAATGCATTTTTATGTAATTTATTTAACAAAATTATCAATTTCACTAAATTTTTAGTAAAATAAGATACTTTATAGTTGATTTGAAATCATGCTGCGCTGGCGCAAACTGCTTTGGACGCTCCAACCACGTGCCGCGCAAGCCGTAGCCAAACCCCAAAGACACCGCCAGCCCAATGCGAGTCAATCGATCCCGTGCGGGAGCAGCATATTTGCAAGAGCTGGAATACATCGTTTCCACCCCTCACACACGCACGGCGCCGCGCACAGACACAAATCCCAACAGCGCCAGCCGTGTACTTAGCCAGCGGCTATGCAAAGCTATGTAAATTGCGTCAGCAACTACTAGCGAAAACACTTATAAAACACGTTACCGCAACACTTCCGTCGCAAATAACCAACATACTGCTCCCATATTCATGGGGGGGTGCTTGGTAGCTGTGGCAAAGTATGTTTATACTCCACGGACTTGCAAGATTTAGCGTCAGAGTGATGCCAAGTTTGCAGCAAGGGCGCTCGTTCCCCAATAGGGGTGAGCTAATTGTTTTAACTTTTTGAGGAACGAAATAATGAAACGTTTTAAACTAGCAGCATTAGCTGCAGCGAGTTTGGTGGCTGCTAGCTTTGCGCACGCAGGTATTTTGTCGGTAACCCCAGTGCAGTACGCTGCAGAGAGCTTTTCTGCTACCGGTGCAGCCGCAGTTACAGCGCCCCTGTTCAACTACTCCCTGTCGTCCGCGTTCAATACCGGATCCGCCCCTACTTTCACGTTTGACTTCACCCTGACAGGCGCGAATTGGAACTATTCCGCTACGTCCGGCGCAGCTTCCACCGCTGCGGTCCCAGGCGCTGGTGCCCTAGCTGCTGATGGTACCGCTCTGGCCGTTACCATCACCAACCCTAACAACATCACCCAAATTGCTACCGCAGCAACCGTGGTCAAAGTGTCTGACACGGTGTTCCGTGCCACCTTCAACAGCGCTAGCTGGGTAGGCGTTGCACTCAATGTGACATTCCCGGTAGGCTCCTATGTCACCATCGGTACCAACGCTGCTGGAAAATCTCCGTCTGTATACGCTACCGCCGCAACATCGGCTCCAGCTAACAGCTGCACCCCAACTCCAGTGAACGTTGTCTTGGCTACCAAGATGGCCAACGCTACTGGTGCAGAAACCATCGAATCCAACGGTACGCTAGATCCTATCGCTGCTCAATCAGGCATTTACTTGGTGTCTAACAGCGCCATCGCCGTAACGGTTGACACCGTTGCCGGTGCCGAAACATCCAAAGTCGATGTGATCAACACATTGGGCGTGCAAACACAGGGTACCTTCTTCACCGCAGGCGCTATCACTGACGTCGTGACCGCAACCCCAAACGCAATCATCCAGCTAGGCCGCCTGCAGTTCAAAGACCGTGGCAGCTTCTCTGATGCCGCCCCAGGCGCCGTAGGTCCCTACAGCGTATTTGGCGGTTTTGCTGCTGCCCTCTCTGCTCCTGCCACAACCTCGCTGGGTAACGCTAACCTGAGCGCCGCTACCATTAAGATCAACGGTAACTTCGTAGCTGCCGCTGCAAGCTCGGTCAACCTGACCAGCGATACCGCTTGCTCAACCGTTATCGCCGGTCCGTTTGTGCCTACCGCTACTGGTGTGACCATGAACCTCACCGCCGCACAATTGGCCTTGATGACCCAGACGGGCACTGCAGGCAGTGGTACCGGTGTACAAACCGGCTACATCTGCTATACCGTGGCTAACACCAATACGGCGCAAATCCCTTCGGGCCAGTTCACTTTGGACTCCAGCTCTACTGTGACCCACCTAGCCAGCGAAGCCGGTGGCCCAGTTTGCGGTACCAACCTGTACAACCTGACCAAGAACGGTGTACAAATCGACGTGCGTAACGTGATTGCTCGCGCATCTGCTGGTTACACAGCTGGTTTCCGCAGCTTCTTGCGCATTATTAACACCGACGAGAGCTTGTCTACCGTAGTGGCAGCACAAGTGATCGACAATGCTGGTAACGTGCTCGGTGCCAAGCCATTGAACGGCGGCGTGGCTATTCCTCCACGTGGCTACATCTTTGTGGACAACACCCAACTCGAAGCCGCTTTGGCTGGCAGCACCTCGGCTGGCTACGCTGATGCCGCTGGTGCAAACGTGCGTATCCGCCTGTCGGCTCCTAGCGCTACCCTGCGTGTTCAGAACTATGTTTTGAGCCCAGCAGGGACGTTCCTGGAAGCTTCCGGCGCGCAAGCGGATGAGGGCGTTGCTCCATTGAACAACAGCATCTTCTTAAACAAGTAATTCTTGGTTGCTTGAACCAAAAAGGAGCCTTCGGGCTCCTTTTTTTGTCGGTAATAATGTGAGTCTCTCAAAAAGTGACTGAATCTGTGAGAAATTTTAATATCCCCATCCCCGCGCTTAAACCAGTATCCAGGCGCGGCCTGTTGGCCAGTGCCGCACTGGCCCCATTGTGCATCGGCCTGTGGAGCCAAGAGGCGCAAGCCCAGCTCCCTGCGCTTGTCCAGGCACCTAAAACGCTGGCTAACTGGGCTGCTGTGCAGCAGCTTGCCAAGGGGCAACCCTTGCAGCCGTCAGGCAGCCTGCGCCTGGCCGTGCCTGCGGTGGCCGCTGCGGGCGACATGGCTATTAGCATAGCGTCTGAAATACCGGGTACCACGCTGCTGGCGCTGTTTGTGCAAACCCAAGGCTTGCAAGTGCCTGCGCCCCTCACACCCGCCCAAGCCGCGCAGCCCCCCGTGCTAAGCGCTGAGCAAATGGGCCTGCGCAGTGTGGTGGCGGTGTTTGACTGTAGCCACAGCGATACCAAGCCCGAGTTCAGCTTGCCGGTCAAGCTGGAGCGCACCAGCCGTTTTTACCTGGTGGCCATCGCCGCAGACCGGCCCTATGTGGTCGAGGCCGAGACCAAGTTGGCGTTGCTACAACGCCCATAGGCCGGCGCGGTCAGGTGCCAAAGCAGGGCTAGCGGGCGGAGCCGATGCGGTGCTTGAGCAAGGGCAGCTCTACCCAGTGGTACGACGCGCTGGCCAAAGCCAGCGTGAGCGGCGCGCACACTGCCAGGTTGGCCCACTGGCCTAGCCCAAACACCTCGTGCCCGAAGGTAATGAGCGGGAAGTGCCACAGGTACACCCCGTAGCAAATAGCACCCAAATACACGGCTACCGGGTGCTCAAACAGCCTGCCAAGCCAGCTGGTGGGCAGGGTGTGCAAAAACGCCATGATGAGCGCCAGCGACACCAGGCTAAAGCAGGCTTGTTGCCACAAATACCATGAGGCGGTGCGAAAATCCATCGTCAATCCCCCGGCCAGTACGCACAGCACCAGGGCCCAGGTGCGTGCCGGGTGCGCCAGCCAAGCACACAGGGCTTGCACGCGCGCGCTGTCGTAGTGCAGGGCCAGTAGCGCGCCCAGGGCTAGGCTGTCTAGCCGCATATCGGTGCCGTTGTAAGTGCGGTGAATGCTGGCCCCCGACCAGGCGAGGTAGGCCCGCCACACAAAGGTGGTCAATACCACGGCGGTTAAAAAACTGGTGATCAGCGTGCGGCTGGCAATGGTATGGGCGTGGGAGTGCGCGCGCGCGTCGTTGGCGGCGGCTGCACCGGCGGAGAGCGTGGATGGCGTCATGTTGCTGCGCCGCGATGCACACCACAGTGCCAGCGCCAGCAACATGGGCCACACCAGATAAAACTGCTCTTCGATCGACAATGACCAAGTGTGCCCCATGATGTGGTTGTGCTCAATACCCAAAGCGCGCAGCCAGTTGGCATAGTAAAACAGCGTGGCCAGCACATGGTGCATGCTGCCCCACGCTTGCCCTAAATAAAAGTGGCTAATTAACGCCACGCTGGCGACCATCAGCAGCAGCGCGGGGTACAGGCGTTGCACGCGGCGAAGGTAAAAGGCTTTGAAGTGGAGTTTGCCGTGGCGCATCCAGTCTTTGAGCAGCAGCCGGGTGATGAAAAAGCTGCTCATCATGAAAAAGGTGTCCATGAACACGATCGAGCCGGGTAGCCAGTTGTAGTTGATGTGGGCCACAAACACACCAATGGTCATCAACCCGCGCAAGCCGTCCAGCGCAGGCCAGCGGGCGCCTGCTGTAGTGTGGGGGCTGATGTTGGCGGCACCCGCCTCTGGCGTAGCCGCGGGTGCACCCGTGGGGGCTGTGTCGCCTGCGCCAGGGCTGTTACTGGCGGGCAGCGTGTTACTGGGCTGCGCGGCTGCGTTGGCCGCCGGAGCGCTAGGGCTGGCTGTGTAGATTTTGCGCAACCTCAAAAACGGTGCTTCAATAAAGCGGAAACTGAGGTAACCCAATGGCATCATTAATAAAAAGCACACCAACGATGCCACTACCGCCAGTTTAAAGTCGGCGATGTCGATGATTTTTTCGTGAATGAAAGTCGAGGCTTTGAACACAAAAAACACATGAAGTAAATAGATGGAATAGGCGTAAGAACCCAGCTTGGCCAAGAAGCCAGACACACCTGTGGCACTTAGCCGCCAGGAGCTGTCGTACCAAGCCACCAAGCATGCATAAGCAACAGCCTCTATCAGCGGCAGCACAATCCACACTCGGTGGGGCGATGGGTAAGAGGGCAGTTGGGCCCAGCCACCAGCGGCGTTAAACAGCCAATAAAAAACGCAAAATGCGCTGGCCATCAGAAGCATGAGCCAATGCCTGCCTGCTATTAGGTGGCGGTAGCGAAAAGCGAGCATGCCCACGACAAACTGGTCCAGCCGCCCGATGATGGTCCAGTAGGCCAGGCTTTGTACTTCGCCTAGCCACAGGTGCAGCAAGGCGCGCACAGCCAGCATGCCAAGCAGCAGCGCGATACCCAGCTTGGCCGAGCGCTTGAGCAGCCAAAGCAGGCCAGGCAGCAAGAGATAAAAATGCAGCTCTGCGGTAATAGACCAGCCGCCGTTGGGCCAGGTGGGCATGACAAAACCGGTCAGCAGGCTCCAAAGATAGGGTTTGAGAGGCTCTTGCTGCGTGATCTTGATCACGGCAGTGATCAGCACTACCACTATCAACAGTGGCGCAAGGCGCAAGGCGCGGTTGTAAAAAAAAGCGCCATAACGAACCGTTTTACCGTGCAGCAGTTTGGCAAATAAATAGCCGCTCAGGGCCATGAATAAAGCGACACCGGTGTGGCCTTCGTCCAGCAACGAGAAAGGGATAAATCGCGGAACGATTTCTGGAGGGATAGGGTATAGCGCCCAACCCCCGTGGACAAAGTGCCATGTAAACACCATAAAGGCAGCTAGCAGCCTGATATGGTCCAGCGCTATCCAATGGTCACCACTTGAAGAGCGCATGGAATCTACCGGATTGTTAGTGTGCGTTCAGAAATGCAAACCGTGGCAGCTTTACGTGAGTATTGGGCTACAGACAGCTTGTAACTTCCCGATGCCAAACGGTTGGCATCTATCACTGCATCAAAACCGCTTGCTGCAAAACGGCTGTCTTTAAAATGAGCAGCTACATCGGGTCTCTCTGCCCTCTGGGCTATTTGGCTGAGGTGCACGATCTCACCCTTGTCTGTGGTGAGCTGTATACGTAACGTTGTTGGCACATCACTGGCAATAGTGTCTAGCGCCCAACCCGTTACAACCACTTTGCCCGGCTGCGTAGTCCAACCGTCTAACGTTGCGGACTTGGCACCTTCAATTTGGCAGCTGGACACCTGGTAGACGGTGTAATTGCTTTGATTGGCGTTGCTGAGTTCAAAACAAGCCGACACAAAAACGCTGGCTACAGATATGAGCGTTAAGCGGGAAAAAAACCGCAACACAGCGCTATTTGGTGTCCCACTGACATCGTAGCTTTTAGTGGCCATTTGACTTATTGGATGGCGAATTTGACATTCAGTGGGCAATAGGTTATGGCATTTCCCTGGGACATCACTGCGGAAAAAGTATATTCACCAGCGGGCAGTTTTGACGCATCAAGATCCGCAGTGATACCTGCCATCTTAAAGTTGGGTTCTTTGAAGTGGGTAACTACGTCGGGTCGCTCAGCACGTTTTGCACTAGCTAAAGCCACTACAGTCCCGGCGGCGTTAACTAGTTGCATATTGACCGTCTCTGGGGTGGTTTTTTTGATGGTATCTACCATCCAGCCTGCAAGTTTTACAGTGCCCGGCTTGGCTGCCCATGGGCCGCCGCTTTTCTCATTGACGGCTTCGAGAACGCAGCCAGTAGATATGGTTACTGACAGCGGGCCTTTGTCTTCAAAAATGCCGCATCCTGAAAGAGCGGACAAACCTAGTATGGGCAACATTTTAAAATTCAACATGTGGGTTCCTAATTTGATGGTGCGCAAGAAGTTTGCGAGAACGTACGCGCAATTATTGGTGCCAATTGCTCATTTTTTCTTAAAAAACATGACGGGATGAGATTGACGGGCTGGGTCATATACGAATTTTTCTAATGAAAACCATTCAGAATACGCCGTTGCTGCGTATTTTTGAGGTATGAATGACTCGCCATAAAAATCTGGTGTCATTGCGCCGCCACCTACAACACCGTCTTTGTTGGAGTGAACAAACAAGCCGTTGTCATAGCGCAGTCTTTCGGCATTAAAGTCTGCAAACATGGTGGACAACGCCGCTAAATAGCCAATGTGCCCCTGATTTTTTAGTGATTCGCAAAAATCAAAAAATGGCCTTCCACGGGTAGTGAGTGCCACTACACCACCGGGCGCCAAAAGCCGGTGAAACTCTTTCATCCAGCTTAGGCAGGCCTGTTCAGATAAGTGCGAAAACACAGAGTAGCCCACGATATGCGTGTATTTTGCATCCGCTATTTTGGTGGGTGGAAATGGTGTGGTGAGGCTGAAGTTATCGCTCTCAAAGGTTTCTTTGCATATGTCTACAAACTCTTGCATGACATCTAGGCCGTGTATTCTTTGCAAAGGAAGTTCACGCATAAAAAATCTGGCAATGCGGCCCCAGCCTACACCAAAATCGAGCAAAGAGTGCTGATTTGCAATCGGGGCTCCAAGGGAGTTGAAATTTTCAACGCAGTCTTGGTAGAAGATGAAGGCCTCTTTGAGGGTATTGATGCCCGCCTGGCCGGTGGTTCTGGTTTGCACGGCATCACTGGGAAAAGCAGGCAATTTTTTACCATCTAAAAAAACAGGTGGGTGTTCGTAACTGTTGCAAACAGTTACGAACCACTCATCTTGACTAATCATGTAATTTTCTCCAAAAATAGTTAAATAAATTCTGTCACATCAACCGATGTCATTTGACAGCACGATCAGTCGGCTTTGTTGCCATTGTGCTGTGAGCAATATGCCTTCTCTCAAGCCTACTGCTGCAGACGACTTTGTCAGGCTAGAGATTTTCTCAGCGTCCAGGACGTTGTACCTGACGTCCGAATTACGTGCAGGTATTCTGTTGATTTGAATGGGTAAATCCAGCGTTTCAGAAATAGTGATGACTAATTGATTGATTGACAAACCTATTTGCGAACCGATATTGTATATGTCACCAGAAACGCCAAGTTGAGCGAGCTTTAGAAGACTCTGGGTTAGGTCTGTGATGTATAAATAGTCGCGGATGTTTTCACCGTCGCCCCATATTTCTACTGGTTGTCGGGCAGTTGCTTTGAACACCAGAGCGGCAATAACGCCTTGGCCTTTATGCGGGTCTTGCCATGGTCCATAAGGATTTGCAACGCGTGCAATTACATAGTCTGTAGCGTGAAGTTTCTTGTAAAGCGCCAAGTACCTCTCAATGGTTAGTTTAACTACGCCATATGAGCAGATAGGTTCAGTGGGGGAAGACTCTTTGATTGGGACGCTGAGTATCGGCTGCCCGTACACAGTTCCTCCAGAAGATACGAATATCCAGCGTGTGTTGAGGTTTTTGCTGGCCTCGAGGTAGCGAATCGTTGCGGCAACGTCGTCAACTACTTCTCGGGCTGCGGCAGTGGTGCTGTTACTCGGGCGGCAAGAGCTGACCAAGTGGAAAACCATTGCACCATCCATTGCCTGAATCAACTGAGGCGCTGGGTCTGAAAATTCACCAACAATGCGGTGAACATGGCTGGGCCAGTTTGGATTGTCTATGCGATCAAAACAGGTTACGTCAAAACCTTGTTCCACTAAGTAGGTGACCAGATTTAGCCCAATAAATCCGCCAGCTCCTAAGACGACCGCTCGTTTAAAGTTTTTAGAATAGGTCATTTCTTTTTAAGTTTTAAGATCACGTAAACCAAATTGGCGTCGCAAAAGCTCTATGTAGGCACTTGCGTTGGCAATCGACGAGGCTGGCAATGATGCAAGTTCACCAGCTTCCTTTTGTACCGCTGCAACTTCCGCTAAATGTCTGTATAGATCAGTGGCTGCGGTAACGCTTTGCTGATGACGGCAGTGCGAGTTAAGTGATTCTGCGCAAAAGTACAGATCGCCTTGTTTGAGCATATGCAGATAGACAAGCCAATCTCCGGCCACCTTGTAGTCAAACAAGCGCTCACCGATAGTGGCAAATGCATGAAGAAGAGCCGATTTTCGTAAGAGGACACCGGAGACATTGGGAATTGTATTTTTTATACAAAGTGAGTTGCAAATTTCCAGCGCTCCCGGTGACTGGTGGCTTTGCATCCATTGGTCAGACACGTCGTGGGTATAGGCTAAATAGTTGGGGGCCAATACCGTACCGATGTTATCGATTTGCTTGGACTGGCTGTAGGCCAAAACTGTTTTTTTGGTTTCAAAAGACGAGGCTAATGCGGCAAGAAAAGTGGGCTCGCTTGTATCGTCCGCTTCCGCAATCCAAACAATGTCTCCAGATGCCAACTTGATACCCTTTTCCCACTGACGAAATACTGACCCAGAATTGCATGTATTGATATGCAACTCATATGGCATTGCATATTTTTCGCAGTAAGCTTTGATACGTGCAACGCTATCGTCTGTAGAGTTGTCATCCAGAATAATCAACTCGTAAATTGGACAGGACTGTAAACGGATGGATTCAAGGCGCCTTTCGAGCAAGTGGCCGTAGTTGTAGTTGGGCACAATAACGGAGATGCGGGCGGTTGCGTTTAAGTGATGCAGCAGATCTATCACGTAGTGCTGCAAAGACAAATGAGGAACTTCTCGCGTCTCCGGATCAATAGAGAGCGCGAGTAGCTCTGTGATTTGGTTCGAAAAATCCGAATTATCTTCAGCACGCGCCAACCTGCCGCCATGTTCAACGATGAAATCGGCGGCTCCTGTAGTGCCTGAAAAAGCTACTACTGGTACACCAACCGAGGCTGACTCAAGAACCACGTTGGGGAAAGGATCTTCGCGCGAGGTAAGGGCGTAGACTGATGCTGCTGCGTAATACATAAATGGTGCAGCGTCAAAGCCGGCCAATATAAAGCGGTGGCCGATACCTGAGGCATCGATAAGAGATTGAACCGTTCGCTGCATGTTGGGTTCGGCATGCCCAACCCAAATGAAAACTATGTCTGTCGAATTGGCTACTATGCGGGCTGCTACATCAGCGAATAAATCTGCTCCTTTTCGATGGTCAAGATATCCTACGGCGACAACAAATCGTGTGTTTTTTGATAGCGCAAAACGCTCGCACAATGCAAGCCGCGCCTCCTCGTTGCGGTGCTTGTAGGGATTTACTCTGAGCAATCCTTGTGAGCGAACAATTGTCTTATCTGCTTGAACAGGCGCTATGGTTGAGAACCCGTCACGCACGAGAGCGGCAGGAAATACCAATTTGTCGGCCAAAGTTGCAATAGTCGCAGCATTACTCTCCTGCTTCATTCCATGGATAACTCCTGGAAGTTCGTGAATTAGGCTAAGCACTCTGAATCCTTGGGCTTTCAGTGCAGGCAACACACTGCCAGCAACCACCGTGCTGGTTATACAGTCTTTGTACCCTGATCCGTGCATGCTTGCCAGAAAGGCAGTAAGCGCTGGCACGCCAGATTCTGCCAAATTAAATGTAGCGCCAAGATGTTCAAATTCTTCATAGAGCTTTCCTCCATCCAATGTAAGAATTGCCAAGGTATACCCGTTACGCACTAACTGTCGGCCTATCTCAAGTGTTAAAAATTGCGCGCCATGTGGATGACAATCGTGTGTGACCAAAAGCAGTGGGTTGGTCGGGGCGGTCTTAGTTAGGGCATTGCGACTGGCTTGTAGCCATGCATATCCGTAGCGCGCATCGGGTTCTAGGTGCGCGCCTTCGGCCCATTCATTCCAAGCGTTCACGAAAATTAGTCTGTCATCCGGGTTGGGCTCTGTCTCTAGGGTGTACTGGATTGAATTTTCAAGCCAGCGCTGGTATTTTGCAGGAGAACTGTTTAAAAATACGGTGCTGCCGTTTTTGCGGCGAGGGGTGTTGTCCCATGACGGGCATACGCTCCTAAATAGCTTGTAAGGCGGTGCTTGGTAATTTTCACTTCGATCAGCTAGTGCACGCCAATCGTATACAGTGGAATTAAAGTCAACACTGGCGGGTGTAACTGTGTCGGTAATCAATGGAGGTGCAGAGTTATTGGGTGGAAACTCGATCGCCGCATCGAATCCATAATCAGCGGGATTAGCGGCCTCAAACGATTGGGTATAAGCAATGTAAATTTCACCAATACCATTGTCCGCGCACCATTTGCGCCACCGTTGTACGGTCTCGCGTGGACGAGGTAGCAGGCTTGGGCGGTAGACAATTAGCAACGGTTTTCCGCTGACGCGGATGTACCGCGCATCAGACAGATACTTCGAGATATAGCTGATAAAGTTAATGTCGTCTTCTGGGGAGTGTTGTTGTGCAATCAAAACACTGTGGTCGAGGCCATCCCACCGGCGGCTCCAGTTCTCATTTGCCCAGCAGAGGCAGAAAGGTAATGTGAGTGCGCGGTCACTTAAGTAATTCTCTATAGGGGTTTCTAAAAGCCGCTTGCCGCCAAACCAGTAAAAATAGAAACAAAATCCACCGATGCCATACAGTTGTGCAAGCTCAACCTGGCGGCGCTGCACCCCATCGTCTAACAGGTTGTAATACCCCAGCTCACCGGGGACATGGGGTTGGTAGTGACCATCAAACTGCGGTTGCGCGGGACGAACATTTGTCCATTCAGTAAAACCTTTACCCCACCAAAGGTCGTTTTCTTCAATTGCATGAAATTGGGGTAAGTAAAAACAGATGAGCTTTGCTGGCTTGTGTTGCAATACTGGCGCCTCAGTTAAGGGCACGAAATCACTTAAGTTACGATAGTCGAAGTTCGAGATGTTGTTGACGTGTGCATTGCTTTGCAAACGAGTCGCACTCGTGCTCTCCCAAGCCTTATACGCGGTACTCCAACTAAAAAAAAGCGATAAATTGCTAAAAGCAAAATGTTTTATTTTACTTTTAGTGGCAAGTGTGATGGGAAGCTTGCGCCAAGTAGAGCGACTGGAGTCAGATAAAAATGCTCTAAAACTCATAAATGGGGTACTAGATAAATGTCTTCGGATGCTTCGAAGAGGTTGGGTGAGTAGCCATGAATTGCTATTTGTTATTTCTGATAACTTGTTGCTGGCATCGTTGACAGCTTGTTTAAGCAAAGCTGTGCGGCTTTGAAGTTGATCGATAAGGATGGCATGCTGTGAAGTCTGCTCTAGCTGCTCGGCGAGGCGGGTTCTGTGTTGATGGATAAACTGCTGTTTTTGTATAGTTTCGTTTGTCAACAACGTAATTTTAGATACTAACTGTTGGATGTCGAGGTCTTTTTGAGCTGACTGCTCGGACAGCGCAGCAATCTGCTGCTCTTGCTGGGAAATGTGAAGTTCTTTTTTAGCTGACTGCTCGGACAGCGCAGCAATCTGCTGCTCTTGCTGGGAAATGTGAAGTTCTTTTTGAGCTGACTGCTCGGACAGCGTGGCAATCTGCTGCTCTTGCTGGGAAATGTG
>JAYVGI010000349.1:0-2872 GCA_043772355.1 Polaromonas sp.
TCCAGCGCCTCTCCCACCTGCACCGCCAGCTCGCGCGTGGGCACCAGGATCAGTGCCTGCGTGCGGCGTGGTGAAGTAGGTGCAGAAAGAGCTACCTGCTGCAAAATCGGTAGCACAAAGGCTGCGGTTTTACCCGAGCCAGTTTGCGCAGAGCCCAGCACATCACGGCCCTGCAAGATGGCGGGAATGGCACCAGCCTGGATGGCGGTGGGCGCGGCGTACAATTTTTCTGCCAACGCACGTTGTAAGGCAGGCAGCACGGCAGCTGAGAAACCCAAATTAGAAAATGGCATAAATACAGTCACAAACCCTTAGAAGCCAACCACTCGCGTGGTGAATATATTTGAAGCCCACAGCCTTGAAAATCTTTAGCGTTGCGGGTAATGATGGTCGGTATATCGTGCAACCGCGCCGCCGCCACCAGCACAGCATCCTCAAAGTCTCGCATGGGTGCCATCGCGGCAGCTTCCAGTACGGCGCGGTTCACGGTAGCAATCTCGAATATCTTGAGCACATGCCGTACATGCGTACGCGCCTGCTCGCGGCCAAAAGCACGGGATGCAAAATAATCCACCGTGGTGAGCGACGTAGCACCGATATAACCCGGCACTTGGCCAAACTCAATCGCGCTAATGACCTTGTCGGCATCTTCCACAAACTCGGGTCGCGCCAGCAGCAAATCCAACACCACATTGGTATCGACTAAGACGCTCATTGGTATTTGCGCTCCAGGTATTTGTAGTAGTCAGACTCATCCAACTTGGAGCCCGCCAAAATACCGCGCAATGAGCTGCGGCGTGGCGCTGGAACAGCCGGGTCAGCGGGTTTATCTTGCACTGGTTCAGTCAGCCGCGCAAAATAACCAGCCACCAGTTCGGACACCGAACGGCCTTCTTTGGCAGCGTATGCTTTGGCTTGTTGAATCAAAGCCTCGTCCAGGCGAAGCGTTAGTTTGGTGTTCACGGAGCGCTCCTTTTCAGTGTTTGACGTACAAATAAATTTCATTGTACGTCAGACCAACGCCCTATGCAAGTCCCATGGCGGGACTGTAATTTGTGCAATGCGAGTCATTGCCGTTTCCACGCTAAAAACCTTGTGGGAGCAACCCCAATACCAAGAGGCGGAGCAGCCCCTACGGGCCTGGTTTGAAGAGCTCAGCAAGGCGACTTGGCTACAGCCTGCAGCTATCAAAGCACCGTATGGCAACGCCAGCATTTTGCAAGGCCGGCGGGTGGTGTTCAATATCAAAGGCAATGACTACCGCTTGGTCGTTGCCGTATCGTACAAATTGCAATTGGTATTTATCAAGTTTGTGGGAACGCATAAACAGTACGATGCGAGTGATGCGCAAACCGTAGAGATGGCCTAACCGCACTTAGGAGTGTCATGATGGAAATTAAACCGATTCATACCGCTGTCGCTTACCAGGCCGCACTACGCGAAATTTCAGCGCTGATGGAGTTTGACCCGGATTTAGGCACACCCAAGGGCGACCGTCTGGACGTGTTGGCCACGCTAGTGCAGGCCTACGAAACCAAGCACCACCCGATTGACCCGCCAGACCCCATCGAGGCCATCAAATTCCGTATGGAGCACGGTGGGTTGACGATCAAAGACCTGGAGCCCTTCATCGGCAAAAGCAACCGGGTGTATGAAGTGCTGGGGCGCACACGCCCCCTCACTCTGCCTATGATTCGCCGCCTGCACAAGGGTTTAGGGATACCCGCGGAAGTGTTGATTGCAGAACGGGATGACAGATTTTCGCTCGCAGCATAGCGTTGACGGTGGCCAACAACTGCTCTGCGGTTCACTACACACGCGCCTTGGCCCGCTCACACGCCATCAAAATCCGCTCCGGCGTAGCAGGTGCCGTCAAGTCCACGCGCGCTTTGTGGTCGGCGCTAGCGCTCACCGCGTCGCGCAGGGCGAAGTAGGCAGACAGGGCTAGCATCAGCGGGGGCTCGCCCACGGCTTTGCTACGGAAGGGCGTGGGCTTGACGTTTTGGCCGTCGAAGAAGCTGACCTTGAAGTGTTCGGGTACATCGCTGGCGACGGGGATTTTGTAGGTGCTGGGACCGTGGGTGAGGAGCTTGCCTCGGCCCGAAAAGCTAGCGTTTCCATCCTTATCCTTGTCGCCCTTGCCTTTGAGATCCCAGACGCACTCTTCCATGGTGAGCCAACCCATGCCTTGAATGTAGGCACCCTCGATCTGGCCTAAATCCACGGCGGGGTTGATGCTTTGGCCTGCGTCGTGCACGATGTCTACGGCTTTGAGCCACCACTCTCCCGTGCGGGTGTCGATCTCTACCTCGGTCACGGCTGCGCCGTAGCAGTTGTAGTAGAAGGCTTTGCCTTGCAGGGTGGTGAAGTCGTATTTGATGTCGGGGGTCATGTAAAACCCCGTCACGCTCAGGCCTACGCGGTCGAGCCAGGCTTGCTTGATCAGGCTGTTCCAATCGACTTGAGTGGGTTTTGGTGAGGTCGCAGATGGTGCGAGTCCTGGGGCAAGCTCAGGACGAACGGAGGTGGTGCCTTGGTGAACGGAGCTGGCATCTTGGCGAACAGAGGCCACGCCTTGCGCAAAGACGATATCTTCCGCTTTGCAACCCAGCATGCGCGCAGCCACAGGCGCCAAGCGCTCACGCATCTGGTCGCAGGCGTTGTTGACGGCTGCGCCGTTGATGTCGGCTCCGCTGGAGGCTGCGGTGGCTGATGCGTTGGGTACCTTTTGCGTGTCGGTGCCGGTCACGCGCACTTGGCGTGCCGAGATGCCCAGACCGTCGGCTGCGACTTGCGCCATTTTGGTGTTCAGGCCCTGGCCCATCTCGGTGCCGCCGTGGTTGACGCTGACTGAGCCGTCCATGTAAATGTT
>JAYVGI010000350.1:0-4831 GCA_043772355.1 Polaromonas sp.
GCCTCACCCGCACAGACCTCGTAGCGCGCCTGCGCAAGGGTCGCTTGGAAAACCACCTACTCATTAAACAGTAGCACTCCGTCTATGCAGGCCAGTGGGGTACACAGGGTAACGCCTATATTTTGTCGCGCGGTACGGTTTGGAGCCGTTGCGAAGCCTCTGGCGGCTTGCGCATCGGCCGAAAACCGTGAATTTGCTGCTGGGATCGCCGCTAGTTTAGATAGATATCCGCCTTTAGCCCTCTAGAATAAAGCGGAAACAGCTATGAAATAGAGAGTGCCATCCGAACCCAAAATGCGCTGCAAGAAGCCTTTTTGGCTGGTTTTCGGCAAACAGCGGCTACCCAACGTACAGGATGCCTGTTTTTAACCTATACCCATGTACCCCACTGCCCTGCTTAGACGGAGCGCTATGTTTTATAGAGTGCGCATATTGCGGCAGGGCAACGGGTATATTTGGCTCTATGCCGACTCGCTCCACCTTTCCCATGCCACTGCGCGTTTTGCTGGCCTTGGTGGCGCTGGTGCTGGTGGCGCACTCGGTGCTATTGACGGGCTACACCACGGCATTGGGCGCAGCAGCGGGGCCCAGCGCAGTCCTGAACACCCGCCAGATTGACGCAGCCCCTGCCGCTGCGGCACCAGGCACGGTGCCCGCGCCCGCAGCGCCATCGCCCACTCCCACTGCGCCCCGCAAAAAACCAACACCAGCTGCCCAGGTCAAGCCAAATCCCCCGGTGGCCAAGGCAGATATTGCGCAAGCAGCTCCCGAAACCATAGCCATAGCGCAGGCTGTCGCCGCAGACCCGGCTGCCAGCCCAGCCGCTTCCCCTGCCGCCACCCCTGCCGCCACCCCTGCCGCCACACCACCCGCAGCCGCTGCCGATGAGGCCGTACCCCTTGCCAGCACCCTGTCCGCCCAAAGCGGCACAGTCGCCCAGGCACCCACCGACAGCCCTGCCGCTGCCACACCCACCAGCCGCACCGCCACTGAAGCAGCCCTGCGCGCCACTGAACCAGCCCAGCGCACCCCCTTGGCGCTACAGTTTCCCGCCTCCGGCAGGCTGAGCTACAACGCCATACAGGTCAGCGGGGGGCAGCCTAAAGCGGGCTCAGGCACGCTGGACTGGACAACCGACGGCAGCGAGTACCAACTGCGGCTGGAATCGTCCGCCCTGTTTATCACCCTGCTGACGCAAACCAGCGTGGGCAAGCTGGGGCCTGCGGGTTTGCTGCCCGAGCGGTTTTCTGACAAACGCTTTAACCGCAGCGAAAAAGCTGCGCACTTTCAGCGCGAGGCGGGCAAAATTACGTTTTCTGGCAAGCAAATCAGCGCACCCTTGCAAGCTGGCGCGCAAGACCGCCTGAGTATGTTGATGCAACTGGCTGCCATGGCGGCGGGCGGTGCGGCGCAGTTGGCCCAGGCGGGCCAAGTCGCGCTGCAAGTGGTCAATACCGAAGAGGCCGATAGCTGGTTGTTTTTGGTGCAGGAAAGCGAAAAAACCCTGGTGCCTGCAGGCGAGTCGATGGCGCTGCACCTGGTGCGCAACCCGCGCAAGGAGTTTGACTCGCGCCTGGAGCTTTGGCTGGCCCCTAGTTTGGGCTATTTGCCGGTGCGCATCTTGCAAACCGAGGCCAACGGCAACACCTTTGAGCTGCAACTGCGCAGCCCCGCTTTGCGCTAGCCGCGCCGCAATTGTGGCGTTTTTCGTGAATTTCTGCGGAAAAACCCTGTCGGCCTTGAAATTGGCTCGCGCGTTGCTACATCATATGTAGTACGCTTGAACCGCGACCAAGGACACACCTCTATGCAAATGCTCTACGACTCTGACTCTTATGTGGTGGTACACCTGCAAGCCGAGGCCCAGGACTCATCCACAGCGCAAGACGCGGTAGAAGTAGCCATGCACAACCGCGGCGGCACTACGGGCAGTGCCATCCAAGGTAAATCGGTGCCCGGTGCCAATGGCAGCACCGACAATTCAGGCCTGCGCCTGGCGCGCCACGGCTTTGAGATTGTGGACAAACGCTCAGGCAAAGAGGTGTATTTGGACGGCTCCTGGGCCGAGCTGTTCCAGCAGCAGATCAACGCCTGGCAAGAAAAAACCCCCACCCAAGACGAAGTGGAAGACGCGCTGGAGTGCTATACCCAGCTGGCGCAAAACCCGGTGATTTTGCACTGAGGGCCCCAGTGCTGGCGGCCAAGCGCCGCTTATTCCATTTCTACATCATTAATGTCTAGGCGCGGAGCCTACGGGAGTGCTGTAGCACGGCAAGGCGACGCAACAACGACAGGAATGATTTAGCAATGGAATAAGCCACATGCAACGGCTTTAAACGGCCCGCACAGAGCGCGTCAGCACCAGGGCCGTGATGTCCTGACACAGCTCGTAGATCGGAATCTCGGTCAAGCTGAGCAACTGCTCAAAGGTAAAGTTGTCTTTCAGCAAAAAGCGCATCAGGGTGGTGTGGCGCGGCTCCAGCAAGCTGGGCGTGACACCAGGCAAGCGGCGCATTTGCAGCGGCCGGTAGGCCACCTCCAGCGGCACTTCCATCAACGCGGTGGGGTCGTGCATGGCGTACTGCCAAATCACGTCCCACAAATAGCTTTCAGTAAAGCCGGGGGGCGTACCCGAGGCGGCCTCGGGCATGGCGTTGGTCACCAGGTTCTCCAGCTCTTTGCGCACCACATCGCTGCGCAGGGCCACTTGGTGGGTACGGGTGTCCAGCACACCCACCAGCTTGGTACCAGCGTACACATGCAAGGGCCTGCCCCGTGGCAGGCTGCGCGCAGCCCACAGCTCGGCACCCACCCGCACGGCGGTCAGCCGGTTCAGCGGCAAGGTGGCACATACGCTTTTAAACTCTCCGTAGCGCTCACTGGCCACCCGCTGCCACAGGGCTGAATCGACTGCCTGCTCGGCCTCGTTTTGCTGCGGGGTAGAAGCCAGTGACGAGGCCCACGACAGCACGCTGTGGTGCATGCGTGAGTCTGCTGCGCCACGCCCGCCCTCCAGGGGCATGCGCACAGTACTCTCGTGGCCCTCTTCGTTTAGCTGCGCGTCAGCCTCCTGCTGGGAGCGCTTGGAAAACAAACCAAACAGATTTCTCATGCGCGCCCGCCCTCGTGGCCAGTGGCGGGTGTGCAGCGTAAACAGAAAAATAGCGCCATTTATCGTAGTAACAAAGCAAAGTGGAGAGTAATACTTTACATTTTACCACGAACCATATCACTATAGTACTAAAAATAAATGATGCACTTCAGATGCACTTTGGCACCTTGCCCACCGGGATCGCACCAGATGCGTCTTATTTCGTTTCTACGCCATACCCGTCCACAAGCGCAGTCGCAGACCGTGCTGGCGCAAGTTAGGGCAACGGTGCTGGTTTAGAAATGCAATCACGCGTGTTTTTTGATGCTTGCCCCCAGCGTGCCTACCATCTGCTCAATCTGCGCTTTGTCCACGATGTACGGCGGGCACAGCACCAGGTTGTCGCCCGCAGCGCGCACCAGCACGCCGTGGTGGTAGCAGTCTAAAAAAATGTCGTAAGCGCGCTTGCCGGGTGCACCGGCAATGCTGGACAGCTCTACCGCTCCCGCCAGCCCCAAGGTGCGGATACCCACCACATTGGGCAGGCCCTTCAGGCCACTGTGCATCGCGTCGCCCAGCACCTGGCCCATCTGGCCTGCGCGTTCAAACAGATTTTCTTCCTTGAACAAGGTCAGCGTGGCAATGGCGGCTGCGCAGGACACCGGGTGGCCGCTGTAGGTGTAGCCGTGCATGAACTCAATCGCGTGGTCGGGCGACTTGGCGTTGGCGTCTTGGAAGGTTTGGTAAATCGTCTCGCGGCAAATCACCCCGCCCAAGGGAATCACGCCATTGGTGACGCACTTGGCAAAGGTCAGCATGTCAGGCACCACGCCGTAGTAGTCGGCCCCAAAGTTAACACCCAAGCGGCCAAAGCCGGTGATCACTTCGTCAAAAATCAGCAAGATGCCGTGCTTGTCGCAGATTTCGCGCAGGCGCTTCAAGTAGCCCTTGGGTGGCAGGTACCAGCCTGCGCTGCCTGCCACCGGTTCGACCATCACCGCTGCAATATTGCTAGCGTCATGCAGCGGGATGATGCGGTTTTCCAGCTCGGTCAAGATGTCTTCGTTCCACACCGGCTCCTGGTTGTGGATGTAGGCGTGGTTGACCGGGTCGTGGATGAAGCGCATATGGTCTACGCGCGGCAGCAGCGAGGTGCCGTAGGCCTTGCGGTTGGCCGGAATGCCGCCCACGCTCATGCCACCAAAGCCTACGCCGTGGTAGCCGCGCTCGCGGCCAATGAACATGTTGCGATGCCCTTCGCCGCGCGCGCGGTGGTAGGCCAGGGCCACTTTCATGGCCGTGTCTGCCGCCTCGCTGCCCGAGTTGCAAAACAGCACCTTGTTCAGGTCACCCGGTGCCATGTGGGCAATCATCTCTGCGGCTTTGAAGGCTTTGTCGTTGCTGGCGTTAAAAGCGGTGGCGTAGTCCAGCGTGTCTAGCTGCTTTTTAATCGCCTCGTTGATGGGCCTTCTGTTATGCCCCGCGCCCACGCACCACAGGCTGCTGATGCCGTCCAGCACCTTCTTGCCGTCGTGGGTGGTGAAGTGCATGCCCTCGGCGGCCACCAGCACGCGCGGGTCTTGGCGAAAGTGGCGGTTCGGGGTGTAGGGCAACCAAAAGTTGTCCATCGTGAAGTCGTTAAAGGCCATGGCAGTTCTCCTTCATTTCTCAAACGCTATACAAATAGTAGCTGCTCCCGCAATTGTTTAGTGGGCTAGAGGCCAAAAACACTTATAAAAA
>JAYVGI010000351.1:0-2222 GCA_043772355.1 Polaromonas sp.
ATTGCAGGGTGTAGAGCAGCTTTTCTTGAGTTGCCTTCAAAACGATCATGTCAACCTCTTCTCTTGGTTTTAATTAATTAAGAATAGTAGTAGTAGTAGTAGAGCGCGCACTTTTGTGTGGATAAGCGTATTTTCGCCTGTTTAATCATGGTTTTAGCGCGCTGTGAACACTGTGTTTAAGCGAGCATGTTTGCCCGTGCAGTTCAGGGATAACTTGGTTGTTTTGGCTACGCCTGTGGATAAGTAGGGTGTTGTCCCAAATCTATCCCCAAGCTTATCCTTGGCATTCATAGAGGCATTGGTCACGGCAATAGGCTGGCAATGGGTCGTCAGGGTCATGTGGTTTAGCCTTTCAAGGTTTGTTCCAGCACATGCAGTTGCTGGTTGAGTTCGTTGACGGTTTGCCGCTCGGCACCTATTTTGCGCACGGCGTGCAGCACGGTGGTGTGGTCACGCCCACCAAACAGCTCGCCGATCTCGGGCAGGCTCTTTTGGGTGAGTTCTTTGGCCAGGTACATGGCAATCTGGCGCGGCCTTGCAATGCTGGCCGGGCGCTTTTTGCTGTACATGTCCGACACTTTGATCTTGTAGTAGTCGGCTACGGTTTTCTGGATGTTCTCTACGCCGATCTGGCGGTTTTGGATGGACAGCAAATCGCGCAGGGCCTCGCGCGCCAGCGGGATGGAGATGTCTTTTTGGTTAAAGCGTGAATAAGCCAGAATTTTGCGCAGCGCACCCTCTAGCTCACGCACGTTAGAGCGCACGTTTTTGGCCACAAAGAAAGCCACCTCTTCTGGCATATCGGCCCCTTCTACCCTTGCCTTGCTGATCAAAATCGCCACCCGCATCTCTAGCTCGGGCGGCTCGATGGCCACGGTGAGGCCTGAGTCAAAACGCGACACTAAGCGCTCATGGATGTCAGTGAGGCCCTTGGGATAGGTGTCGCTGGTCATCACGATGTGCGACTTTTTGGCCAGCAGCGCCTCAAAGGCGTTGAAGAACTCTTCTTGCGTGCGGTCTTTGTTGGCAAAGAACTGCACATCGTCAATTAACAGTAAATCGAGCGAGTGGTAGCGGTATTTAAACTCGTCAAAACGCTTGCCTTGGTAGGCTTTAACCACATCACTGACAAACTGCTCGGCGTGGATGTAGAGAACTTTGGCGTTGGGCCTGTCTTTGAGCAGGTGGTTCCCTATGGCGTGCATCAAATGGGTTTTGCCCAAACCGACACCGCCGTAGATAAACAGGGGGTTGTACAGGTTGCCCAAACTGCTGGCCACATGCATGGCGGCGGCGCGCGCCATGCGGTTGGCCGTGCCCTCGACCAGGCTGTCAAAAGTCAAAGCGGTGTTGAGGCGGGTTTTAACCCCTTGGTCTGGGTTGTCGTCTGCATAGTTGGCCACATCGGGCAGCGCCTCAGGCATGGCGACCATGTGGTCGATGACCGCCGTAGAGCTAGGCTTGGCAGCGGCCTCACGCGGAGCAAGCGCTAACTCTAGCGTGATACCTTGGCCCGAGAGTTGGCGGCTGGACACGTCCAGCAAAGAGGCAATACGGCCCGCATACTGGGCCCGCACCCAGTCCAGCTTAAAGCGGTTGCCAACGAATACGGTGATGCGCGACAGGTCTTGCGAGATGCTCGTGGTGAGGGGTTTGATCCAGGTATTGAACTGCTGCTCGGGCAGCTCTAAGGCCAGCTGAGATAAGCAAGACGCCCATAGCTGTGCGGGGTTAAAACCCACTTGCGGCACGTCCTGTGGACTGTGAGCGGCTTGTCCCTCGGCCATTATTATTGCTTGCCTTGTATTTGTGGATATGTCATAAAATTACTACCTCGTATTGTAGCGCGCCCAAGGGGTTATCCACAAGTCAGGGAAAATGTAAAAAGGACTGGTTAGCCAAAACAAGGTGTTGCCATGCCAAGCTCGTGCGAAACCACTGAAAAAGCCACTAAATGCTTGGTGTGGCTGGATTTTTAGCCTAGATTTTGCGATAATGCTAGGTTTCGCCGAATACTATATTCGCGAAATATTTCCCCAGCTTGTTGACTTCACCGTATGTCTTGAGCGATTTAGAGAATTGAACCATGAAACGCACTTACCAACCCTCCAAGACCCGCCGCGCACGTACCCACGGCTTTCTGGTCCGCATGAAAACCCGTGGCGGCCGCGCTGTCATTAACGCTCGCCGCGCCAAAGGCCGCAAGCGCTTGGCTGTTTAAG
>JAYVGI010000352.1:0-2919 GCA_043772355.1 Polaromonas sp.
GCCCAATCATTGCCCTGAGCCTCAGTGCATTCGCGCTCACCGCCCAAGCCCAAACCTTCCCCGACCGCCCCGTCAAAATGGTGGTGCCACTCACCGCAGGCTCGGGTGCCGACATTGCAGGCCGCATTGTGGCCAAGTACCTCACAGAGTTGTGGAAGCAGCCCGTCATCATCGAGAACCGCCCCGGTGCGGGCGGTTTGATAGGCACGGGTGCAGTCGTCAACGCCCCGGCGGACGGCTACACCTTGCTGGTGCAGTCGGCCTCTTATGCGGCCAACCCGGCCATCTATAAAAAGCTGCCCTACGACCCACAGAGAAGTTTGATCGACGTGAACATTTTGGGCACCTCGCCCTACCTTTTGGTCACCTCACCTGACGGCCCGTACAAGAGCATCAAAGACCTGGTGGCCGCAGCCAAGGCCAAGCCGGGCGATGTGCCGTTTGCCTCCGCAGGGCTGGGCAGCTCCACGCACCTCACTGCCGAGTACTTCAACCAGACCATGGGCATCCAGATGCTGCACATCCCCTACAAGGGCTCGCCCGAGGCGATTCAAGACTCGATGGTCGGGCGCACCGCCTACTACATGGCACCCTATGGCACGGCGATCAGCCAGGTCAAGGGCGGCAAGCTTCGGGTGCTGGGCGTGACCGGCAGCACCCGCGCTGAGGCTGCGGCTGATATCCCCACCATCGCCGAGCAAGGCTACCCCGGCTTTGATATCAGCCTGTGGTTTGGCGTGTGGGCACCCGCAGGCACGCCTGCCGCCGTGGTGCAAAAGATCAATGCCGACATCAACCGTGCCATGCAAGACCCGCAGGTCAAGGCCGCCTATGCCAGTGCAGACATCAATGCCAAACCCATGTCGAGCGAGCAGTTCGCAAGCTTTGTGCGCGATGAGATCAGCAAGTACCAAAAGATTGCGCGTGATGCGCGGATTGAGCCGCAGTAAGTTTTTTCAAAGTTAATGACTATGCCTGCCGCCCTCACCCCTGCCCTCTCCCGCGAGCGGGAGAGGGGGCAAGATGCCCCGTCCAACGCACCCCTGTGCCAAGCGCCTGACCCGGTGCTACGCAAGCCGCGTATCACCATGCCCGCAGGCGCTACCGATTGCCATGCCCACATCTGCGGGCCTGCGCATCTGTACCCCTACGCAGCGCAGCGCATCTACACCCCGCCCGATGCGCTGCTGCCCGGCTACCGCGCGCTGCTGAGCACTCTGGGCGTACAACGCGCCGTCCTCGTGCAGCCCAGCGTGTACGCCAATGACAACCGGGCATTGGTCGCTGCACTGGCTACCGACCCACAGCACTTGCGCG
This sequence comes from Polaromonas sp., assembly GCA_043772355.1. Classification (GTDB taxonomy): domain Bacteria; phylum Pseudomonadota; class Gammaproteobacteria; order Burkholderiales; family Burkholderiaceae_C; genus JAAFIP01. The sequence goes on from JAYVGI010000352.1 coordinate 1,318, forward strand.
GCGTAGCCGTAGTTAACCCCGGCATCAGCGATGACGAACTACAAGCCCTGCACAGCGCAGGCGTACGCGGCCTGCGCTGCAATATCGTCGGTCTGGCGAGCGCCAAGGGCGCGTTACCCATTGATGAACTGCACCAGTTAGCCCAGCGCATTGCACCTTTGAAATGGCATCTTGAACTGCTGATGCACGTCAACGAATTTCCCAACCTTGCCAGCGACTTGGGCGACCTTCCCGTCGATCTGGTCCTTGGCCACTTGGGCTACGTGCCCACCCGCCACAGCACCCAAGACCCCGGCTTTCAAAACCTGTTGTCACTGGTACGAGAGGGCAAAGCCTGGGTCAAGCTCACCGGGCCTTACCGCATATCGCAGCACAGCAGCCCGCCCTATGCCGACGTGCAGCCCTTCGCCGAGGCCCTGCTGCGCGCCAACCCCGCACGCCTGCTGTGGGGCAGCGACTGGCCGCATGTGATGGTGAAAGGCCCGATGCCCAACGACGCAGATCTGTGCAACCTGCTAGGCGACTGGGTGAGCGACGCACAGTTGCGGAAAAATATTTTTGTAGAAAACCCTGCAAAGCTGTACGAGTTTTGATCGCTATCAGTTTTCGCTCTCCAGTGAATGCTGGTTCTGCTGAGGGGCACAAGGGGGTTAATGTGGCACCATCGCTTAGCAACACATTTCCTTCAAAGCCTGCAGCACCCAGCCGTACCCAATGCGCTCTTGCTCTAACCGCAATCTCTCTTTCAAGCGGTGATGCCTCAGATCATCAAGCATAGCTTGCTCATCCTGTGACAGACGCTGCAAGTCGCGCAGTTGGGGCTCTGGCTCCTGGCCCCAGTGGGCCGTATGCGCCATGAGCGTGTTGCGATCCATCAAGAACGATTGCGCATGCGGGAGTTGGGCTCTCAACTGGTCCAAAATGGCAAACCCATGGGTGTCAATGTCGCCCCAGTAATGCACCGGGCAAGCGTGCAGCCATGGGGCAGTGCCCAAAGCCTCAAAACCATAGCCGCCGCCAAATATCACCATGCTGCCAGGCACTAAAGGGAAGGCCAGAAAGTTCACCTCGTTTTCTGTGATAAACACGCGCTGCAGCTTCAATGCGAGTTGCGCAAACGCCTGTTGTGTGATTTGTACATCCTGCGCGCCCGCATGCTGCGCGCCAGTACATGAAAAAAATCCTAATCGCGGATCCAAAAGGCGAAAACGAATCCGCAGTGGTTTATCTCTAAATCCGTAGCGCGCACAAAATTGGGCTGCACCCACTGCTGCATTTTCAATGGCCTGCGCCGGTAGTGACAAATCCAGCAACTGCGCCAATACATGGCGGTACTGCTCGATAAATTTGCTGTCAATACCGGGGATGTTGACCTGGCGCAGATAAATACCGGGGCGTGGGTGTGCGCGCAACCAAGCCACCACCGCCAACAGGCGTGGCCAATCATCACCCAGCGCCAACGCAGTAAGTGGCCTCTTTTTGAGCCAAGGCAGCAGTTGCACGAAGTGCGTGCTGGTCAGCTTTACCTGCTGCACAAACAAACGGGCCTCCTTTTTCTTGCCCAGCAAAGCCAATGCATCGTCCAGCGTATCCAGCCAAATC
>JAYVGI010000353.1:0-7503 GCA_043772355.1 Polaromonas sp.
TGGATGGCCACCTTTTACTGCTGGTCGCCCACACAGTCGCGGCAGACGAAGACACAGAAGTTTTTTGCATCATCAGCGCCCGTAAAGCGGACAAGCAAGAAAGGAAGCGTTATGAAAACACGACCCGTTAAATTCCAGCTAGACCCGCAAAACATGCCCGCACTCACCGCCAAGCAGCGCGCAGAAGTTGCAGCACTTGCAGCGCAAAGCGACAAGCAAATTGACAAAAGCGACATCGCCGCATTGGGTGATGCTTTTTGGCAAAACGCTGTGCGCAACCCGCTCTACAAAGCCACCAAACAGTCCACCACCGTGCGTTTGGATTCAGATGTGCTGCAATGGCTAAAGTCTGGTGGCAGCGGCTACCAAACCCGGCTCAACCGCATTCTGCGCAACGCCATGCTGCGTGAGATAACGCATTGAAGCGCTTAAGTATTCGGAATTCACTACTTATTTCATAGCTGCTCCCGCAATATTCCATTGGGCTAGAATCGTATTTGATGCATAAATACCGCGCTTCTACACGCCAGACCGCTCGCAGCCGCCCACGCGCGCGTCTATGTGTCAGATCGTGCAGATTGAGTCGGATCGCAGACGCCGAAGGATCATTACGGAAAGACGGCCTGCGCAGCTACAAGCTTGACGCCGCCAACCGCCTGGCCGCCTTGATCGCACCATGCTCAGGCAAGGCCATCTGCAGGTATTTGCTGTAGCGTCCACGCCTTGGCTCGCCTTCCTTGTTGGCTGCGAATAAGGTGAATTCGCTGGGCAGCCAGGCAATGCTGGACCCCCAGCGTCATAGATGCTGTTAAATTATCACTACATAATTTATAGCTGCTCCCGCAATATTCTATGAGGCTAGAGGCCTATTTTGCTTGTTAAAACAAGTTACCATCTCGGTAAACCTGTGTAAATCTGCCAACCATTGCACGCTTGGTTGCGTTGAGCAGGAGAACCCTAAAGCATAGGAGACCACCATGCACGGATACTACGCGTCCCCCACAAGCCACCCAAGGCGTAGGGCACCCTTCATCGCCATAGCTTGCAGCCTGCTCTTCTTGAGTGCACAGGCCCTGGCGCAGGCAGACAGTGGCCCCGCAGCGGTATGGCGCGCCACCTCGCGCCTGGGCTACGGCCCCAGCCCGGCCAGCGCGCAGGCGGCACACACCGGAGCCAAAGTCTGGGCGCTGCAACAAATCGACGGCGCTTACGAAGCCAGCCAAAAAAGCCCCCTGATCCCCACTGAATTGGCCGCGTTCAACGCCCCGGTGGACGATCTGGCGCGTGATTTTCATGCCTTTACCGAAGCGCGTAAAAAACTGCGCGAACGCGCTGCCAACGCGCAGGACAGCGAGGCCGACAAAGCCGTGGTGGAGGAGCGATTTTTACGTGAGATCGTGCGCAGCTCGGCCGCCTGGCGGGTGATGGCCTGCAGCGACGGCGCGCTGGAGCAGCCGCTGTTGGCCAAGATGACCGAGTTTTGGTTTAACCACTTTAATGTCTCCGTCACCAAAGGCCCCACCCGCGCTTTCATAGGTAACTACGCCACCACCCTGCGCGCACGCGCGCTAGGCAAGTTTGAAGACCTGGTGCTGGCCAGCGCGCACCACCCCGCCATGCTGCTGTACCTGGACCAGGCGCAGAGCAATGTGCGCGGCCTGAACGAAAACTACGCCCGCGAGCTGATGGAGCTGCACACCCTGGGCGTCGGCGCTGGCTACACCCAAGCCGATGTGCGCGAGCTGGCGCGTATTCTCACCGGCTGGACCGTGCAGCCTGGCCAAGGCAAAGGCTTTGCTTTCAACCCCCGCCAGCACGACACCGGCGACAAGCTGCTGTTGGGCCAAAGCTTTAAAAGCAATGGCATGCAAGAAGGCCAAGACGCTATCCGCATGCTGGCGCGCCACCCCGCCACGGCCCAGCGCGTGACCCTGCGCCTGGCGCACACCTTTGTGTCTGACCAGCCCAGCCAGGCGCTGCTAGACCAACTGGCCAGCACCTTCACCCGCACGCAGGGCGACATCCGCGCGGTAATGCAAGCCATGGTGGAATCGCCCGAGTTTTGGAGCACAGACCACAGCTTGTTCAAAACGCCGCTGGACTACGCCTGCTCGGCACTTACAGCGCAAGGCGGCGTGAAAGACCCGCGTGATATCCAACAAACGATCGGTTTTTTAAACCAGGCAGGCCAACCGCTGCACGCCTGGCCCACGCCAGACGGCTACAAAACCAGCGCCGCCACTTGGCTAGCCCCCGAGGCACTGACCCGCCGCGCCGACTACGCCCTGGGCCTGGGTAACCGGATGACCGAGCCAACTTATTTGCAAGCCTTCCTAAGCCCCGCAAGCCGCGAGCGCATTGCCCGCGAAGCGCCCAACCTGCGCAGCGGCCTGATGTTGGCCAGCCCGGACTTTATGAGCAAGTAATCTTTTGGGAGCCAGCCATGCACACAGACTCTTTTTCTCGCCGCCATGTATTGCACCGCTTGGCCGCAGGCCTGGGCACTGCTTGGGCCGTGGCCGCCAGCCCGCGCGTGTGGGCACAGACGGCACCCTCTGGCACCAAGGCGCAAGGCCGTTTGGTGGTGGTGTTTTTGCGCGGGGCCTACGATGGTCTGTCCGCCTTTGTGCCCTATGCCGATGCCGACTACTACCAACTGCGCCCTACCATCGCTATTGCCCCACCCGACGGCTCCGCGCAAACGGCTTTGAAGCTGGACAACAGCTTCGGCATGCACCCCGCTATGGCCGTGCTGATGCCGCTGTGGCAGCAAGGCGTGCTCAGCTTCGTGCCCGCAGCGGGCATGCCCGCGCCCAACCGCTCGCACTTTGACGCGCAATACCAAATGGAGACCGCGCACTCGGGCAAAACCAGTGGCGCGCCGGGCTGGATCAACCAACTGGCCAGCTTGCACAAAACCCCCACCGCACTGGGTGTGGGCGAGGCCAACCCGGCCATTTTGGCGGGCAATGCCAAGGTCAAGCTCATCCCCCAAGGCCAAGCAGCAGAGCGCCTGGGCGTGCTGGGCAACCCCAGCCAGCGCCAGGCGCTGATGGACTTGTACGCGGGCAACGACAAAGTCAGCATCGCCTTTCGCCAAGGCGCAGACAGCCGCATGCGCAGCGCGCAAGAGCTGGGCGATGCCCGCACGGCCATGACCGCGCAACGCGCCGCTGCCTTGCGCGAGCAAACCAATATGCTGGACCGCCCACTGGACAAAGACGGCACCCCCGCCAACACCGCCGCGCAAAACGCCCAAATGCAGGCCGCCAGCAACGGCGCAGCCGACCCCGTGGGCCTGCAACTGGACGCACAGCACCTGGGCACCTTGATGCGCAACGACCGCCGCCTGTCACTGGGCTTTTTGTCCGCAGGCGGCTGGGACACGCATGCCAACCAAGGCGGCATTACCGGGCAACTGGCTGGCCGACTGGGCAATCTCGCCCAGGGCATCGCGCAACTGCGCCAGGAGTTCAGCGAGAGCGGCGATGTGATCGTGGTGATGAGCGAGTTTGGCCGCACCAGCGCCGAGAACGGCACCAAGGGCACGGACCACGGTTTTGGCAATGCCATGTGGCTGATAGGCAACCAAGTGAGCGGCGGCAAGTGGCATGGGCAATGGACAGGCCTGGCACGCGCCAACCTGAACGAGAACCGCGACCTGCCCGCCCACCACGACTACCGCGCCGTATTGGCCCAGGTATTGCACCGCAGCTTTGCTTTGTCGGATTCGGCGCTGGCCAGTGTGCTGCCGGGCGGGCAGTGGGACACGCGGCTGGATGCGCTGATGCGTACATAGCCCAGCGCGTATCGGCGTGCTGTCGGCTACAGCAGCTTGCTGATCAGCCCTGCCACCAGGCTGAGCACGATGGTGGAGCCCAGAGGCACGGAGACCTCGCGTCCGCGCACTTTGAAGTTGAAATCGCCAGGCAGTTTGCCAAAGCCCCAGCGCCGCAGCGCGGGGGCCAGCCAGCCGATCAGCATCAGGGCCAGCAGGGTGACGAGGAGCCAGCGCAGCATGTGGGTACTATACTTTCAATAGCTTCTTGCGCAGTATATTTGATGGCTCACGGGTAAAAGCATTCTCAAACCCGGCCAAAATCATCGTGCAGGCGGGTGATGTCGTCCTCACCCAAATACACGCCAAACTGCAGCTCCATAATCTCTACCGGCGCGCTGCCCACGCTGGCCAGACGGTGCACTTGGCCCAGAGCGATGTCGCAGTGCTGGCCTACCCCTAAGTCAAACTCGCGCCAGGCCTCGCCATCGGGGTTGCCCAAGGTAATCCGGGCCAAGCCGCGCACCACCACCCAGTGCTCGGCACGGTGGGCATGCTTTTGCAGGCTCAGGCGCTGGCCTGCAAGCACGTGGATGCGTTTGACCTTGTGGCCCGCCGCCTCGGTCACCGTTTCGTACCAACCCCAGGGGCGCTGGGTGCGCTGGGCTGGCGTGTGGGCAGTAGGGGCGGTTTGCGGCGTGCTCATAGGGGTGATCATAAAGCTTGGCGGGCAATTGTCATGTGCGTGTCTCCATAGTGGTTTCTACAGGCAGGAGTGCCTTGATTTTAGGGATAGGATGGACTGAAACCAGTTGCACCCTTTCGATGGATTGAATCAGGACTTGCCGCCATGGACTTCGTAACCACCCACAACATCACAGCCCAAGTGCTGGCCGTCATGGCCAAGACGCCCGACCCGCGTCTCTGCGAAATCACCAGCGCCTTGGTGACCCACCTGCACGCGTTCATCCGCCAGGTCAAGCCCACCGATGCCGAGTTTGAGGCGGCTTGCCACTTTGTGGTCGGCTTGGGCAAGGCCACCAGCGAGGTAAAAAACGAGGTCATCTTGGCCTCCGATATCTTGGGGGCCTCTACCCTCATTACCTTGCAAAATAACACCCAAAAGCATGGCGAGACCGATGCTGCTTTGCTCGGCCCCTTCTGGCGCGCCAATGCGCCCGAGTTCCCTCTGGGTGCCAACATTGCACGCGGTGCAGAAGCCACGCTGCCGGGCCAGGCCCTCAGCGTCACCGGCACCGTGCGCAACAGCCGTGGCGAGGCCATGATGGATGCCGTGGTGGACGTGTGGCAGGCCTCGCCTCTGGGCATGTACGAAAACCAGGACAAAGACCAGCCCGACATGAACCTGCGCGGGCGTTTTCGCACCGATGCACAGGGCAAGTTCCACTTCAAGTCGGTACGCCCTGCCGGCTATCCCGTGCCGACGGATGGGCCCTGCGGCGACCTCCTGCGCGCGCAAATTCGCCACCCCTTCCGCCCCGCGCATTTGCACTACATGGTGTCCAAGCCGGGCTACAAAGTGCTGGTAACCCAGGTGTTTGCGGATGACGACGAGCGCTTGCATACCGACGTGACCTTCTCGGTCGTCGAGAGCCTGGTGGGCCGTTACCAGCAACACCAGGATGCAGGCGGCCACTACACGCTGGACTACGACCTGGTGCTGCAAGACGGCGAGATGAAGTTGCCCAGCCCTCCTATTCCGTGAAATTTTCCTGAAACTTCCCTCAATTTTCACAAGATTTCCTTGATGGATTTGAAAGACAAGCATGAGTTTTGAAACGCAAGACAGACTGGACGGCAAAGTCGTCGTCATCACCGGTGGCAAAGGTGCCATTGGCCTGGCCAGCGCCAAGCGCCTGGCCGCACGCGGCGCGCGCATCGTGTCGCTCGACCGCAGTGGCAGTGAGGCAGTGCAAGCCCTGCTCAACGCACTGCCCCACTTTGCAACGGCGCAGCACTTTGCAGTGACGGCCTCCATCACCGATGGTGCGTCCCTCGTAGCCGCTGCGGCGGTGGTGAAAGAACGCGCAGGCCGCTGCGACATCCTCATCAACAGCGCAGGCCACACCAAGGCCGTGCCAGCGGGCGACCTGGAGGGCTTGAGCGACGCCTTGTTTGACGACATCATGCAAGCCAACCTGCGCGGCGTGTTCTCCACCATCCGCGCTTTTGCGCCCCTGCTCAAGGCCTCGGGCGATGGCCTGATCGTCAACGTCTCGTCCATTGCAGGCTTTACCGGCAACGGCAGCAACCTGGCCTACGTGGCCTCCAAGGCGGGCTTGGACGTGCTGACCAAATCTTTGGCCAAAGCGCTCGCGCCCCAGGTGCGCGTGCTGGCCGTGTCGCCTGGCGTGGTCGATTCCAGCTTTGTTCCCGGGCGCGGCAGCGATTTCAACAGCAAGGCCGCCGCCACCATTCCGCTGGGCCGCATCGGCGCGGTGGACGATATTGCCGCAGCCATCGAGGCCTGCGCCACCAGCCTGCGCTTTGCCACGGGCGCGCGCTTTGTGATCGACGGTGGAAGGAGTCTGTAGTATGTTTGACCAAAAAACCCTTATCACCTGCGCCGTCACCGGCAACCTCACCAAACCTGAGCAAACGCCGTATTTGCCCGTCACGCCTGAGCAGATTGCCAACGAATGCCTGGCCGCGCACGAGGCAGGCGCTGCGGCCGTGCACATCCATGTGCGCGACCCCAAAACCGGCAGGCCGTCGATGGAGGTGGAGCTTTACCGCGATGTGGTCAGCCGCATCCGCGGGCGTAGCCTGGACTTGATCATCAACCTGACCACCGGTCCCGGCGGGCGCTATGTGCCCAGCGAGGATGACCCGAAAATCTTTGCACCCGGCACCACCTTGGTGGCGCCCGAGAAGCGCGTGGAGCATATCGCCCTCATCAAGCCTGATGTGTGCTCGCTCGACCTCAACACCATGAACAGCGGCCCCGATGTGGTAATCAACACGCCGCGCAATGTACGCCGCATGGCCGCCGTGATGCGCGCAGCGGGCGTGAAGCCTGAGCTGGAGATTTTTGACTCCGGCGACTTGCATTTGGCCCGCGATTTGATTGCTGATGGCACGCTGGACGGCCCGGGCATGTGGACTTTTGTGCTCGGCGTGAAATACGGCTTTGCCGCCACGCCCGAGACCTTGCTGTACGCGCGCAACCTGCTGCCAGCGGGCGCGTTCTGGTCGGCCTTTGGCATTGGCCGCTCGGAGTTTCCCATCGTGGCGCAAAGCTGGCTGTTTGGCGGCCATGTGCGCGTGGGAATGGAAGACAATATCTACCTGGAAAAAGGCGTGCTCGCCAAGAGCAATGCCGAGCTGGTGGCCAAAGCGGCTGACATGGTGAAGCAAATGGGCGGCAGCATTGCCAGCGCTACCGAGGCGCGCGCCATGCTCCATTTACCGAAGAAATAAACCATGGCATTACCACCCACTGCACTGCGTGTGCAGACCAAAGCCACGGGCATTGACGCACTGGTGCTCAACCATGTGGCGCAGCCACAGCCCGCATGCACCGCTGACCAAGTGGTGGTCGAGGTGCGCGCCGCCGCCATCAACCCCAGCGACGTGAAAGCCACGCTGGGCATCATGCCGCACGCCGTATTCCCGCGCACCCCGGGGCGCGACTTTGCGGGTGTGGTGGTGGCAGGCGCTGCCGAGCACATCGGCAAAGAAGTCTGGGGCTCGGGTGGCGACGT
>JAYVGI010000354.1:0-9135 GCA_043772355.1 Polaromonas sp.
CACGCAGGCGAGGGCGGCTTGTTTGGTCGCGAGGAAATAGAGCTGATCAACCCCGCCATTGCTGCAGCGTGCAAGGAGGGCATTGATGCGCACGGCGCACTGCCGCCTGACACGGTGTTTATGCAAGCGCGCGGTTTTGCCAAGTTTGACGTGGTGGTAGCCATGTATCACGACCAAGGCTTGATCCCAGTGAAATACCTGGGCGTGGAAAAAGGTGTGAACGTCACACTGGGCTTGCCCCTGGTGCGCACCAGCCCCGACCATGGCACGGCCTTTGACATTGCTGGCCAAGGCGTGGCCGATGCCAGCAGCATGATTGAGGCGGTACGCCAGGCTAAGTTGTTGGCGGGTGGGTAGATTCGTTTAGGACATAAAAAATGCCGCATAACCCTTGCGGGATATGCGGCAGAGGCTACTCAAAAAGTAGCTGAAAACAGTCAACTTATTTTTTCAGATTGTCACGAATTTCGCGCAACAACAAGACATCTTCTGGCGTGGCGGGTGCAGGCGCTGCTGGCTCGGTTTTTTTCATCTTGTTCATTTGTTTGACCATCATGAAGATGATGAAGGCCAAAATCGCAAAGTTGACCAAGATGGTGATGAAGTTGCCGTAGCCCAGTACGTTGACTCCGGCTTTGCTCAGGTCGGCAAAGGAGGCTGCCGAACCTTTGAAGTCCGCCGGTATTTTGCCTAAGATGACAAACATATTGGAGAAATCCACGTTGCCAAACACCAAACCCACTATGGGCATGATGATGTCCTTCACCAAGGAATCCACAATTTTGCCAAATGCGGCTCCAATAATGACACCTACCGCCAAATCCATGACGTTGCCCTTCATCGCGAAATCTTTAAACTCTTGCATCATGCCCATACGAAGCTCCTTTTGTGATGCCGCAGGCGCGGACGGCTGGATTGGATAAAAGTGTTACGCCTAGGGCGGGAGTATGTCCACTCTTACTTTGGTGTCAAGTTACTTATTGCAAATAACCGGTTTTAGGCTCGCCAGAAGCCTAACCGGTGTGCATTAAGCCGCTATCTCGTTGTGGTGAACCCAACACTCCTGAATTTGCTCCTTCGCCTCGGCTACAATCACGGGTTGTCCCTAGTAATGTAAGTAAATTTGAGGATTTCCATGAGTCACGTGGATAAAAGTAAGCGCAATATGATCGCCCTCACGGGCGGCGTTGGCATCATCGGTGGTGGCTTTACCGCTGTCCCATTTATCAGCAGTTTCAGCCCGTCTGAAAAAGCCAAAGCCGCTGGTGCTGCCGTAGAGGTAGACATCTCTGGCCTCAAAGTGGGCGAGAAAATGACGGTGGAGTGGCGCGGCAAGCCGGTGTGGATTATCAAACGTTCGCCAGAGCAGCTTGCTACGCTGAGCAAGGTGAAGGGTTTGTTGGCCGATCCGGACTCCAAACGCAATCCTGATGAGCTGACCCCGATGGCCAGCACGCGCAACGAGCAGCGCTCTATCAAACCCGAAATCTTTGTAGGCGTGGGCATTTGCTCGCACCTGGGCTGCTCGCCGTCAGACAAGTTTGCCACCGGCGCGCAGCCCTCGCTGCCTGACGACTGGGCGGGCGGCTTTTTGTGCCCCTGCCACGGCTCTACATTCGACTTGGCGGGCCGTGTGTACAAAAACAAACCCGCACCCGACAACCTGGAAGTACCGCCGCACATGTACGTGAGCGATACCAAGCTCATCATTGGCGAAGATAAAAAAGCCTAAACCTGCGGAACTGGCCGGCACCGAGGTGCTGGCACTGTCCCACCCGTAGTTTGATATTGAGGCACATTAAAAATGGCAGACATGATTGAAATTTCCCCCAACGCCAGCGCAGGCGAAAAGCTGCTGAACTGGGTGGACAACCGTTTTCCCGCAAGCAAGCTCTACAAAGAGCATTTGAGCGAATACTACGCACCCAAAAACTTCAATTTTTGGTACATCTTTGGCTCCTTGGCCCTGTTGGTGCTGGTCATCCAGATCGTCACCGGCATATTTTTGGTCATGCATTACAAACCCGACGCTGCCAAGGCATTTGAGTCTGTCGAATACATCATGCGCGATGTACCTTGGGGCTGGCTGGTGCGCTACATGCACTCCACAGGAGCGTCTGCGTTCTTTGTCGTCGTGTACCTGCACATGTTCCGTGGTCTGATGTATGGCAGCTACAGGAAGCCGCGTGAGCTGATCTGGGTGTTTGGCTGCGGCATCTTCTTGTGCCTGATGGCCGAAGCCTTCATGGGCTACCTGCTGCCTTGGGGTCAAATGTCCTACTGGGGCGCGCAAGTGATCGTGAACCTGTTTGCCGCGATTCCCTTCATCGGCCCCGATCTGGCTTTGCTGATCCGTGGTGACTATGTCGTGGGTGATGCTACGCTGAACCGCTTCTTCGCCTTCCACGTCATTGCTGTGCCCTTGGTGCTGCTGGGCTTGGTGGCTGCGCACATCATTGCGCTGCACGAAGTGGGCTCAAACAACCCTGATGGCGTAGAAATCAAGGCCACCAAAGATGCCAAAACCGGCATTCCTCTGGACGGCATTCCTTTCCACCCTTACTACACTGTGCACGACATCTTCATGGTCAGCGTGTTCTTGTTGGTCTTCACGGCGGTGGTTTTCTTCGCGCCTGAGATGGGCGGCTACTTCCTGGAATACAACAACTTCATCCCGGCTGACCCGTTAAAGACGCCTGCGCACATTGCGCCCGTCTGGTACTTCACGCCTTACTACTCCATGCTGCGCGCCATTACCGGCGAGATGATGTATGTGCTCATGGCTTGCGTACTGGGCGCTGCCATCTTCGTTGCCGTTAAAAGCAAACTGGCCAGCGTGTTCAAAGCCGCTGCCGTAGTAGTCGCTGTCGCGGTGGTTGCCGCCATGCTGGCGATCGATGCCAAGTTCTGGGGTGTGGTCGTGATGGGTGCTTCCACCATGATTTTGGTTGCCTTGCCATGGCTGGACAACAGCCCGGTCAAGTCGATCCGTTACCGCCCAGATTGGCACAAATACCTGTACGGTATTTTTGTCATCAACTTCCTGATTTTGGGTTACCTGGGTGTGCAGCCACCGTCTGCCGTGGGCGAGCGCGTGAGCCAAGTGGGCACGCTGTTCTACTTTGGTTTCTTCTTGCTCATGCCTTGGTGGAGCAAGCTGGGTACGCCTAAACAAGTCCCTGACCGCGTGGTGTTTGCTGCGCATTGATGGGAACGATAAAAATGAAAAAAATTCTTCTCGCACTTTCTGCTGTTTTCGCTTTAGGTTGTAGCGCATTGCCTGCACACGCTGCCAGCGAAGGCATCGCTTGGGATAAATCGCCCAACAAAACCAACGACATGGCCGCTTTGCAAAACGGCGCCAAAATCTTCGTCAACTACTGCCTCAATTGCCACAGCGCTGCTTTCATGCGTTACAACCGCCTGAAAGACATTGGCCTGACCGAGCAGCAGATCAAAGACAACCTGCTGTTTGCCACCGACAAAGTGGGCGACACCATGAAGTCGTCGATTGACCCCAAGCAAGCCAAAGAATGGTTTGGTGGCCTGCCACCCGATTTGACGGTGATTGCCCGCTCACGCTCTGACGGGGCCAAGGGCTCTGGCGGTGACTACCTCTACACTTTGCTGCGCAGCTACTACCGTGACGATACCAAGCCTACCGGCTGGAACAACCTGGCCTACCCCAACATTGGCATGCCCAACCCCTTGTGGGAAATGCAAGGCGAGCGCAAGCCCCTGTTTGACGTGAAAAAAGAGCACGGCCACGACGTGCAAATATTCAAAGGCTGGGAGCCCAGCAAGCCTGGTACCCTCAACGCCTTGCAGTACGACCAAGCCGTGGGCGACTTGGTGAGCTACTTGCAATGGATGGGCGAACCAGCGCAAAATACCCGTATTCGCGTGGGCGTGTGGGTGCTGATTTTCTTGAGCATCTTCACCTTGGTTGCCTGGCGTTTGAATGCTGCCTACTGGCGCGATATCAAATAAATAACGTAAACCCTGCGCTGCTGTAAAGTGCAGGGTGTTTACCAGCGTGTGGGCAAGCCCAGGCAACACGCTAAAGAATACGACATGGAGTGGCCTGGCCACTCTTTCATTTTTGGAAAAGGACTCACATCATGATGGTTTTGTACTCGGGCACCACCTGCCCTTTCTCGCATCGCTGCCGTTTTGTGCTGTTCGAAAAAGGCATGGACTTTGAGATCCGTGATGTGGACTTGTACAACAAGCCCGAAGACATTAACGTGATGAACCCCTACGGCCAGGTGCCTATCCTGGTTGAGCGCGATTTGATTTTGTACGAGTCCAACATCATCAATGAGTACATCGACGAGCGCTTCCCGCACCCCCAGTTGATGCCCGGCGACCCAGTCGACCGCGCCCGCGTGCGCCTGTTCTTGCTGAACTTTGAAAAAGAACTGTTCACCAACGTGTCTATCCTGGAGAACCGCTCCAACAAAGGCGTTGAAAAAGTTCTGGAAAAAGCCCGCAGCCATATCCGCGACCGTTTGACGCAGATGGCCCCGGTGTTTTTGAAGAACAAGTTCATCATGGGTGACAACTTCTCCATGCTCGACGTGGCTTTGGCACCCCTTTTGTGGCGTCTGGATTTTTACGGCATTGAGCTGTCCAAAAACGCCGCACCTTTGCTCAAGTATGCCGAGCGCATTTTCTCTCGCCCAGCGTACATCGAGGCGCTTACCCCGTCTGAAAAAGTGATGCGTAAATAAATGCATCATGCGCGTGGCGGGCTCGCTGTAGCACAGCGCCCGCGATGCGCTAATATGTGCATATGAGCGTCTCCTCCCTTACTCCTTCTCCCATCTCGACCCGGCCGTACTTGCTGCGCGCCCTGTACGAGTGGTGCACCGACAACGGCTTTACGCCCTATATCGCCGCCTATGTGGACGAGACGGTGCAGGTGCCGATGGAGCATGTCAAAAACAACGAAATCGTGCTCAACATCAGCATGGACGCCACCAGCGCGCTCAAGCTGGGCAACGAATTCGTTGAGTTCAAAGCCCGCTTCTCTGGTTCAGCCCGTCAGATCATGGTGCCGATAGACCGCGTGATCGCCATCTACGCCCGTGAAAATGGCCAAGGCATGGCCTTCCCCGTGCCGCAGTCCGTGGCACCGCGTGGCGAGGTCACCGAGCCCGCACCCAAAATTCCTTCGATAGGCAAAAAACCGACGGAAATACCCACCGATACGCTCAATGACAATATAGTCAAGACGGTCGAAGGGGCCACCGCGCTGCACCCAGCGCGCGTGATGCAACTGGTACCCGGCGCGACGGATACACCGCCAGCCGACGGCTCCGGCCCACCCACGTCGCCCACACCGCCGCCACCCGGTGCGCGGCCCGCGTTGAAACGCATCAAGTAAGCCGCGCCGAAGTCCCGGTGTGCGACTGCGTATAAATTGTGTTGCACGGCGCAAGATGCAGCTTGGTATCTAGTAAAATCAAGATTCGCCGCTTTAGCTCAATTGGTAGAGCAACCGCTTTGTAAGCGGTAGGTCGTCAGTTCGATTCCGACAAGCGGCACCATTTGATACTTTCACACCGTATCGCAACACCTCACAACCCGCACGTTCTCCCAGCGTAGCGGGTTTTTTCTTGCCCAAAGCGGTATCAGGTCATATCATGGCATTGCAGAATTTTGTTGGTACTTTTCTTGGTATCAGCCAAATACCAGCAAACCACATACCAACAAAAGTAGCGATATGGCACTAACCGACACCTTCGTAAAGAACGCAAAACCCACCGGCAAGCTTACGGGTGATAAGCACAGCGATGGCGGCGGCTTGCACCTGCACATCACCGCAAGCGGCAAATACTGGCGACTGGCCTACAGGTTCAACACCAAGCAAAAAACCCTAGCCTTAGGCGTGTATCCCGACGTATCGCTATTGCAGGCCAGAAAGCGCCGTGACGCAGCCCGCAAGCTACTGGCAGAGGACATAGACCCCGGCCAAGCCAAAAAAGAGGCTAAACAAGCCACGTTAACCAAAGCAGCCAACACCTTTGAGCTGGTAGCCACCGCGTGGCTGGCAGATACCGCAGCCGAAAGAAAGCCCGATACACAATCCAAAGTCACCAACTGGCTATTGCGCGATGTGTACCCCAGCCTTGGCAACAAACCCATATCGGCCATCGCCCCGCGCGAGGTGCTGGCCACCATCCGGGTGATAGAAGCGCGTGGCGCGGTAGACAGTGCCCACCGCATCAAACAGCTTATCGGGCAGGTGATGCGCTACGCCGTGTCCACAGGCGCGGCTGACCGTGACGTGACGCAGGATCTAAAAGGCGCGTTGAAGGTGGCCATAAAAACCCACCATGCCGCTATCACAGAACCCAAAGAGGCCGGGGCATTGATGCGCGCCATCTACAGCTACCAAGGCTATGCAGTCACGGTAACAGCTTTGAAACTAGCCCCGCTGGTGTTTGTACGCCCGGGCGAACTCAGGCACGCAGAATGGGCAGAGATTGACCTAGAAGCGGCGCAGTGGCGCATACCGGGCAGCAAAATGAAAATGAAGGTTGACCACCTTGTACCGCTTTGCAGCCAAGCCATAGAACTATTGCGCAGCTTGCAGCCCACCACCGGGCATGGCAAATACGTTTTCCCCAGCCTGCGCACGGGTGAAGCCCCCATGAGCGAGAACACTATCAACGCGGCCTTGCGGGGCTTAGGCTACGCGCAAGATGTGCACACCGGCCACGGCTTTAGAGCCATGGCGCGCACCATCCTAGACGAAGTGTTGGGCGAACGGGTTG
This sequence comes from Polaromonas sp., assembly GCA_043772355.1. Lineage (GTDB taxonomy): Bacteria > Pseudomonadota > Gammaproteobacteria > Burkholderiales > Burkholderiaceae_C > JAAFIP01. Next base: position 6,783 of record JAYVGI010000354.1, read on the forward strand.
ACCTGATTGAACACCAGCTAGCCCACACCGTAAAAGACCCACTAGGGCGCGCCTACAACCGCACCAGCCACATAGAGGCGCGCGCCGCCATGATGCAGCGTTGGGCAGACTACCTAGACAAGCTGCGCATAGGCGGCGAAGTGATAGCGTTTAAAGCAGCGTGAAAACACCGCAAAGTGCCCGCGCAGTGCAGCTACTACATCGGGTGGCCTGCTTGGCCTCGTTACTACCCATGTTTGGTCAACCCTCAAAAACGCAGTGATCTACAAAATCAGCCCTTCGGTACACCTCAAGGCCACGCCTGCGAAGCCGGGCAATCTCTGCCTCTGGCGTGTCATCAGCCACCACGTCCGGCAATGGCTTTGAATGGTCACTATCGCAGGTTTCCAGTGCCTGCAATCGTGCTTCAAGCGTTTTTTTCATACGTGTCTTTCACAAGCTGTGCCTGTTGTTTGGCAGCGGCTTCGCATCATTCGGCCTCGGTCATGATGGGGCCTAAGGCAAGCACCAGTCCACCGGCATCGTCTTGCGTCTCTGTTGCGGCTTCAAGCGCAGCTAACCGGGTTTTAAGTGTTGGCATGGTGTACCTCTAGTTTTTCGATGCGGGCGGCTAGTTCGTCAATCTCCACGATACGGCCCAATGTGCCAATGGCCCCCAGTAGCGCAGCCCCTTGCATAGGCGCGAGCGAACCAGCGACCACAGCAGCCAGCACGGCGCGGCCTTGGGCGGTTAGCGTGCCATCGGGTAGCACGATGGGCGTGGGGCATTCCTCGGGCTTCAAAGGGGGTAGCACGCGCTCCAATATCAAACGGGCTGCTTGTGGGTCTCCCTGCTTGGCTAGTGCGCTTAAAGCGGCCAATATCTCAGGCACATCATCCGCAAGCTGTTCACGGATGGCTTGCAAGCGGCCTGAGCCTTTGGGTTTGCCTGCTATGTTGCCGCTCTCGCCTTTTTTCCAGCGGCTGGGGTTAGGTTTGGTTGTCATCTTGAAAATGTCCTGTTTTTTCAGTGTTAGAAAACCCAGTCGGTTAGCTTTGGGTCCACTTTGGGTTTTAACGGTCGTTCAACGTATGTTCAACGGGCGTTGCACGGTGGTGTAACGGGTGCTCAGGCAATTGGTGCATCTTTGTGGTGGTTGCTGGCAATGAGGACGCAGTGAGTGCTGCGTGAGTGCTCATTGCACAGTCATTGGCGTTATCTGGCGTTACTTGGTTGTGTTTGGGTAACGCTTGGCAAACGCCAGCACCGTTAGCGGTCAATTGGTGCAGTTTGCCCGCGACCCAGTTATCCGCAGCGCTTCTTTGCCGCCCGCCCTTAGTTTTTGACAGCTCCAAAAATTCACCCGTTTCAGCATCAAAGAAAGTCGCGTCTATTTCACTTTCACGCACTCGCACGGTCTCCATTGCAGACTCAGGTATCACGTTTAAAGCAGACTGTTTGACGGCGAAACCTACACAGGATAGGTTTCGATGTTTTTGGCCGTCATTTTGGAAACCTATGGGTTTCTGTTGGGTGGGGCTGTGCTCAGGTTGTGCAGTTAACTTGGGCGCGGTATCGAAACCTATGGGTTTGTGTTCCCGCTCAGTTTTGCCGCCTTTGCCTGTTGATGTGAATATCTGCGCCATCGTTTTGCGGGGCTGCTCCAGTACTGCTTCCAGCGCGATACCTAGCGCTTGCGCATACAGTGCTGGATCGTTTTCAATGTCCCGTTTGACTGCTTGCCACAGCGCACTATGCAAAAGCGCGTCTCGGCTGGCTTCAAGGCTTTGCAGCACCAAGCCAATGGCCTGGCCTCGCATAGCCCCCGATAGCCTGCGCGGTGGGGCTTTCAAGCCAAACGGTTCCCCTACCCTTTTGGCAAACGATGCGCACAGTTTTTTCACCTCTGGCCTGCTAATCAAAGCAGAACCAATATGGCGGCCACCCGACAATGGCAACATCAGAATGTGGCAATGCGGCGCAGCTTCGTCACGGTGCACATCCGCCGACAAAATGTTTTCACCGCCAAAGTGATCCACTGCCCACGCCAAACAGCTTTTGAAATACTGCCCCGTGTTGATGGTGGTATCGGGTGCGAGAGAAAACAACAGCTCGATGGCTTGGCAGTAGTCTTTGCGCAGCTTGCCCACATCTACGCCAACACCTGCCATCAACCGATTCGCTAACGCCACTACCGCATCGGGATTGTCAGGCCCGGCTATGGTTTCGTTATGGCAGGTGCGCACAGCATCTATGTGGCTGTGAGCACCCAGTTCGGCCTGTATTGCCCGGCGGTTATGTCTTGCGGCCTGTAACAGCGTAGAAGGCTTGCGGCCATCCCGCTTAGACAGGCCGATAGTGCCCACCGCGAAG
>JAYVGI010000355.1:0-34959 GCA_043772355.1 Polaromonas sp.
ACATCATTTGATTAAAATATAGGCAATTCAACTGAGCATCAACTCAAAATCGTCAAATTCCCGGTGGAAGTTGTGGGGGTATGAAATATTCAGGTTAGCGCTCCCATCAGAAACAGACATGGCGTTTGATTCCTTCCTAAAACTTGACTACTTGTTCGGCCAGCTATTTAGCGAATAGGTCAGCTCACGTATAGGAAGGTAGGTGCAATCGCAGGCTCGGCGTTTGCGATATGTCAATGAAAGCTCCCGTTTTGAAAAACTGAGTTTGCTTTCTATAACTGACTTAGCGCGCCCTCGCGTGGATAGCGGGCGCAGGATACAACCAGTGCGTAGCGTATTGCTGTGCAGGAATCGACGTAGGCGTAGGACGATTCCTACCTGGCGTACCTACTGCATCTTACATTTCAAATCCGCTTGCACCGATAGCGCTAAGGCCTTACGAAAGCCATAGTGCATTCATGCTTCAAAATTTTCATCCAATAAAAATTAACTGACTAATTCAATTTCATTTACAAAAAGAACGTGCTATGAATACTCCAACAGCAATGTCAGTACCTCTCATTGCACAAACAACTAAAATTTCGCCAACGCGTTCGGGAAAAAATGAGCGAAGTGCATTGTGGTCGACGTTGGAAGATGTGTGCCAATTATTGCAACTTGATATCAAAGTCCAGGATGAAACGCTCGATGCGTTGTTCCAACATCGCCGATTAAAACCCGGTGACCAAGCGTACGGCATTGGACAGGCGTTTGAAGCACTTTACGTTGTGAACGCAGGATTTTTGAAAAATGTGATGTTCGACACTGAGGGAAACGAGCGCGTAGTTAGTTTTCCCATGAAAGGCGACTTGCTAGGCAGCGACGGAATTTGTGCGGACCGTCACGCCAGTGAGGCGTTGGCACTCTCAGACTGCGACCTTATAGTGATTCCATTCAAGCAGTTGCTGTCGCTAGGCCATGCGTGCCAAGAGTTGGAGCACATCATTTACCGTGTGGTCAGCCGTCAGATAGTTCAGGAAAACGCCAGTCTGGCCACTTTGGGATCGTTGCGCTCCGACGCACGGGTTGCCCGATTTTTAGCGATTGAAGCCGACCGCCATGCGGCGTTGAGGTTTTCCTCACAATCGTTCCGGCTGCGCATGACGCGGCGTGAAATCGGCAGCTACCTTGGGCTCACTCTGGAAACTGTCAGCCGCTCGCTGTCAGCGTTAGATGCGGCGGGCATCATCAGTGTCGATCAACGTGATGTCCAAATACTCAAGCCGCACAGCCTGCGTTCTATACAAGACGTAAATTCAATCAGTACCAAGAAGACCCAAGAAGTCACGCAGCTAAAACTGACGGCCAGAAGACCCAAAGCCCTTCAATCAGTCACATCTATAGAAACTACCCCTTGGGCCAAACTTCAAGTGGAAGCATGAGAAACTTGCAATCCTAACAGGGTACCGCTGCTGACAAGCCCGAGCAGCATCAGGGTTGCATGGACATCATTGTCTTCATTTTTTTCCTCGTACCCGCATGATCGAAAAAACAAATGACTCCACGGCATTGCAGAAATATCTCCATGTTTTGGATTTCCTTCTTCAATATGCTGAAGTATCTGATCGAACCAATGCGTCTGAATGCGGATGAGTCGGATATTTTCAGACCAGTCTGCCAAGATGGTGATTTGGTCAAGCTGCTGTTTACATGCAATTGTTTCCTGCCATAGTGCTTTGCTGAATTCTGGTGATAAACGCTTGCCACTGAATTTGCAGAACTCTGCCTGAGCAAGACCCACAGCAGTGAGCCCTTCGGTTGCTGCGGCGCAGAGACCTCGGTACGCCTCGCGCTCGAATATTGCTTGACTGGACGCATCTGCATCAGATGCCTGACTTGTACAGGCTGCTACCCCATTTTGCACCGCTCGAACCACGCTGGTAATGCGTGCGAGTGTCAGCACGTCACTCATAAAGGCATGCATAGCAAGGTCATAAATTCTTACATGCACAGCATCCAAACCAGATGCATTGGCTCGCGCAAAGAGGCGTGCTGTATGCACCAGGTCTTGCAGTTTTTTGAATGAAGTCATTGCCAACCAGTATTTGAATGTTCAATTTAATTTCTGCAATTGCTTGCGTGACCGTATTCCTGTTTTACTTTAACTGCTTGGGATACCCTGTGCTTGAGAAAAATCAATGTCTCTTGGTAAGCCAATCGTTCGCATTGATCGCTGTCAAGCCCAGACAACATTAGTGGCGGGTACTTTGCAAACCTGAGGCAATCGGAAACAGCGAACGACGACCCTACAGATAGGGACCTAGGTTGTGACGCTCACGCGCGCGGCCACAATCCCCCTTGTTGCAAGCAATGCTTGCTCCACCTTCAGCGAACACGTAGCGCAGTGCATGCCGCCCACTAACACCTGCGACTCCCATACCCCCGTCGCAGCAGGCAGTTCGTCCATCGAACGGCTGAATACGGCCCCTTCTTGCGGTTCATCCAAAAACTTAAGGTGGCTCTCATCCACAGCGTGAGCCGCACCATACAAAGCGGGGCCTAAAACACGAGGAGACGTTGAAGGTATTTCAAATACAGGAGTGCGGGCTTGCATGCCGCAAGACTGAAGGTAACGGACTGATCAAACCTTGATATTTATCAACTCCGATACCATCTGTCGCGTTATGTCGGCTGCTGATGACCACTAAAGAAAATTCAAAAATTCTATCGAAAAATTAGCTAAGTCTTGTGGCAAGCTCGTCAGCCGCAATCGCCCAATTCGCGTCGTCGCATATTGCGCGCGTCAAGAATTGCGCCTGTGATGGCGTCCAAAAAGGAGCTTGCGCAAGACGTGTGCCAGCCTCCAGCCGATGAGTTGCTATAAAAGCGTCAATATTGCTGACATCGCCCGCCATACCTAGCTGACGGAACAAATTGCTTAAATCATGAACTATCGGTTCCACTTTGGCGTACCTGGTTTATTGAGAGCTGAAAATCACTTTTTTTAACTGCGCATACGTGCAAGTTGACTTCATAGTCACCAATGCCAACGCGCGGTATCCATTTAGCGCATTACTCGGGATGCTCATCTGAACACAGAGTTCTTGTCACAGTTACGCTACTTCAAGGTGTGTTGATATATCTCAATCATTTGCCACAAATACGGTGTCCTCAAGCAGATTGGTGCTGGCAGACCATCGCCACGCTTTCAAATCATTCAACGAGATGCTAAGGTGCAAAAATATTGAGTACTTGCAAAAAGGTGACTGATGGACACTCATGAACACATGCATGGTGCTGGGCGAGTCGCACATCCGCTCGCTACTGGCTCTGACAGCTTGACAGACCCTGTGTGCGGTATGGCGGTTACCGCGCAATCGTTCCACCACTTGGTACATCAAGGGCATACTATTTATTTTTGCAGTGCGCATTGCCGCGATAAGTTTGCAGCTGATCCACCAAAGTACGCTGCAGCAAGCCATGCAACTGTCACTGCTGCAATCAAGGATACTCCGCGTGCTAACGCAGATGGGTCGGCTCCCCAGTCCGCTGCCATTTACACCTGCCCCATGCACCCTGAAATTCGCCAAGACCACGCAGGCAGTTGTCCTAAATGCGGTATGGCACTAGAACCAGTACAGCCCAGTCTGGACGATGACGAGAACCCCGAACTGGCAGACTTTACGCGCCGCTTTTGGTGGACGCTGCCTCTCACAGTGGTAGTCACTGTGCTGGCCATGCTGGGCCACCGTATGCAGTGGTTTGACATGGCCACGCAAAGTTGGATTGAGCTGGTACTGTCAATTCCTGTCGTGCTGTGGGCGGGTTGGCCCTTTTTTGTACGAGGGATGCAGTCCATTGCCAACCGCAGCCCCAATATGTGGACCCTGATTGGTCTGGGTACCGGTGCGGCATTTATCTTCAGTGTGGTGGCTACCGTGAGTCCGCAGATTTTCCCGGCTGCGTTCATGTCGATGGGTCGCGTGGCGGTGTACTTTGAGGCATCCGTAGTCATCATCTCTCTGACTCTGTTAGGGCAGATACTGGAGCTTAAGGCGCGCTCTCAAACATCTGCAGCTATCAAGTCGCTGCTTGGCCTGGCACCCAAAACAGCGCGCCGCATCAGAACCGATGGCAGTGAAGAAGATGTACCCCTCACCCATGTGCATGTGGGCGATCTGCTGCGTGTGCGGCCCGGCGAAAAGGTGCCTGTAGATGGCGTAGTGACCGAGGGCCAGAGCGCGGTGGACGAATCGATGCTGACTGGCGAGCCCATGCCGATCACCAAGCGCCCCAATGACAAACTAATCGGTGCTACTCTCAACACCAGCGGCGCACTGACGATGCGCAGCGAACACGTAGGTTCGGCCACGGTGCTGGCGCAGATTGTGCAGATGGTGGCACTGGCGCAGCGCTCGCGTGCGCCTATGCAGCGCATGGCCGACAGCGTTGCGGGGTATTTTGTCGTTACTGTTGTCAGCATTGCCTTGCTCACCTTCTTTGGTTGGGGATTCTTTGGCCCAGAGCCTAGCTGGGTGTACGGCTTGATCAACGCAGTGGCGGTGCTGATCATTGCTTGCCCTTGCGCGCTGGGCTTGGCTACGCCGATGTCCATCATGGTGGCCACCGGTCGCGCGGCGACGATGGGTATTCTTTTTCGCGATGCAGCAGCGATTGAAAATCTGCGCAAAATAGACACATTGATTGTGGATAAAACTGGCACCCTCACCGAGGGACGGCCCGCCTTTGGGCGTGCTATTGCGGTAGGCGGTTTTACTGACGCTGACGTGCTTCGCTTAGCCGCCAGCCTGGACCAAGGCAGTGAGCATCCCTTGGCTGCGGCTATCGTTGCAGCGGCGCGAGCGCAAAACGTGGTGCTAGATAAGCCCGAGCAGTTTGACTCTGCCTCCGGCATCGGCGTGCGCGGCGTGGTAGCTGGCAAATCAGTGGCGCTGGGCAATACGGCGTTCATGCAGTCACTCAGCGTGGACGCAACCGCGCTGGACCGCCAGGCCGAAGATTTGCGCGGCCAAGGTGCCAGCGTGATGTATCTGGCCGTTGACGGTCAACTGGCGGGTCTGCTGTCAGTGGCAGACCCTATCAAGGCGACCACAAAAGATGCATTGGCATCGCTACGCGCTGCGGGCCTGCGCGTCATCATGGCCACGGGAGACGGCTTGACTACCGCACGCGCAGTGGGCGAGCAGTTGGGCATCACCGAGGTGTTTGGCGAGGTGAAGCCAGCGGACAAACTGGCATTGGTGGAGCGACTGCAAAAAGAAGGTCGTGTGGTCGCCATGGCTGGTGACGGTATCAACGATGCACCTGCGTTGGCCAAGGCAGATATCGGCATTGCTATGGGCACAGGCACTGATGTAGCCATGAACAGTGCGCAGGTCACGCTGGTAAAAGGCGACTTACGCGGCATCGCTACCGCGCGTGCGCTGTCGGTGGCCACCATTGCGAACATGAAGCAAAACCTCACCTTCGCATTTTTCTACAACGCTTTGGGCGTGCCATTGGCGGCGGGCGTGTTGTACTCCTTCACGGGCTGGCTTTTGTCGCCCATGATTGCCGCGCTGGCGATGAGTTTGAGTTCAGTCTCGGTGATCAGCAACGCTTTACGCTTGCGCAGTGCAGTGCTCAAGCAGGACTGAGAGAGTCACGATTACTAGCGCTCATCACATCGCATCTACCACTCCCTCCACGCCCACTGGCGTCATCTGCGCGCGGGCTGTTTCCAGTTCATCGAGCAGTTGCAAGGCCAGTGCTGCGCCCGGCAGATTAACCCCCAAATCGCGTTGCAGGCGTGAAGCTATCTGCGTATGGCGCACGTGCAAACTGGTGAAGCGCCAAGTGTCAGGGGCGCTACCGCCAGCGGGCACTATCACGCCTTCTTGGACCAGTTCTACAACGTACTGCGTGTGCACTGCGCAGATGCGGCAGAGTTCGTCCATGCTCACATCTGAGGTCTGAAATGTAAAGGTGCTCATGCTGTCGCTCCCAGTTTGGCGCGCGGGGCAAAGGTTTTAAACTGCTCTTCCATGCTGCGGTAAAACGCCTGGGATGCTTCGTCGGTAGCAGGCGGCGCGGTGATTTTCAGTACAAAGTAAAAGTCACCCGGCGTGCTGGCTGGTATGCCTTTGCCCTTCAGGCGCAGCTTGCGGCCTTCGACTGAGCCAGCGGGTATTTTCAGCTCTACCGCGCCGCTGGGCGTGGGCACTTCGATCTCCGCACCCAGCACGGCCTCCCAGGGAGCGATGGGTAAATCCAGATACACGTCGTGCTTGTCTATCCGGTAGCGGGCATGCGGCTTAAAGCTCACTTCCAGGTACAGGTCACCCGGCTTGCCATCACCCATGCCAGGGCCACCTTGCCCGGCTAAGCGAATGTGCTGGCCTGCGCGCACGCCTTTGGGGATTTTAAATTCAACCTCATGGGTCTTGTTGGTGACACGGCCATTTGCGTCCATTTCGGGCATGCCCAAGCTGACGCGACGCTCGCCACCATGGTAAGCCTCTTCAAGCTCGATTTGGATTTGAGCGTGGCGGTCTTCGCCGTGGGCGTTAAATGCCTGCTGTCGTTCACGGCCTGGCCGGGCATCGTCAAAGCCTCGACGGAATAGCGTTTCAAAAAAATCGCTGTACTCGGCCGATTCTCGTTGGGTGAAGCCTTTGCCTGAGGTTTCGAACCCGGCGTTCCAATCGGGTGGAGGCCTGAAGTCTTGGCCTTCTTTCCAGTTGGCCCCTAGCTGGTCATAAGCGGCCCGTTTTTCGGGGTTCTTCAACACATCGTAGGCTTCCCCTATTTCCTTAAAACGGGCCTCGGCATTGGCCTCCTTACTCACGTCGGGGTGGTATTTGCGCGCCAGTACGCGGTGCGCCCGCTTGATCTCATCTTGTGTGGCGGTGCGCTCCAGGCCCATGATTTTGTAGTAGTCGTTGTACTTCACCCCAACCTCCGCGAAAAAAACATACTCGGCTCTTGGTCCATGTTCTACATGCAGCACCAAGGGTAACGCATGCACGAACGCGTCGCCAGCTTTATGGCTCGACGGCAAACACGGTCAGCATCTTTGTTGACATAAATCAATAGACTGCTGTCAGCTCGCAGAGACGCTAAAGGCTACCCACTACAAACACATAAAGCCGAATTTTCTCAGTCTGCGCAGCGGCTCAGCCGCAGGCCGAATGAGGCTGTATTGCGAGCTAGCTTGCCTAGTCTGGTGGTCTAGTAATGGAGCGCGGCCATGATTGCTGTTGACCGCTTTTATTGCCGGATGACCGTCTTTATTAATAAGATCACTCGATGTGGATCACGTCGGGGTTTACTCTACGGTCACGCTCTTGGCCAAATTACGCGGCTTATCCACATCCGTGCCCCGTGCACACGCGGTGTGGTAGCTGAGCAATTGCAGCGGCACCACATGCAAGATGGGTGACAGCGCGCCGTAGTGTTCGGGCATGCGGATGACGTGGATGCCCTCAGCGTTTTCTATTTTTGAGTCAGCGTCAGCCAGCACATACAGCACGCCGCCCCGGGCGCGTACTTCTTGCATATTGCTTTTGAGCTTTTCCAGCAGCGCGTCGTTGGGGGCAACGGTCACTACCGGCATGGCGCTGGTGACCAGTGCCAGCGGGCCGTGTTTCAGCTCGCCTGCGGCGTAGGCCTCGGCGTGGATGTAGGTGATTTCTTTGAGCTTGAGCGCGCCTTCCAGCGCGATAGGGAAGTGCAGGCCACGGCCCAGGAACAGGGCGTTTTCGTACTTGGTGAACTGCTCCGCCCAGGCGATGATTTGGGGCTCCAGTGCCAGCACACTTTGCAGCGCAACCGGCAGGTGGCGCATCTCGGCCAGGTAGTCTTGCTCTTGCTTGTCGCTTAGGCGGCCTTTGCTTTGTGCGAGGGCTAAGGTGAGTAAAAACAAGCCCGCTAGCTGCGTGGTGAAGGCCTTGGTGGAGGCCACGCCAATCTCTACGCCTGCGCGCGTGATGTAGGCGTGTTTGCACTCACGCACCATGGCGCTGGTGGCGACGTTGCAAATGGTCAGGGTGCGCTCCATGCCCAGACTGCGGGCGTGCTTGAGGGCGGCCAGGGTGTCGGCAGTTTCGCCCGACTGGGTGATGGTGACCACCAAGGTTTTGGGGTTGGGCACGCTATCTCTGTAGCGGTACTCGCTGGCAATCTCGACCTGGCAGGGAATTTTGGCAATCGATTCAAGCCAGTACTTGGCCACGCTGCCGCTGTAGAAGCTGGTGCCGCAGGCCAGGATCAGCACGTTGTCAATAGCTTTGAAGGTGTGGAACGCGCCTTCGCCGGGCTTGGCGTTGGGAACATCGAACAGCTCAGGCGTGATGCCCACCACGCCTTCCAGCGTGTCGCCAATGGCGCGCGGCTGCTCAAAAATTTCTTTTTGCATGTAGTGGCGGTAGGGGCCCAGCTCGGCGGCGCCGCTGTGGGCTTGCACGGTTTTGACTTCGCGTTCTACGTGCTGGCCGCCCGCGTCTTCAATCCAGTATTTACCCAGCTGCATGTCTACCACGTCGCCTTCGGCCAGGTAGACGATTTGGTCGGTCACGCCGGCCAGGGCCATCGCGTCGCTGGCTAAAAAATTCTCGTTGGCTTGCGCGCTGCCGGTAGCCTTGGCACCTACGCCCAAAATCAAAGGTGAGCCCGCGCGCGCGCCGATCACGCGGTTGGGCTCGTCTTTGTGAAACACGCCCAGCGCGTAGGCGCCGTGCAGGTGTTTGAGCGCGGCCTTGACCGCCTCAAAAATGTCACCGTCGTACAGGCTGTCTACCAAATGGGCGATCACTTCGGTGTCGGTCTGGCTGACAAACACATAGCCCTTGGCTTGCAGGTCTTTGCGCAGTTGCTCGTGGTTTTCAATGATGCCGTTGTGCACCAAGGCGACCCGAGGCGGCTTGACCGCCGCGTCCGTCGAACCATCAGGTTTGTCACCCGCATCGCCCGTCCCATGGCTGAAGTGGGGGTGCGCGTTATGTACCGCAGGTGCGCCGTGGGTGGCCCAGCGGGTGTGCGCAATGCCGGTGTGGCCCTCAAATGCGTGGCCAGCGGCTTTGTCGGCGGCGATTTGCGCATCCAGCTCGGCCACGCGGCTGGTGGTGCGGGCGCGTTTCAGGCCCCCAGCATGGATGGCCACGCCGCAGGAGTCGTAGCCACGGTACTCCAGGCGCTGCAAGCCTTGGACCAAAACAGGGACGATATTGCGATTGGATACTGCGCCGACGATGCCACACATGGTGAGCTCCTTGGAGTGAGGGGATAGCTAAGGGGGACTGGAGGAAGTAGGGTATATGCTAGTCTTGTTTTATAAAAATAAAATATTAAAATTTTTGATATAATGGTATTTAATTTCATTGCTCACTAAGTATATAAAATTATTTCATTTAAACTATAAATATGGAATTAAATAACGAAGCCTTGACTTTGGATGGCATCGACCTGCGGATATTGGAATCCCTACAGACCGACGCATCTCACAGCAATCAAGCTTTGGCAGCGCAGGTGCATGTCTCGCCGCCCACCTGCCTGCGCCGGGTCAAGCGTTTGACGGATCTGGGGGTGATTGAGCGGCATATTGCCATCCTCAGTACCGACAAGCTCAAAACCATCGTCGGCCATGGACTCACCGCCATCGTAGAGGTCACGCTCACACAGCAAAATGCCGAGGCCTTGCAGGCCTTTGAGGCGCGTGTGCTGCCCGAGAGCTTTGTTCAGCAGTGCTACCGCGTCAGCCCGGGGCCTGATTTTGTTTTGATTGTGCATGTGCGAGACATGGGCGACTACCATGCTCTTGTGCAACGGGTCTTTACGCAAGATGCGCAGGTACGCAATGTCAAAGCATTTTTCAGCATGGCCCGTAGCAAGTTTGCGCCGAAAATTGCATTTTAATAATCAAAAAATCCTATAGCCAGCATATATATTGCTGCGCCAGCTATTAATACAGTAGTAAAAAAATGACTCCCCAGCCCCTACCCCGTCGCTCTGCAGTGGTAATTTTGCTTGTACTGGGCGTTGTATTCGGTGCCAACCATGTCGCCGCACGCATTGCGTTCGATCACGGCGTGGGCATCACCACAGCGGTGCTTATGCGCTCTGGCCTGACGGCGTTGGTGCTATGGGGCTTGGTGGTACGCCAGGGCCTGCGCGCCGGGGTAGGCAGCCTGCCGATGGGCTGGATGTTGCTGCTGGGCGGCCTGATAGCGCTGCAAAGCCTGTGCCTGTACTCAGCAGTGGCGCGCATACCGGTGGCGTTGGCGCTGCTGGTGTTCAACACCATGCCGGCACTTTACGCACTGCTTACCTGGGCGCTGGGTGGCCGCAGGCCCAGTGGCAAGTCGCTGCTGTGTATGGGGCTGATCTTGCTGGGCCTGGGGCTGGCTTTGGACGTGCTTACGGGCCTGTTTAGTGCCTCGGCGCTGCGCATGGGCGCCCAGGTGGGCACCGGCATCGCGCTGGGCTTTTGCGCCGCCAGCACCATGGCCTGCGCGCTGTGGATTACAGAAAATCGCCTGCCTAAAGTGCCTGGCGCAGTGCGCAGCCTGTGGGCCATGGGGCTGGTGTTTGTCTGCATGTTGGCTGTGGCCTTGGGCGACACGGGGCTGCTGCCCGGTGGCGCTGCCTGGCCCAGGGACAACATCGGCTGGGCCGCGCTGATCGCTTTGGTAGTGTTCTACGGCAGTGCTTTTTCCATCTGGTTTGTGCTCATGCCCCGGCTGGACATGGCGCGCAACGCCAGCTTCATGAACATCGAACCCATTGCCGCCTTGGTGCTGGCCTGGCTGCTGCTGGGCCAAACCTTGAACAGTTGGCAACTGGCAGGGGTGGGGGTGGTGGTCTCTGGCATTGTGCTGCTGGCACGTTTGCCTAAACCGCAGGCAACCTAGCGGGCGCGCTATTTCAGCCCATTTACTTGCCGTTGTTGTTACCGTCAGTGTCTTCCTGCTCATCGGTGTAAGCATAGCTAAACTCCCCGTCCAACAGAATCATCAAAGGCCCGATGCTCTGCGCCCAGTCGGGCTTGGTGGGAGTGTCTGCAAGCAAGTAGGCGCTGCGCACCAGGGCCAGCATCTCTTGCTTGGAGGCTTGACCCCGCAGCATGGGCCACAAAGGGAACAAGCGCGGCCCATTCACTTCTTGCTCGTAGAGTTGCACGACGCTGTGGTGGCGTGTGTCGGCTTGGATGCGCGCCCACAGATCGCGTACAGCGGCCGCTGGACCTTCAATGTATTGGATATTCTGCCGCCGATTGACTACCAGTGCCCCCGTGATGTGGTCACGGTGGTTACGACGAACGGCCTTCTCGAAAATTTTTGTCAATGTCGCTGGCGTAAGCTCAGGGGCGCTCACGCTGCTGTACATCAGCCGCAGCAAAAATTCAGCAGGCTTGGTTGCCAAAATTTACCCTTTAGGCGGCACTACTGCCAGCGCCCCTGTGAAATAGAAGGACGCAACATCCGCCACCAGTTTGCCGTGGTCTTGCTTTTTGGTGTTGGCTAACAGGCTCGAAAAAGGCATGGCCCCATAGCTGAACAAACGCAGCATAGCCAGGTGGCGAAGCTCCAGGGCTTTGGACTCTACCGGCGGAAAGCGTCGTAGCCGAAGTTCCCGGTCGCCAATATCAGATGGCAGCGCCAGCACTGCCGAAGGCACCGTTTGGCCATAAAACCAGAGGAGATGGTGTTGGGTGGTGGCATCAAATTGATCTGCCAGGTTGGCAGGCAGTAGCGGGCCGACAGCCACTTCTTGCCATGCAAGATCGCGGGTGCCATAGGTGGGCAACTCGCGCCTGACCCATACTTGCTTTTGCAGCGGCTCCAGCACTGCGATCAGCGCGTGGGGCCCCAGAATGTGCATACCGTGCTGGAGTGTGCTTTCGTACCGCTCCCACAGCAGTTGCGCCACCGCCGCATGGGCATCTCCATAATGCGCAAAGGGTGCCGGTAGGGCGGCTAACACCGGACGCGTAGCGCAGGTGGCCAAGTAATCGTCCACAGCGCCCTGCCACACAGTGACACTTGACGCATATCCATGCACAGGCAAGCTGGTGGACCCAACACGTACCCGGCGTACGGGAAAAGAACTGTGCCCTGAGCTGGTGCTGCTGGCGGGATGCAAAGGTGTTTCGTTACGGTTTTCCAAAGGCGCAGGTGCGGCCCCGCGACCTTCGATGCGGCGAAGTAACTGCTCTAGCATAGCCGTTGGTTTTGTTCACGCAAAACCTGCACTGACAGCGCTTGGCAAACTCTGGCATACGCCAAAGACTTAGCAACAAACGCCCTGTCGAAAATTGTTGAATGAAAATGCATACTTAAGTACTTTTATGTCGCTGGCGCGACATAAAACAATCAAGTGTGCATTATTTGGGAAAACACAAAAAATCACCGTCAACTATCCCCCAATTTGGAGCAATAGTTGACTTGGTTAGGCCCGAGAACCCAAGCCGATGGTCAGGTGCCGGAGGCCTCGGCCATCAAAGCGACCATCGAGGTGATCATGATGCGGCTGTAGCCTTGGGCTACCGCGCCCACACCTGCCAGCAGTTTGAGCTGATGGGCCAGGGTTTGGCGTGTCATGCCCAGCATGGATGCCAAGGCATCGTGGGATACGAATATTTCCTTGCGGGGGTGGGTGGCGCGTGTATCGTCGTCGTAGGCCAGTAGCACGATACGGCGCGCCGTGCGTGCACGGGCAGAGCGCATGGCAAAGTCTTCCACCAAGCTGAGCAGCATGCGGGTGCGCGCAGCCAGCAGCTCAGTCACGTGGCGGGCAAAGCTGGCATCTTTCATCATCTCGTTGAAAGCCTCGGGCTCGACAATCAGGATCTCAGAGGCGCCCACGCTGCGTACATCGCGTGCGCGGGACAAGCCGTCCAGCAAAGCCAGCTCGCCAAACCATTGGCCCGGGTGGATGTAGCTGAGGATGGCCTCACGCCCAGCCGCGCTGGTAGAGGACATTTTAAGCGAGCCGTCTATGAGCAAGATCAAACCATCGCGGCGTTTGCGCACCGACTGGCCTTGCGTCATGGCCAGTTGGCCATCGCTTAGCACCATGCTGCGCGATGAGCGGATCAATGTGGATTGTTGCGACGCGCTCAGGCTGGCGAACCAACGGTTGTTGGTAACCGACTTGGGCAAAGCATTGATCAGGGGCGGTGGTGATGTAAGCATATGTCAAATTTCCTTACCGAATACAACACAGCATGTTGCACCCATTGCTGCTGACAATGGGTGTTTTGCTATGTAAAGATTTCCCATAGTAACGGGCAAAGCCTGTTGGACGTTAAATTCCCATACACAAATTCTGAGCGCTAAGCGACTTTTGGTCAACTTATGTCGTAAAAACCCAAAAGAAATGGTGGTCTATTTGACAAACAACGGTCTAATGTAAATAGGCTACCAGTTCTGTATTATGGCTTTTTTACGGGCCTTGTCCAGCCCTCTATGCTTACTTGTTTGCCACGCGCGACGCTTAAAGTGCCGGGGGCCGTGTTTTTGGTGATGGTCGAGCCGCCACCGACGGTGCCGCCCTGGCCTATCGTGACCGGTGCCACCAGCACACAGTTGCTGCCTATGTGCACATCCGCCTCGATCACCGTGCGGTGCTTGTTGGCACCGTCATAGTTGGCCGTGATACTGCCTGCGCCGTAGTTGACGCGCTCGCCCACCGTGGCATCTCCCAGATAAGCCAGGTGGTTGGCCTTGGCGCCTTTGGCCAGGGTGGAGTTTTTGACCTCGACAAAATTGCCAATGTGGACCTCATCGCCCAGCTGCGCGCCCGGGCGCAGGCGCGCAAACGGGCCAATCAAAGCGCCAGCGCCCACGGAAACGCCCAGTTTTTCGCCATCGATGTGGGTATAGGGGTGAATCACCGCGCCTTGGGCAATGCTGGCGTTGGCAATATGGCAATGGGCACCAATCTGCACATCGTCGCCCAGCACTACGCGGCCTTCAAACACGCAGCCCACATCGATGCTCACGTCTTGGCCGCATTGCAAGCTGCCGCGCAGGTCAAAGCGGGCGGCATCCATCAGGCGCACGCCTTGTTCCATGAAGGCATAAGCTTGGCGTTTTTGGTACTGGCGCTCAAGCTCCTGTAGCTGTACGGGACTGTTCACGCCCGCTACTTGCACGCCATCGGTGGTTTTGACCGCCACGCAGCCGGTGCCGTTCTGCACCGCCATGTTGACAATATCGGTCAGGTAATACTCTTTTTGCGAGTTGTTGTTTTGCAACTGGCCCAGCCAGAGTTTGAGCTGGGCGGTGGGGGCGGCCAGCACGCCGCTGTACCACTCGGTGAGCAGGCGCTGCTCGGGCGTGGCATCTTTGTGCTCCACTATGGCCTGCACCGCCGCACCTGCGCGCACGATGCGGCCATAGCCTGCGGGGTCGCCGCACTCCACCGTGAGCAAGGCCAGGCGCTGGCCAGCGCAGGCATTGACCAGGGCCTGCAAGCTGGCCGCTTCAATCAAAGGCACATCGCCGTTGAGCACCAGTGTGATGCCGTCAGTGCCCAGCGCCGGCACCGCTTGTTGCACGGCGTGGCCGGTTCCCAGTTGCGGCTCTTGGGTCACAAATTTAAAGGATAAATCGGGGGTAGCCTTCTGGAACATTGTGCAAGCAGCTATAACTTGTGTAGCGCCATGGCCGGTAATGGTGATGATGCTGCGCGGCTTGAGCGTGGCAGCCGTGTCAACTACATGGGCAAGCAAAGCGCGCCCGGCCAGCTTGTGTAACACTTTAGGGTGTTTACTTTTCATGCGGGTACCTTTACCCGCCGCCATGATGACAATGTCAATGTTCATAATTCAATTCCGCCGTTGGTTGCTAATTATGCTTGTGGTTGCGCTCTTACCAGCCTGCAGCGCCATAAAAATAGCCTACAACCAAGCGCCCGACCTGACCTATTGGTGGTTGGACAGCTACTTTGACTTTAACGGCCAGCAAACCCCCAAGCTGCGCGATGAGATCAACAAGCTGTTTGCCTGGCACCGGGCCAACCAGTTGCCCAAAGTGGTCGCATTGCTGCAAAAAACCCAAACCCAGTTGCCCGGTGGCGTCAGCCCCGAGCAAACCTGCGCCGTGTTTGACGAAGTGCGCGGCCTGTACGAGGCCATCGTAGACAAAGGCCTGCCCGCCGTCAGCGAGTTGGCGACCAGCGTGGCCCCCGAGCAGCTCCAGCACCTACAACGAAAATACCAGAAAAACAACGACGAGTACGTGCGCAACTACATCACCAGCAAACCCGATGAGCGCGATGCCAAGCGCCTCAAGCAAGCCGTGCAGCGCAGCGAGATGATCTACGGCAAGCTGGACGATGCGCAAATAGCCGCCATCCAGCGCGCGATTCTAAAATCAAGTTTCAATGCCGTGCTGGGTTTGAAAGAGCGCCAGCGCAGGCAAAAAGACGCCATCGATGTACTGGCGAAACTGTCGAGCGAGAAACCTGGTCCCCAGCAAGTGCAAACGGCCCTGCGTGCCTACTTGGAACGCAGCACCAAGTCGCCCGATCTGGTGTACCGCGCCTACAGCGAGAAAATGGTGAAAGAAAGTTGCGACTCGTTTGCCGCCATACATGCCACCACCAGCGCAGAGCAACGTGCCAACGCCGTGATTACGCTGAAAAGCTATGAGGCCGATATGCGAATTCTGGCTGCGCAGCGTTGATGAAGTTGTGTGATGCGCGGTGGGTAAATGCTTACACTGGGATGGGCTGCTGTGTCGGCTTGGGTTGAAGATGCTGCTCGAACGTGGTTGGCTGGCATCAGCTCGGGAAGTTGTGTGCTGTCAAAAACCTCCGAGAACACGCGACTGGGTAGGTAGCAATCGACAGGTAGTCACCGCGCCTCTCTCCAGTTTTTGCATCACAACCACGCCGAACTGGCGTTGTGGTGCTCGCTTGGGTGCATAGACGTCAATTCCTTTAGCAGTTTAGCGCTCTAGCTCTTTGAAATATTGCGGGAGCAGCTACTTTTTTTGTAGTGACCCCGCCCGCATGAAACTGAGCGACATGCCGCCAACACGCGGTGATGGAGTGTGGTCGTGATGCAAAAACTGGAGAAAGGCGCGCGGTACAAAACGCAGTCCCGCTACGAACGATACCCGCGCGTGTTTTCGTAAGTTTTTGACAGCGCGACTTCCTCCATCGCCGCAACGTGACCAAGGTATGCATGGCATCTTTAGGTACTACACATTCAATAGCTGCTCCCGCAATATTTCAGTGGGCTACAGGCCAACTACATTCTGAAAACCGTCAACTGCGTGCCAATACAGGTTTCAGCGCGTTGCCTGTATGGGTTTTGAGCTTTACCAGTTGCTCGGGCGTGCACTGCGCCACCACCGTGCCGCCTTCTTTGCCGCCTTCGGGGCCCAGGTCAATCACCCAATCTGCTTCAGCAATCACGTCCAGATCGTGCTCGATGACCACTACGCTGTGGCCGCCGTTCACCAATCGGTGCAGTACGTGGATGAGCTTTTCTACATCGGCCATGTGCAGGCCTACGGTGGGCTCGTCCAGCACGTACAAGGTGTGCGGGGCTTTTTGGCCGCGCCGGGTGATGTCGTCGCGCACTTTACTGAGTTCGGTGACGAGTTTGATGCGCTGCGCCTCGCCACCGCTGAGCGTAGGGGACGGCTGACCGAGGGTGAGGTAACCCAAGCCTACGTCTTTGAGCAGTTGCAACGGGTGGCTGATGTGGGGCATGCTGGCAAAGAAGTCTACCGCCTCGTCTACCTCCATTTGCAGCACGTCGCCGATGCTTTTGCCGCGCCAGCTGACTGCCAGTGTCTCGGGGTTAAAGCGCGCGCCGTGGCAGACCTCGCAGGGCACCTTCACGTCGGGCAAGAAGCTCATCTCTATCGTGCGCATGCCTTGGCCTTCGCACCCGGGGCAGCGGCCTTCGCCGGTGTTAAAGCTAAAGCGGGCGGGCTGGTAGCCTCTGGCTTTGGCCTCTAACGTTTCAGTAAAGAGTTTGCGGATCACGTCCCAAAAGCCGATGTAGGTGGCGGGGCAACTGCGCGGGGTTTTGCCAATCGGGGTTTGATCCACTTCCAGCACGCGGTCGATCTGTTGCCAGCCTTGTATGTTTTCGCAGCCGGTCCAAGTGGTGAATGCGGCTGCGCGGTTGCCTGCTTCCTTGCCTATGCCTTTGGCGGTGACTGCGGCGTAGACGTTGCTAAGGAGGACGTCTCTGGCTAAGGTGGATTTGCCGGAGCCGCTGACTCCTGTGATGGCTACTAATCTGTGTAAAGGGACATCTACGCTCACGTTTTGCAGGTTGTGTAGTAGGGCGTTGGTGACGCGCAAGTGTTGTTGTCCTGAATTGGGGTCAGAGCCCAATTTCGTAATTGCATCTTGATCTCCGGAGAGACTGTGTCCTGAATTGGGATCTGACCCCAATTTCGGCTTAGGCTTCTTTACCTTTTCGGGTTTCGGTACGAAGCTGGATTTGTACTCGGGCAATGTTGACACTGCGCTGTTCACGTCTCTGCGCAGGCTGAGTGGGTGTTTGATGGCGTGCATTAGATAGCGGCCTGTCGCGGACTCTGCCACTGCGGAAATTTGCGCCACGCTGCCTTGGGCGACCAAATTGCCACCGCGTTTGCCTGCGCCGGGGCCAATGTCGATGATGTGGTCGGCGCGGCGGATGGTGTCTTCGTCGTGCTCTACCACCACCAGCGTATTGCCTTTGTCGCTTAAAGATTTCAGCGCTTTAAGCAAAACTTGGTTGTCACGCGGATGCAGGCCAATGGTGGGCTCGTCCAGCACGTAGCACACGCCTTGCAGGTTGCTGCCCAGTTGCGCGGCCAGGCGAATGCGCTGCGCCTCACCGCCACTCAAGGTGGGCGCGCCACGGTCCAAGGTGAGGTAGTTCAAGCCCACTTCTTCCAAAAACTCCAGGCGGCTTTGAATCTCAGGCACCAGGTCGCGGGCAATGTCGGCATCACGGCCCGTGAGCTTGAGGCCCTGCACCCATTCGCGCACATCGCGCACCGACAGTTGGGCGATGTCGGTGATACCGACGCCGTGGAACTTCACCGCGCGCGCTATCGCGTTCAGCCGGGTACCGCTGCAGGTAGCGCAGGTGGTATCCGTCACGTCGTCTACTTCAGGCTCGGCAAAGCTTTGCTCGCGGCCTTTGTTGTCGTCGTCTTGCACGCTGTCGTCAAAGGCTTTGCGCTGTTCTTTGGTCAGCCTGACACCTGTGCCTACGCAGTCTTTGCACCAGCCGTGTTTGCTGTTGTAGCTGAACAGGCGAGGGTCTAGCTCGGTGTACGAGGTGCTGCACACGGGGCAGGCGCGTTTGGTGGAGAACACTTGCAGCTTGCCAATGTGCGCGGTAGTGCCGTGCAGCTCCATCGCCGTGCGCAGGCCGTCCAGTGGGCCCAGGATATGCACCACGCCTTTGCCGTGCTCCAGCGCGCGGGCCAGGTGGCTGCGCAGCAATGCCTCGTGCTCTGGGAGCACCAGCAGGTCGGCAATCGGCAACTCAATGGTGTGCTCTTTGAAGCGGTCAATGCGCGGGAAATTGGTGGTGGGCAGAAAGTTACCATCCACCCGCAAGTGCGTGTAGCCACGCGGGCGTGCCCAGTCGGCCAGCTCGGTGTACACGCCTTTGCGGTTGATCACCAAGGGCGCGATCAAGCCTATGTGTTGGCCGCGATAGGTTTTCAAAATCTGCGCGGCAATACTCTCGGGCGTTTGGGGCTGCACGGCAGCATTGTCGTTCACGCAGTGCTGGGTGCCCAGCTTGACGTAGAGCAGGCGCAAAAAATGCCAGACCTCGGTGGTAGTGCCCACCGTTGATTTACGGCCACCGCGACTTAAGCGCTGCTCAATCGCCACCGTGGGCGGTATGCCGTACACAGCATCCACCTCTGGGCGACCTGCGGGTTGCACGATGCTGCGGGCGTAGGCATTCAAGCTCTCAAGGTAGCGGCGCTGGCCTTCGTTGAACAAAATGTCGAATGCCAAGGTGGATTTACCCGAACCCGACACGCCCGTGACCACGCTGAATTTGCCGCGCGGAATGTTGACGCTCAGAGACTTGAGGTTGTGTTCTTTGGCGTTGACGATTTCAATCGCGTTGTCGGCACCGATGCGGCGCGGTGCTTGGGCATGCTGGGCAGTTTTCCACAGCAGTTTGCCTTTTTCGCGCACTTCGTTCGCGCCCAGCCCCATCGCGGCATCGTATTCGCGCAGAGCGCGCCCGGTGTGCGAGCTGGGGTGCTGCTTCACATCTTCAGGTGTACCTATGGCGCATACCTCGCCCCCAGCATCGCCACCCTCGGGGCCCAGGTCAATCAGCCAATCGCTGGCGCGGATCACGTCCAGGTTGTGCTCAATGATGAGCAGCGAATGCCCCACGTCCATCAGCTTGCGCAGCGCACGCATGAGCTTGCTGATGTCTTCAAAATGCAGGCCTGTGGTGGGCTCGTCAAATAAGAACAGCGTGCCTTTGGTAGCTAAAGCTTGGCGGCTAGAGCTAGCGCTCTTCGCGGCGTCGGCTAAAAAGCCCGCCAGCTTGAGGCGCTGCGCCTCACCGCCCGAGAGGGTGGGCACGGGTTGGCCCAGCTTTACGTATTCCAGGCCCACGTCCACGATGGGTTGCAGTGCGCGGATCACATCACGGTCGGTCGCAAACAAAGCAGCTGCCTCGCTGACGGTGAGGTTCAGCACATCGGCCACGTTCACATGCTGGCCGCGCCGCTCGACTTTGATTTCCAAAATCTCAGGCCGGTAGCGTTTGCCGTCGCAGTCTTGGCAGCGCAGGTACACGTCGCTCAAAAATTGCATCTCCACATGCTCAAAGCCCGAGCCACCGCAGGTGGGGCAGCGGCCATCGCCGCTGTTAAAGCTGAACTTGCTGGCGGTGTAGCTGCGCTGCTTACTCAATGGCGCATTGGCAAAAATCTCGCGCACGGCATCCCATGCGCCTACGTAGCTGGCCGGATTAGACCGCGCGGTTTTACCGATGGGGGACTGGTCTACAAACACCACATCGCTCAACTGCTCAGCGCCCATCAAACGGTCAAACGCACCCGGTGACTCTGTGGCCTTGCCAAAATGGCGCATCAAGGCCGGAGCCAACACGTCTTGAATCAAAGACGACTTGCCCGAACCGCTGACACCCGTCACGCACACCAGGCGCTGCAAGGGGATTTCAATGGACACGTTTTTCAGGTTGTGCTCGCTCGCGCCTTCCAGGATCAAGCGGGGCGTGTTGTCACTGACCAAGCGTTTAAAGCCCATGCCTATTTGCTTGCGCCCGCCAAGGTAGTCTCCCGTGAGGGTGGGGGCATCACGCAACTGATCAGGCGTGCCATCAAACACCATGTCGCCGCCGCGCTCGCCCGGGCCAGGGCCCATGTCGATCACGCGGTCGGCTGCCAGCATCACCGCAGGGTCGTGCTCCACCACCACCAGGGTATTGCCTGCATCGCGCAGGCGCAGCATGGCCTGGGTGATGCGGTCCATATCGCGCGGGTGCAGGCCGATGCTGGGTTCGTCCAATACAAACAAGGTGTTGACCAGCGAGGTGCCCAAGGCCGTGGTGAGGTTAATGCGTTGCACCTCGCCGCCGCTGAGCGTGCGGCTTTGGCGGTCTAGCGTGAGGTAGCCAATGCCTACATCGCACAGGTATTTCAGACGGGTGCAAATCTCGTCCAGCAATAGTTTGAGCGCCTGGGCGTCTCCACTGGCGCGGTCTAGTTTGGTTTCTGCTTGCAGTGTGTCGAAAAATGCGCGCAGCTTGTTGATGGACAGTTGCATCAAGTCAAACAAGCACAAGCCTGGCAATGCTTCGAGCTGTTCGCGGGTCCACTGCACGCCCATAGGCATCAGGCGCTTGGCAGGCGGCATCACGCTGTCGGCTTGCACTTTGGTGCCGACGCGCCAGATCAAGGCCGTGGTTGTGAGCCGCGCGCCGTTGCACACCGGGCAGGTGGTGTAGCTGCGGTACTTGGACAGCAGCACGCGGATATGCATCTTGTACGACTTGGTCTCCAGGTAGGCAAAAAAGCGTTTTACGCCGTACCACATCTTGCCCCACTGGCCCTCTTTGTAGCTGGGGTTGCCATCGATCACCCAGTGCTTTTGCTCGGCTGTGAGCTTGTTCCACGCTGTGTCGCGCGGGATGCCTGCCAGCTCGGCGTGGCGCATCAAATCGTCTTGGCATTCTTGCCAGGCGGGGGTTTGCATGACCTTGATGGCCCCTGCGCGCAAGGTGAGTTTTTCATTGGGAATCACCAGGCCGTAGTCGACCCCAATCACGCGACCAAAGCCTTTGCATTTGGCGCATGCGCCGTTGGCAGAGTTGAACGAGAACAGGCTGGGCGTGGGCTGCGTGTAGCGGATATCACTCTCCGGGCAGTGCAGGCCGGTGGAGAATTTCCAAATGCTAGCTGCCCCCACGCTTGCCACTGCGTGTGCTGCGCTGCCCCCCATGGGGGCTTCCCCGCCTTGGGGCGACCCGGCGGCGGGGTGCTTGTCTTTCACCAGCGTAGCGAGGTCTGAGGATGAAATGGGGTCAGATCCCAATTCAGGACGCGGTCTTTCCGGCGCAGCTAACACATTTACGAAATTGGGCTCTGACCCCATTTCATCCGTGCCGCAGGAGACGTTTCCTGAATTGGAGTCTGACCCCATTAAATACACCATCAAGCGCCCACTGCCGCGTTTGAGCGCCAACTCAATCGCCTCCATCACCCGCACCTTCTCCGCGCCAAGTAGCTTGAACCGATCCGCCACCACGTCCAGCACTTTGCGCGGCCCGGCGGGTGTGGCGATCTCGCGCTCTGCCTGCACGCGGGTAAAGCCGCTGGCAGATAACCACTGCGCCACTTCATCGGCGCTGGTACCGGCTGGCAGCTCGACTGGGAAGGTCAGCACCACGCGGGTATCGGCGGATGGGCAGCGCGCCAGCATCTGCGCATAAATCGTCTCAGCCGTATCGTGCCGCACCGGCAGCGCGGTCTGCGAGTCATACAAATCAGCCAAGCGTGCAAACAAAAGCTTCAGGTGGTCATTGATCTCGGTCATCGTGCCTACCGTGGAGCGGGAGGAGCGCACCGGGTTGGTTTGGTCAATGGCAATCGCTGGTGGCACACCGTCCACGCGGTCCACCGCAGGCTTGTCCATGCGGTCCATAAACTGGCGCGCATAGGCCGAGAAGGTCTCTACATACCGGCGCTGGCCTTCGGCAAACAGGGTGTCAAACACCAAGCTGGACTTGCCCGAGCCGCTGGGGCCGGTGACTACCGTGAGTTCCCCCGTGCGGATGTCCAGATCGAGGTTTTTAAGATTGTGTTGGCGTGCTCCGCGAATGCGGATGGTTCCCTGCGTCATATAGTGGCTCTTTGGGGTGGTAGACCCAAAGATTCTAGTGATAACAGTACCAGGCGGAGACCTGTGGGGGCTTGTCTGCTCGCTTCAGGACAAAAAAGACTTAGCGCCCTTTGAGGGCGCGCGCCAGCTCGGCAAACTTTTCATCCCCGACCGCTTCGCGAATTTTAGGTGCCACGGCCAATAACTCCTTGTAGCCGGAGGCAGACTCTACCGCCATATTCAGGCGAAAGCCGCGCAGGCCCAAGCCCGATGTCAGTTTGGTAGCGATAGGGTAGGCATTCTGGTAGCGCTCCTGCTCTGACAGCACGGGGGTAGCGCTTTCATCTGCTGCCCCATCTGGTGCAGCGGTAGCGCTAGGTGCGCTGGCCTTGGCCAGGGGCGGCTTGACGGAATCTACGGGTTCAAGCAAGCCAGCCTCAATCAGCTGATTGATATCTTCAACGTTAAAACCCGTCACTGCCAAAGCGCCCAAAATGACGCTGTCATCTTTCTCACCATCAAACATGATCAAAGCGGTACGCTGGCGCATGCTTAGCGCGTTGTTATGGTCTTTGAAGGTTTGTTTACCTAACTCAGTTTTTTTATGCTTCATGGGATGGGCTGTATTTACTTGAAAATTACAAAAAACGGGATTAACCACCGATTTTGCACATGCTGTGGCTTCACCGCTATAGGTTCAAGCCCTAATTTTCCACGCAAAAGTACAGCCGAGGGTTTAGCCTGAGCGCAAATCGTCGATTAATGCCAACTCGGCCATACTGGGCTTTTTACCCAAAAAACTGACCAGCACCAGCACCACTGCGCCTAAGGGCACGCCAAATACACCTGCCGCAAGCGGCTGTATGCCCCACCACAAGCTAATCGGCTCCTCCACCCCAAACACCGCACGCAGCCAAGGCTGGTTGGCGATCATGTAATACAGGGTCACGGCAAAACCTGCACACATGCCGGCGATAGCCCCCCAGCCGCTTGCACCGCGCCAAAAAATACCCAGCACCAAAGCCGGGAAAAAGACCGACGCAGCCAGCGAAAAAGCCGCAGTGACCATAAATACAATATCGCCAGGTTTTTGCGCTGCGGCGTAAGCCGCCATCAAGGCCACAATCAACAGCAGCACCTTGGACAGCGTCACCCGACGTATGGGCCGGGCATCGGGGGCCACTATCTTGTGGTACAGGTCATGCGATAGCGCGCTGGCGATGGTCAGCAGCAGCCCATCAGCGGTAGACAACGCCGCAGCCAAGCCGCCCGCCGCCACCAGACCTGCAATCACATAGGGCAGGCCGGCCAGTTCGGGCATCGCGAGCATGATGATGTCACTGCTGAGCGAGAGCTCGCCCAGTTGCAAAATACCGTCCAGATTGATATCTGTGACGGAGATCAAGCTGGGATCGACCTTGCTCCATTGGGTGATCCAGGCAGGCAATTTATTGAAAGGTGTACCCACCAGGTTTTGAAAAACTTCATACTTCACCAGCACCGCCAGCGCAGGTATGGTGAGGTACAGGATCAAAATAAAAAACAAGGACCACGTGGCTGCGCTGCGTGCCTCGCGCACGCTGGCGGTGGTGTAGTAGCGTGTCAGCACATGCGGCAAAGATGCGGTACCCACCATCAGACAAAAAATCAAGGCCAGAAAATTATTGCGGGAATTGGCGTGGGCTTCTTTGTCAGCATCACTACCTTCTGGGTCGCCGCTGAACTCCTGTGCATGGCGCGGCATGCCAGACAAAGGCTTGGCTTTGGCCTCTGCCACGGCCCGGGCTTGCTGCCAGCTGCTAACGGCTTTTTTCTCATCCCGGGGTAAGGCGGCCAGGGCTTTTTCGGCAACGGCTATGTCGCGTGGTGATATGTTGGCGGCCTTCAGTTCGGCTATCTTGCGGACGGCAAATGCACGGTCTTGCGCCAGCGCTTGCGCTGGATGGGCCAGTTTGTCGTCCAAGTTGGCCACTCTGGCGCGGTAGATATCCTGCACCTGCAGCTCACCAGGATTCATGAGCAACTGCGCTTCGCGTTCGGTGACTTTTTCCAGTTGCGCGCCGAACACAAAATGCGGCAACGGTGAACCGGTTTGCTTGACGGACAGCCACACGACGGGCACCAAAAATGCAATGATCATCACAATGTACTGCGCTACCTGTGTCCAGGTGACCGCACGCATACCGCCCAGAAACGAGCACATCAGCACCCCACCCAGACCCATAAAAATACCAATTTCAAAAGCAATGCCTGTCAATCGCGAGCTGATCAAGCCCACAGCGTAAATTTGCGCTACCAAATAGACAAATGAACACATGATGGCAGCCAATGCAGCCAACATGCGCGGGGCTTTGCCCCCATAGCGTGCTGCAAAAAAATCAGCCAGCGTGAACTGGCCAAACTTGCGCAAATACGGCACCACCAGCAAGGCGAGCAAACAAAAACCGCCGGTCCAGCCCAAAATAAATGCCAAGCCACCATAGCCACCGAGGTACAAGGTGCCCACCAAGCCTACAAAGGAAGCCGCCGACATCCAGTCCGCCGCAGCCGCCATGCCGTTGTACATGGCGGGTATGCGCCTGCCAGCCACATAGTATTCGTTCATATCGGCGGTGCGGCAGAACACGCCGATGGCAGCGTAAACAGCAATCGTGGCCATCAAAAAACTGCCGCCAATCCACTCCCTTTTAAGGCCACGTTGCTCCAGCCACGCCAGCAGCGCAATAAAGGCCAATACGCCTAGCGTGTACCAGCCGTACGCTTTGTGCAGTTGCGCGGAGAACTCTCGCTGGCCAGTGGCAGTAGTGTGTGCGGAGTTAGTCATGCGCTGCAAGATCATCAGCCACAGCAGCAGCATCCCATCGGTTCATAGCCCATCCGTAAATGGCCACAATGCCCAAATACACCAGCAAAGAGCCCTGCGCTGTCATCCAGAAACTAAACGGCCCGCCTATCCATTGAAAGCGTAAAACAGGGACGAAAAATGGCAAGCCAAACGTGACTACAGCCCACAGAAGGAGCAAACCTGCTGTGAGCCAAAGCGTTGACTTCCATTGGGGTGTCATTTTTTCCGTAGTAATGCGCAGCATACCGCCGCGAGCTGCTTATTTGGCAGCACTGGCGGGTGCTGCAGCGGATGCTGCGGCGGCAGGTGCTACTGCTGCGGCGGATGCTGCTACCGCCGCGGGTGCGGCGGCTGGTGTAGCAGCTGGCGCTTCTGTATGGCTGCCGGTGTCATGCTTCTCGCCACTCATATCGACTTTGTCGCCGCCTTTGAAAATCATGAACAAGCCCAGGCCAGCAAACAATACAAAACCTACAAATATTTTCCACATAACTCAATCCTTAAAAATCTGCACGGAACAGGCAAATGTACTCCCAAACTATCGACGGGATGACATTTGCGCGCTCCCATAAAAAAAGGCTCCCGCTAGTGTAGCGGGAGCCCGGTGGGTGACGCTCAATTAATCTTTAGCGTAGATGTCCACGTCTTTGGTTTCTTTCACAAAGATCATGCCGATGATGAAGGTGCCAGTGGCCACAATGACGGGGTACCACAGGCCGTAGTAAATGTCACCGGTAGCCGCCACCATGGCGAAAGCCGTGGTAGGCAACAAGCCGCCGAACCAGCCGTTACCAATGTGGTAAGGCAAGCTCATGGACGTGTAGCGAATGCGGGTGGGGAACATCTCGACCAGCATGGCGGCGATCGGGCCGTAGACCATGGTCACCAAGATCACCAGGTACACCAGGATCGCCAGGACCATACCTTTGTTCATGGCCTTGTCGTCGGCCTTGGCGGTCAAGCCGCTGGCTTTAGCTGCGTCGAGCACCGCCTTCTTGAACTCGCCAATGGCCTTGCCGCTTTCAGCCGAGAAGCCGTTGCGCTTGTCGTTGAGCGTAGCGTTAATGGATGGAATGGTGGCAGTGCCAATGGTGATGCTGGCAACGGTACCGGCGGGTGCAACCACATTCTTGTACGGAATGAAGTTTTGCGCCAATACACGCTTGGCCTGATCGCAGGAGCTGACAAAGTCAATTTCACGGGCAATCGGGCTGCCTTGGAACGAGCAAGTGGCTGGGTCAGCAGTCACCGTCACGTTAGACGTTGTTTGCGCTTTCTTCAGGCCTGGGTTGGAGTATTCCATCAACATCGGGAAAACAGTGAAGTAGGTCAAAGCACCCAACAAGCAACCCGCCATGATGATCGGCTTGCGGCCGATTTTGTCAGACAGCGCGCCGAACACGATGAAGAAAGGGGTACCAATCACCAGCGAAGCGGCGATCAGCAAGTTGGCGGTTACGCCGTCTACTTTGGCAATCGTCGTCAAGAAGAACAGTGCGTAGAACTGGCCCGTGTACCACACCACAGCTTGACCAGCGGTCAAGCCC
The DNA here is from genome assembly GCA_043772355.1 of Polaromonas sp. Taxonomy (GTDB): domain Bacteria; phylum Pseudomonadota; class Gammaproteobacteria; order Burkholderiales; family Burkholderiaceae_C; genus JAAFIP01. The sequence goes on from JAYVGI010000355.1 coordinate 26,716, forward strand.
AGAAGCGCAATAATCACGATTTTCAGGTTTTTCCACTCGCCGAAAGATTCGGACAATGGAGCCTTGGAGGTTTTGCCTTCAGCCTTCATTTTCTGGAAAGCGGGCGACTCGTTCATGCTCAAGCGGATCCAGACGGAAATAGCCAACAGGAAGATCGACACCAGGAACGGCACGCGCCAGCCCCAGTCAGCAAAGGCTGCTTCGCCCACAGCGGTACGCACACCCAGAATCACCATCAAGGACAGGAACAAGCCCAGCGTTGCGGTGGTTTGGATCCACGAGGTGTAAGCGCCGCGTTTGCCATTCGGTGAGTGCTCAGCCACGTAAGTAGCCGCGCCGCCGTATTCACCGCCCAGCGCCAAGCCTTGCAGCATGCGCAAGGCAACCAAAATAACCGGAGCTGCAACGCCGATAGTGGCGTAGTTAGGCAGCAAACCGACGATAAAGGTGGCCGCACCCATGATCACAATCGTGATCAGGAAGGTGTACTTACGGCCGATCATGTCGCCCAAGCGGCCAAACACCAGCGCGCCGAAAGGACGCACCAAAAAGCCTGCGGCAAATGCCAATAAAGCAAAAATGTAAGCAGCAGAGGGGTCCAGACCCGAGAAAAACTGCTTTGCGATAATTGCGGCCAATGAACCGTATAGATAAAAGTCATACCACTCGAAAACCGTACCCAGGGAAGAGGCAAAAATCACCTTCTTCTCGGTAGCGGTCATCGATGAATTAGCTGCTGCTGTTGCCATGCGATTAGTCTCCTGCATTAAATAAATCACACTCCGACGGAATGTGAGGCCTCGAATATCAATGGAGGCACTGACCCCGCCCTGACGTGAAGCTTTTCACGTTCTTACAAGATTGGTAACAACCCTTAACAGCAGTTTCGTTATGTGGTTTTGCGGGCAATACCCACGGGTAAACCCGAAGCATTCAACCAAGCTGATTGGGCAAACCATGGGTCGTCCATGAGGCGTTGGCGCAACATCGGCAGGGCATCCAAGCCCCAAAACAGATCTTGATCGACCTGCATACTGGGTACGCCAAAGATACCGGCGGCAATGGCTGCGTCGGTATTGGATTTAAGTTCGGCTTTGACGGCATCACACGTGGCGAGCCTGGCTGGCTGGAGTTGCTCGCTTAACAGGCCCAAGCGTTGTGTATCGCCAGCCTCATGCCCCGTCGTCCACACATGGCGAAAAATGGTTTCGGCCACGTAGCGGTTGCAGTTGCCTTCTGCGCCGCAGGCCAGTGCCAAGCGCAGCAGGCCGATGGGGTTGAACGGATGGCTGGCGGGTGCCTGCATGGGCACGCCATGCTCGCGCGCCAGCCAGAGCATTTGGCGGTATGTCCAGGTGCGCTTGGGGGCAATCTCGGCTGGGCCCAGCTGGCCGTAGTGGTTCAGCATCGCTGCGAACAGCACGGGTTTGTACGTCACCTGGTAGCTCAGGCCTTGCAGGGCGACAGGCAAACGCTCAAAGGCGAGGTAAGCGTAGGGCGAGATAAAGTCCAGGTAGAAAGTAATGTGCTTCATGGTGGTTTGCTCGCCGGGTCAAAAACAATGTCCATCCGCCGCCGGTCTATCAAAGTCCACACACGCTGCTTGCCTGCATCGTCCATAACACCCCACGCCACAATTTCATCGATGGTGCGCCAGCAGCCAGTACACAGACCCCTGGAGAGGTCCATTTGGCAGACGGAGATGCAAGGCGATGGTACAGAGGTCATTTTTAAATACTTTGGGGCGATAGCCATCTATATTATTGCGGGAGCAGCTATTATATTAATAGTATCGATGGTGGCAATGGTGGCACTGGGAAGGGCATTGGTTGGGCACAGGCTATGCGGCGACACGTTTATTGAGTAGCGCCAGCGCCGCGCGTGACTGTGGTTTACGCTCTAAATGATCGCTGATAAATTTGCCTGCATCGACCAATTTGTCCAGATCAATACCTGTCTCGATACCCATGCCATGCAGCATGTAAACCACGTCTTCGGTGGCTACATTGCCCGTTGCACCCTTGGCATAGGGGCAGCCGCCCAGGCCAGCTACTGACGCGTCGTATTGCCATACGCCCATCTCCAGAGCGATGAGCGTGTTGGCCAGCGCCTGGCCGTAGGTGTCGTGAAAGTGGCCCGAAATGTCGTTGATGTCGTAGTGCTTTAAAGTCGCTTCAATGGCGGCTTGCACCTTGCGCGGGGTGCCTACGCCGATGGTGTCGGCCACGCCAATGTGCTGCACGCCAATGCCTCGCATCAGACCTGCAAGATAGCCCACCTGCTGCGGCGCGACCTCGCCTTCATACGGGCAGCCTACGGCGCAACTCATCGCGCCGCGCACATACACGCCTGCGGCGCGGGCGGCGGCCACTACGGGTGCAAAACGCTCAATGCTTTGTTCTATGGAGCAGTTGATATTGCGCTGGCTGAAGGCCTCGCTGGCGGCAGCAAACACGACGATTTCGTCGGGCTGGGTTTTCAGCGCCGCCTCAAAACCCTGCATGTTCGGGGTGAGTACGCTGTAGCGCACGCCATTTTTGCGCTGCACGCCGGCCATCACTTGGGCGTTGTCAGCCATTTGCGGCACCCATTTGGGGCTGACGAAGCTGGTGACTTCGATCTCCGTCAAGCCTGCGTCCTGTAGCCTGTGCACCAGCTCAATCTTTACTTGCGCAGGCACGGGTTGCTTTTCGTTTTGCAGGCCGTCGCGCGGGCCTACCTCGACGAGTTTTACTTTAGCGGGATATCCCATAGTCAATAACCTTTGTTTATATCTACGATGCCTGCGACACTTTGCCCGCTGTGCACGGCGATGATTTTGCGCGCTATTTGCGCAATGCTCTCGTCCCGCAATGTGCGCGCCGAGGTGTGGGGCGTGAGGGTGATTTTCGGATGTTTCCAAAAAGCGTGCTCGGCGGGCAAAGGCTCTTGGCGAAATACATCCAGTGTGGCCCCGGCCAGGTGGCCACTGTCCAGCAGGGCCAGCAAATCTGCGTCCACCAGGTGCCCGCCTCGCGCCACGTTGATCACGTAGCCACCAGTGTGCAGCAAGCTCAAAGTGCGGTGGTTCAATATGTTTTCTGTCTGCGGGGTAAGCGGCAGCAAACACACCAGTACTTTGCTGTGGCGCAAAAAATCCTCCAACTGATCCGCCCCGTGCCAGCAGCGAACGCCATGGGTCTGTTTCGCGCTTTGGCTCCAGCCCTGCACAGGGAAATCAAACAGGGCCAAGGATTTGGCAACCCGCTCACCCAGCACACCCAGCCCCAGCACACCCACGGGAAAGTCAGTGCGACTGCGTGGTTTGCGAAACGACCATTTTTCCGCCAGTGTATCGGCCTCGTAGCCGGCCAACTCGCGGAAGTGGCGAATGACGGCGTGGCATACATACTCGGCCATTTGCACCGACATACCCGCGTCGTCCAGGCGCACGAGTTGCGTCTGCGGGGCGAGGCGCAACTTCAGCAGGGCATCGACCCCCGCGCCGGTATTGAAAGCGGCTTTGAGTGCAGGCTGCTGGTCAAAAAACTGCTGGGGCGGTGCCCACACCACGGCGTAGTCAGCCTGTGGCGCGCCGCTTTGCCACAGCGATACGTCAGCGTGGGGCAATGCCGCACGCAGGCCGTCCAGCCACGGCTCAGGCTTGGTGTCAGCACAGCAAAAGGTAATGCGCATGGGGATTCAGGAGGAAGGAGGAAGGAGAAGGAGGAAACAGGAAACAGGAATTATTGCCTATTCGCGCTGGGCTCTCTTGCCCCCTCTCCCGCTCGCGGGAGAGGGCTGGGGTGAGGGCCTGTGGCAGTGGGCATGCCAGTAACGCCGCCTAGGCCGCCAAAGTAAGCAGCTCTGCTCCCTCAGCCACCTGATCCCCCGGCGCGTACAGCAGCTCGGCCACCGTGCCGTCTTTCGGCGCGGCAATGGCGTGCTCCATCTTCATCGCATCCATCACTGCGAGAAGCTGGCCGCTTTTCACCTTGTCGCCCACCTTCACGGCAAACGACACCACTTTGCCCGGCATGGGCGCAGTCAGTCGCCCGCTTTGGGTATGCGCCTCGCCCGCGTGGGCAAAGATGTCAACAGCTATTATTTTAGTAGCTGCTTGCGCCGTAAATATGCTGGTTTCTATGCCTTTTGCATGCCTGGTAGCATGGCACACAGCCACGCAGTGTTGCCCTGCAAAGGTGATGGCGATGCCATTTGGTACAGACTCAAAACTCAGTACGCCTTGCTCCCTCAACGCGGTTTGCCCAGCGCCGGAACCCAACCCGGTATCCGGCTTTGCTGCTGCCTTGTTCACCTGCAAATGCAAGGCGCCATCGTGCAAATACGTCAGCACGGCCTCCACGGCCTCGCCATGGAACTCCAACTCCATGCGGCGCGTGGCCACGCCGTAGGCGCGCCAGCCGTCGCGACGGCTGAATGGATCGCCGCTTTGCTGCGCACGCTCCGCTATCAAAGTACTAGCTGTTTGCGCAGCAACTGCCATGGCCAAGCCCAAATTCTCTTGATGAAACAGGGCTGCGGCCTCGCGCGGAATCAATGCGGTGTCTAAATCTGCGTTGGCAAACGACGCGCTTTGCACCACATGGCGCAGAAACTGCACATTGGTATGCAGGCCGACGATATGGGTTTGCGCCAGCGCCTTGTCCAGCTTGGCCAGCGCCTCTTCGCGCGTAGCGCCGTGCACAATCAGCTTGGCGATCATCGAGTCGTAATAGGGCGAGATGCCATCCCCCTGGCGCACGCCAGAGTCCACGCGCACGCTGCCACACTCAAACTGCGTGCAATCGGGCAAGCCGTAGACCTGCAGGCGGCCCGTTGCAGGCAAAAAGTTGTTGTCTGGGTTCTCCGCGCAAATGCGTGCTTCGATGGCGTGGCCAGTGATACGCAACTGGTCTTGCATTAAAGGCAGCGTCTCACCCGAGGCCACGCGCAATTGCCATTCCACCAAGTCCAGCCCGGTAATGGCTTCCGTCACCGGGTGCTCCACTTGCAGCCGAGTGTTCATCTCCATAAAGAAGAAACGGGCCCCCACGCTTGCAACGTAATGTGCTGCGCTGCCCGCCATGGGGGTTGACCCGCCTTGGGGCGGCCCTGCTTCGGCTCGCCCCTCCAATTGCTCCACAATGAACTCCACGGTGCCAGCGCCTTGGTAGTTCACCGCGCGTGCCGCCGCCACCGCTGCTGCGCCCATCTGCTCGCGCAGGGCCTGCGTCATGCCCGGTGCGGGCGCTTCTTCCAATACTTTTTGGTGGCGGCGCTGAACGCTGCAATCGCGCTCAAACAAGTAGACGTAGTTACCATGCGCATCGCCAAACACCTGGATTTCAATATGGCGTGGACGCTGCACATATTTCTCTATTAATACAGCGTCGTCGCCAAAGCTGTTAATCGCCTCGCGCTTGCAGCTTTGCAACGCGGTATCAAAGTCATCCGCCTTATCCACCGCCCGCATGCCCTTGCCGCCACCACCTGCGCTGGCTTTGATGAGTACCGGGTAGCCGATAGCATCGGCTTCTTTCTTCAACAGCGCCGCATCCTGGCTAGCACCGTGGTAGCCAGGCACCAGCGGTACGCCCGCCAAGGCCATCAAGCGTTTGGACTCGGCCTTGAGCCCCATGGCCTTGATAGCCGATGGCGGTGGGCCGATAAACACCAACCCCGCATCGGCACAGGCTTGGGCAAACTCTTCGTTCTCGCTCAAAAATCCGTAGCCCGGGTGAATGGCTTGCGCGCCCGTAGCCTTGGCGGCAGCGATGATGGCCGGCCAGCGCAGATAGCTGTCTTTGGGCGCATTGCCACCGCTGTCGCTGCCCTCCAGGCCAATAGCGACCGCTTCATCGCATGCGGACACATGCTTGGCATGTGCATCTGCGGTGGAGTACACCGCCACAGTGTGAATGGCCATGCGCGCGCAGGTAGCGGCGACGCGGCAAGCGATTTCGCCGCGATTGGCGATGAGTATTTTGCTAAACATCAAGCAGTCCTTGGAGTACCAGAGAAAAATTCAGACACACGGCGTACGATCACTTTAAGAAACTTCAGCAGCGTGACAATCAGCACCACCGACAGCACCAGCACGATGCACAGCACGATGCCAAATGCGATGGGGTGGTTGGTGGCCAGCCACATCATGCCCATCACACTGCCTTCTTCCACCAGGCTCATGCCGATATTGCTGAACGGCTCGGGGGAGGTGTTGATGGCGGCGCGGGTCGTGGCCTTGGTCGCGTGCGCCGTGGCTGCCAGCGTACCGCCCAGCAAGCCTGCCACCATGCCCATGGTGGCGCTGTCGGCACCGAACACACCGGCGGCCAGCGCAGCACCGGCTGGCACGCGGATGACGGTGTGAATCATGTCCCACAGCGAATCCACGCCCGGAATTTTGTCGGCAAAAAACTCAACGAACAGCATGGCCCCGCTGCCGGCCAGCATGGCCGGGTGCTGCAGCACATGCAGCCCGGCGGGTAAGGGGATAAAACCCATATAGCCGGCGATGCCGGTGATAAACACCACCAAATACAGTCGGATGCCACTGGCCCAGCCCAGCGCTGCCGCGAGGGCCGCCAAACCGGCCATATCCATGCCGCCCAAGGCTTTTCCCGCCGTGCCCGCCACGTCGCCACCGCTGGCAAACAGGCCGGAGATGAGTTGCTGCAAGTAGGGAAGTATGCTGTCCATAGGGGCTCCTGAGAGTAAGGGTGCGCTGCGCTGGCTAGCTTGATCCACTAGCGTCATCGACTAGTTCAGCCAGCTGGGTTTGCGCTTTTGCAAGAACGACGATACCCCTTCTTTGCCCTCAGGGCTAGAGCGGATATCGGCTATACCTGCAACGGTGGCCTCGACCAACGGTTGACTGATCTCCCGCTCAGCCACGTCCTGTACCAACTTTTTGCACACTTTCACGGCATTCGGGCTGGCGTTGCACAGCGCGGTGGTGAGCTCGTTTACCCTGGAGTCCAGCTGGTCGGCGCTGACCAGTTCGTGCACAAAACCTATGCGCAGCGCCTCTGCTGCGCCGAACCGCTCGGCCGTTAAAAAGTAGCGGTGCGCCGCGCGCGCGCCCATGGCGCGAATCACATAGGGGCTGATAGTAGCCGGGATCAAGCCCAGCTTGACTTCACTCAGGCAGTAGTTGGCCGTATCGACCGACACCGCGATATCGCAAGCGGCCACCAGACCCATACCGCCCGCGTAGGTATCGCCCTGCACGCGGGCCACCGTCGGTTTGGGGCATTCGTAGATCGTGCGCAACATCTCGGCCAGCTTGGCCGCGTCGCCCAAGTTTTCGCTGCGCGAGTAGTCGGCCATCTTGCGCATCCAGTTCAGGTCTGCGCCCGCGCAAAATGCCGTACCTTCGGCGGCCAGGACGATGCAGCGCACATCGTCTCTCTGGCCCAGCTCGGCAAAGGCGGCGGTTACTTCAGCAATCACGCTGTCGTTGAATGCGTTGCGCACATCGGGGCGGTTGAGGGTGATGCGCCCGATATGGTCTTGCACGTGGATGCGCAGCGTAGGTAAATTTGGGCTTGAGGTCATGTCGTATAGCTCTTAGTGAATTCAATAGCGTTTAGCCGCCTCGTCCAGCATCACTTCGGTAGCGCCGCCACCTATCGCCAGTATGCGGGCATCGCGCCACAGGCGCTCAATCGCGGTCTCGCGCATATAGCCCATGCCGCCATGGAACTGCTGGCAGGTGTGCAGCACTTCGCCCGCCAGCTCGCCTGTGAGCGCTTTGAGCAAAGACACATCTTGCACCACGTCTTTGCCCTGCGTGACCAGCCAGGCGCAGTGGTACATGTACTGGCGCGCTGCCCGTGTTTTGGCATCCAGCATGGCCAGACGTTGGCGGATGGTTTGCTTGTCCCACAGGGTGGCACCAAAGGCGGGGCGCTGGCGCACGTAGTCCAACGTTATCTGCAAGGCCTGAGTGCAGTGGCCAACCGCCATGGCCGCCAAGGCGATGCGCTCGGTCTGAAAGTTGTTCACGATCGAGTAGAAGCCCTTGCCCTCCTCGCCGAGTAAATTGCCTGCGGGAATGCGCAGGTTGTCCAGTACCAGCTCGGCTGTGTCCGAGCTGAGCCAGCCGGTCTTTTTGAGCGCCCGGCCCACGCTAAAACCGGGCGTGCCTTTCTCCACAATAAAAATCGACACCGCATGGCGCGCCGTACCCGTGCGCGCGGCAATGAAATACAGGTTGGCATGCACGCCGTTGGTGATGAACATCTTGGTGCCGTTCAGCAC
>JAYVGI010000356.1:0-1767 GCA_043772355.1 Polaromonas sp.
AAATGGCCCAGCGCCTGTGCGCAGCCATGGATGTGCCAGCCGAGCGCATAGAGAGCTACGGCAAGGGCGCGATCATCGGCGCAGCAGGCGAGCTGGAGCACGGCGCGCTGTGGCACGTGCCCGGCGGCTACGCCATGCGCGAGCTGCTGGGCTGGAAGGGGGATCGCAACGCCTACGTGAGAGGGCAAAGCGGGGACAAAGCCGCGCAAACCGGCAATGCCTTGGCCATTGTGCCCTCGACCAAAAAAGTAGGTGCGCCGGGCACCACGCTGGATGTGCCGCTCACGCATATCAACGCCAGCTATGTGCGCAGCCATTTTGATGCCATCGAGGTGCGCGTACCGGGCGCGCCGCTGCCAGATGAAATCGTGTTCATCCTGGTGATGAGCACCGGCGCGCGGGTGCACGCCCGGGTGGGCGGGCTGGCGGCCAGCGCCATCTGCCAATGGGATGGCCTGCGCTAATCCCTCCGCAAAAACAAAACTATTGAAGGAACTAACATGCCAGCCCATATCCGAAAAATCATCGTGCAAGTGGACGAGACCCACCAAGAGATGGGTAAAACCATAGCCCCACCCACGCGCCGCGCCCTCGCCATGGCCGTGATCAACAACCCCTATGCGGGTAGCTACAGCGAGAACCTGGACGAGCTGATCGCCATTGGCGAGGAGCTGGGCGCACTGCTCGGGCAAAAATGCGTGCAGGCACTGGGCATTGCACCCGGGCAGGCGCACAGCTACGGCAAAGCCGCCATCGTGGGCGAGGCGGGCGAGCTGGAGCATGCGGCGGCCATATTGCACCCCAAGCTGGGCGCGCCCCTGCGCGTGGCAGTGGAGAACGGCGCGGCCTTGGTGCCGTCCAGCAAGAAGCGCGGTGGCTTGGGCACGGCGATTGATGTGCCGCTGGGCCACAAAGACGCGGCCTTCGTGCGCAGCCACTTTGATGCCATGGAGGCGCGGGTATCGGATGCACCACGCGCCAATGAAATCGTAGTGGCCGTCGTCGTCACCGACAGCGGCAGGCCGCTGGCGCGCATCGGCGGGCTGCAAACCCATGAAATAAAAGGGCTTGATGGACTGCGCTGAAGTTCTTTCCATCACAATAGAGTTTGATTCACGGTAAGCAGGAGTTTTTTATGAAATTGCAAAACGCACTATTGAAGAGTTTCACTTTCAGCGTCATGACGTTGGCGGGGCTCATGGCACCAGCGGCCAGTGCCCAGACGCAAGATGTCATCAAAATTGGCGAGGTCAACAGCTACAAAGCCCAGCCCGCTTTTCTGGAGCCCTACAAAAAAGGCATGGAGCTGGCGGTAGAAGAGATCAACGCCTCAGGTGGTGTGAACGGTAAAAAAATCCAGCTCATTGTGCGGGACGACAATGCCAACCCGGGCGATGCCGTGCGCGCTGCTGAAGAGTTAATCTCGCGCGAAAAGGTGGACGTGCTCACAGGCTCCTTCCTCTCCAACATCGGCTTGGCATTGACCGATTTTGCCAAGCAGAAGAAGTTTTTCTTTCTGGCGGCCGAGCCTTTGACCGACAAAATCGTCTGGCAAAACGGTAACCGCTACACCTTCCGCCTGCGCGCCTCCACCTACATGCAGGTGGCCATGCTGGTGCCCGAGGCAGCAGCGATGAAGAAAAAACGCTGGGCCATTGTCTACCCCAACTACGAGTACGGCCAGTCGGCTGCTGCCAGTTTTAAATCCCTGCTCAAAGCCGCGCAGCCCGACGTAGAGTTTGTGGCCGAGCAAGCCACCCCCCTGGG
>JAYVGI010000357.1:0-5182 GCA_043772355.1 Polaromonas sp.
GATGAACAAGCAAAAGGCCAATCTGCATGCCTGCCTGGTCAGCGTCTTTCAGGGGCAGCCGATTCAGCCTTGCTTTGCGGGGTGACCTGAGTAGTTACACAAAAAGAGGTGAAAAATGGCTAATTTTGTCTTGGTACACGGTGCCTGGCACGGCGCGTGGTGCTGGAGCCGGGTGCAGCCCGCGCTGGTGCGCTTGGGGCATGTGGCGCACGCCGTCACGCTCACAGGCGTGGGCGAGCGCGCGCACCTGCTCAGCAAAGCCATCACGCTGGAGACGCACATTGCCGACGTGGTGGGGCTGATTGAAGCTGAAGAACTGAACGACGTGGTGCTGGTGGTGCACAGCTACGCAGGCATGCTGGGCACGGCGGTGGCTGACCGCATGCCCCAGCGCCTCAAGCACTTGGCGTATCTAGACGCAGCCATCCCCGAGCCGGGCGAGAGCTGGAGCGCGCGCCACAACCCTGCCACGCGCGATGGCCGCATCAGCGCTGCAGAGGCGTCCACACATTACACCTTGCCGCCGCCCGACCCGGCCATTTTTGGCCTGAGTGGCGAAGACCACGCCTGGGTGCAGCGCCGCCAAACCCCGCACCCGGCCGAGCCCTACACCCATGCGCTAGATTTTGATGCCCAGCGCGTAGCCAGTGTGCCGCGCACCTTCATCGACTGCATGAACCCACCCTTGCCCACCATCGACAGCATTCGCCAGCGCGTGCGCGACCCGCAGTTTTGGGGCGGCGCATGGCAGCGCGGTGGCCGCGTGGTGGTGATGGATGCTGGGCACGACCCGATGGTCAGCGCGCCCGATGATTTACTGCGTATTTTGCTCGACTGCGCTGAAGGCAAATAAGCGCCGTTACCTCTGTGTGAACCAGGTGCCCAGGGGAATGCCGCCCGTGCCCACTACTTGGGGCCGCGCACCTGCAAACTGGCTGCAAAAGGCATCCAGCCCTGGGGTGGCGCGCAGGTTGCTGCCGTTTTTCACTTCCAGTGCAAACAACTCGGATTTATCGCGCAGCACAAAGTCCACTTCGCTTTGTCCGTTGCGCCAGTACTGCACCACGGGCGCGCTGCTGCTGTGGGTGAGGTGGCGGGCCAGCAGCTGTGCGCCCACGGCGCTTTCCACCATGCGGCCCCACAGCACGGGCGTAGCGCGCAGCCGCTCAAAGCCAAAGCCTTCGCAGGCGGCAATAGCGCCCATCAGTGCGGTGTTGTAGACCTGTAGCTTGGGGCTGGAGGCCCGCTGGCGCACCACTTGGCCCGCGTATTTTTGCAGCCCGCAGACCATGCCCGCGCCCTCCAGCAGCTCCAGGTAGTGCGCCAGGGTGGTGGTGTTGCCTGCATCGCTTAGCTGCCCCATCATTTTTTGGTAGCTCAGCTCTTGCCCGCTGTAGCGGCAAGCCAGGTCAAACACGCGGCGCAGCAAGGCGGGCTTTTGTACCGGGGTGAGCAGCAGCACGTCTTTGCTGATGGTGGTTTCTATCAGCGCGTCGCGCACATAGGCGGCCCAGCGGGCCTCGTCGCCAATGAGCGATGCCGCGCCGGGGTAGCCGCCGTAGTAGATGAACTGGTCCAGCGTAAAACCAAAAGCTTCGCGCATTTCGTTGAAATGCCAGTGGCCCAGGCGGGTCATTTCAAAGCGGCCCGCCATGCTTTCGGTCAGGCCGCGTGAGATTAACAGTGGTGCCGAACCGAGTATGACAGTGCGCACATCGCGCCCGTCACGGGTGTCTTCGTCCCACAGGCGCTTGATCTCTTCGGTCCAGTGGGGCAGCTTTTGCACTTCGTCCAGCACCAGCACACAGGCCCCGGCTTGCGCCGCCAGGGCGCGTGCGGTTTCCCATTGGGTGTGCAGCCAGGTGGAGCCTACCAACCCTGGGCTGTCCGCGCTGACGCTGTGGCGTGCGATGCGTGGGTCTAATGCGGCCAGAGTTTGGCGCACCAAGGTGGTTTTGCCCACCTGCCTGGGGCCCGCCACCACCTGCATAAAGCGGCGCGGCTCGGACAGGCGGTGGATAAAAAGTGCAAGTTGCTGGCGGCGAATTTCAAGGTTCATAAAATTACTCAATGGATTGAGATATTTTACTCAACCGATTGAGTAATTTTAAATACCCCCTTAAAACCGGTGTAAATCCGGGTGCGCTATCTGCCCGCCGCGCCCGGTGCGTTGCCCGGTAAATGCTAGCCCATGAGGGCCAGCAGCTTGATGGCCAGGGGGATCAGCACCGAGGCCAGCAGCACCTGCAGGGCCAGCGCCAGGCCCGCATAGGCCCCGGCATCGGCATTCACTGCGATGGCCCGCGCCGCGCCAATGCCGTGCGATACGGTGCCCAGTGCAAAGCCGCGCGCCGCCCAGCCTGCTGCGTCGGTGGGAATACGCAGCGCGTCAAACAGGTATTTACCCAGCAGCGCACCGATGATACCCGTGAGCACGGCAAACACAGCGGCCAGCGCAGCGATGCCGCCAATCTTGTCGGCAATGCCCATGGCCACCGGCGCGGTGACCGATTTGGGCACCAGCGACAGCAGCACGTCTGGCGGCAGGCCCCAGGCCCAGCCCAATAGCAGCGCCGACCCGGCTGATGCCGCGCCACCGGCCAGCGCTGCCAGAAGCAGCCTTCCCCAGCGCTGCTGTAGTTCCGTGCGGCGCAGCCATAGCGGCCAGGCCAGCGCCACCACGGCGGGGCCGAGCAGAAAGTGAATAAACTGCGCGCCGGCAAAATAGCTCGGGTAGCTCACGCCCGTGGCCAGCAGCCCACTGGCAATCACCAGCACGCTCCACAGCACCGGGTTGGCCCACGGGGCTTGGTGCAAGCGCTGGTAGAGGCTGTAGGCCAGGACATACACCACCAGGGTGGCGGTCAGGCCAAACAGGGGCGAGGCCGACAGGTAGACCCATAGCTGCACCATATCAGCCATGGTCGTTTGTGTCCCGCATCCAATGCAAGGCTAATGCCGTTACCACCAAGCCAAAAGCGGTGGACAGCACCAACACGGCCAACATACGCCCGCCGTACTGGCTCAATAGTCCTAAATGGGTCATCACGCCCACGCCGACAGGCACGAACAGCAGCGACAAGTGCGCCAATAAAAAATTGGCGCATACCCCCACACTCGCGCGTACGCTGGGCCAGCGCAGTGCCGCCAGCAACAGCACCATGCCCAGTACGGGGCCGGGCAAGGGCAGAGACATTGCCCGGGTCGTCAGCTCTCCCGCCGCTTGCGCGGCCAGCAACCAGGCCAGCCCTTGCAGGCCCAGCGTGCTAGTGGGTGTGCTCACCACACCGGTGGCCGAGTGGCGCGCAGCCTTTGAACGAGGGCCGGGCGGATCAGACGGATCAGACGGATCTGGCGCTGGGTTGGTCACTATGCGGGTCTGTAAATCAAAGATTAAAACCGGGGCAGACCAGGGAAGGCGGTAGCTGCACGCGACTGGCCACCGCGCACCAGCTCTTTGCCGTACTCGGCGCAGCGCTGTAGCGTGGGGATCACCTTGCCGGGGTTAAGCAAACCTTGGCTGTCAAAGGCGCGCTTCACGCCAAACATCTGCTCGTTCTCACTGGCAGAGAACTGCACGCACATGCTGCTAAGCTTTTCGATGCCCACGCCGTGCTCACCCGTGACGGTACCGCCCATGGCCACGCTGGTTTCCAAAATGTCGGCGCCAAACAGCTCGCAGCGGTGTAGCTGGTCGGCATCATTCGCGTCAAACAAAATCAGCGGGTGCAAATTACCGTCGCCCGCGTGGAACACGTTGGCGCATTTCAAGTTGTACTTTTTCTCCATCTCCTGGATGGCCAGCAAAATGTCGGCCAGGCGTTTGCGCGGGATGGTGCTGTCCATGCACATGTAGTCGGGGCTGATGCGGCCGCTGGCGGGGAAGGCGTTTTTGCGGCCACTCCAAAAGCGCAGGCGCTCGGCCTCGTCTTTGCTCACGGTGATGGCGGTCGCGCCGCAGCGCTGCAGCACCGCCGTCATGCGGCCAATTTCTTCTTCTACTTCTTCGGGCGTGCCGTCGCTCTCGCACAGCAAAATCGCCTCGGCCGTCAGGTCGTAGCCCGCGTGCACAAAGTCTTCTACCGCTGCGGTCATGGGCTTGTCCATCATCTCCAGCCCGGCCGGGATAATGCCAGCGGCGATGACAGCGGCCACCGCGTCACCGGCCTTGCGGATGTCGTCAAAGCTGGCCATGATGCAGCGCGCCAGCATCGGCTTGGGCACCAGCTTGACCGTCACCTCGGTGGTGACGGCCAGCATGCCCTCACTGCCGATGATGACGCTGAGCAAGTCCAGTCCTGGCGCGTCCAGCGCGTCGCCGCCAAACTCTACCTCTTCACCCTCGATCGTGAAGCCCTTGACCTTGAGCACGTTGTGCAACGTCAAGCCGTATTTCAGGCAATGCACGCCGCCCGAGTTCTCGGCCACGTTGCCGCCGATGGTGCAGGCAATTTGGCTGCTCGGGTCAGGCGCGTAGTACAGGCCTTGGGGTGCAGCAGCCTCACTGATGGCCAGATTCCGCACGCCGCATTGCACCACGGCGGTGCGGCTGAATTTGTCGATCTTTAGAATTTTGTTGAACTTGGCCAGCGACAAAGTCACGCCCAGGCGGTGCGGCATGGCCCCGCCACTGAGGCCCGTGCCCGCGCCGCGTGCCACCACCGGCACACCCAACGCATGGCAGGCTTTAAGCACGGCGGCCACCTGCTGCGTCGTCTCGGGCAGCACCACGCACAGCGGGCGCTGGCGGTAGGCGGTGAGACCATCGCACTCATAGGGCGTGGTGTCCTCGCCGTGCCACAGGATGGCGTGGGCGGGTAGAGCGGCTTGCAGGGCGGGCAAAATGCGTCCTAGCTGGGCAATTTGCTCGGAGCGCTCGGTGCTTTGCAAAATTTGGGGGCTGACGGCTGCGTTCATGGCGGGTTTTTTAAAAAACGGTATAAGGGACTTTAGGGCATTTGCGCGATCCCAGCTTGATGAATTTTCACAACCACTTGCAAACCCCTTGCCTTGAAGGCGGAACAAGCACGGGGCGCAGCGCTTACGGATTTACTTTTTGCAACATTTAGCTATTAAATATATAGCTTAGGATTTGAGAAAAAATAACTTGAACAATTAAGCGCAGACGTGCGAATTTCTTGGCAGCAATTTGTAGTTCCATTCTCCATGAAACTCATCACGT
>JAYVGI010000358.1:0-2758 GCA_043772355.1 Polaromonas sp.
TGGGGGTGCATAGCACGAGCGGCGACGGGCCGCCCCTAGCCGCGAACGCCCCCACGGGGGGCAGCGCAGCACACGAAGTGGCAAGCGTGGGGGTGCATAACTTACGTTTGGGGTGTTTGAATATCCACGCCAGCCTGCTCCCCCGCTGGCGCGGCGCAGCGCCCATCCACCGCGCCATCGAGGCGGGCGACCCACACACTGGCATCACCATCATGCAAATGGACGCGGGCCTGGACACGGGTGACATGCTGCTGGTAGAGCCACTGCCCATCGCCGCCAACGACACTACCAGCAGCCTGCACGACAAACTGGCTGCGCTGGGTGGCCGCTGCATCGTGCAGGCGCTGGAGCTGCTGGAGCGTGGCGGCCTTACGCCCACCCCTCAGCCGCGCGTGCAGCCTAAAGCGAACGACAACACCCGTGGTGGTGCAATCGACACGGCCCAAGCCGCCGCGCTGGGCATCACCTACGCCCACAAAATCGACAAAGCCGAGTCACGTATCGACTGGAGCCGCAGCGCTGCTGAGATCGAGCGCAAAGTGCGCGCGCTGGACCCCTTCCCCGGTTGCACCGCGCAGATACTGGGCGAGACGGTGAAAATCAATAGCTCTGAAATAGATAGCTGCTCCCGCAATAATATTGCTGGCTATGGCACTATTTCATATATAAATTCCAGCGGTATCGGGGTTCAGTGCGCGGGCGGCGTGCTGCTTCTCACCCAGTTGCAGCGCGCAGGCGGCAAACGCTTGCCGGTCGCCGAGTTTTTGCGCGGTTTCGCCTTGCAGGTGGGGCAGCGCTTTGAGTAAACCCCAGGCCACACCCCACGCAACATCTCTGTGGCGGCACCCCGAGTTCGCCCAAGGCGCCCGCGACATGCTGCCCATAGCACCCGGCATCGCCGCCTGGGGCCTGATGACCGGCGTGGCCATGATGAAGTCCGGCCTGAGCCTGGTCGAGGCGCTCAGCATGGCTTTGTTCGTGTTTGCGGGCAGCTCGCAGCTAGCCGCCATGCCGCTGATGATCGCCGGTGCCCCCATGTGGGTGGTGCTGGCCACCGGCTTTTGCGTCAACCTGCGCTTCGTCGTCTTCAGCATCCACCTGCGCCCCTATGTCATGCACCAGCCGCTGTGGCGCAGGCTGATGAGCGGTTACTTCACAGCGGACTTGAGCTATGTGATGTTCACCAAGCGCTTCCCACATCCTGCCGG
This sequence comes from Polaromonas sp., assembly GCA_043772355.1. Classification (GTDB taxonomy): domain Bacteria; phylum Pseudomonadota; class Gammaproteobacteria; order Burkholderiales; family Burkholderiaceae_C; genus JAAFIP01. Next base: position 1,209 of record JAYVGI010000358.1, read on the forward strand.
GCGTGGTGATCCAGCGACCAGCGCCGCGCCGGGCCGCCCCAAGCAAGCGGGCCCCCCCACGGGGGGCAGCGCAGACCACGCAGTGACAAGCGTGGGGGCCTTGCGCGCGCCGGGCCGCCCCGAGCAAGCGAGCGCCCCCACGGGGGGCCGTGCAGACCACGCAGTGAACGGCGCGGGGGCTTTGGCCGCGCAGGATGCGTATTTGGCGGGCAACTGCTGTGTGAACTGGTGCAGTTGGGTAGGTGCCAGCTTGGTGGGCATCGCCCTGGCCAACGCCATTGCCCCGCAATGGGGCTTGGGCTTTGCGGGCATTTTGGCCTTGCTGGGCATCGTCTGCTCCTTGGCCAGCTCGCGCCTGGGCATGGTGTCGTGCGCCATTGCGGGGGCGGCGGCAGTAGCGGCCTATGCGCTGCCGCTCAAGCTCAACATTCTGGTGGCCATCAGCGTGGCCGTAGTGGTGTGTCTGTCGCTAGAAAAACTGCGCCCCGCGCAGCCCGTCAGGAGCGGCGCATGACCCCGGGCGAAACCGACGTCTGGACGCTGCTGACCATCGCCGGCCTGGCCTGCGTCACGGTCATCACCCGTTCGTTCTTTTTCATCTCCCAGCGCGACTGGAAGCTGCCCCACTGGGCCGAGCGCGGCTTGCAGTACGCCCCCATCGCCGCCTTGGCCGCCGTCATCATCCCCGAAATCGTCATGTCCCAGGGCATGCTGATCAGCACCTTGAAAGACGCACGCCTGTACGGCGCAGCTGCGGGCGCTGCCGTATTCTTCTGGCGCAGAAGCACGCTGGGCTGCATAGTGGGCGGCATGGCGGTGTATGTGCCGCTGCATGTGGGGCTGGGGTGGTAGTTTAGCTTTGCGCGCAGACCTTGCGACTTCGCAGCCGAGCGTGTGCTATGGCCATGGGCCCCGCACGTAGGCCTCTTCGGCGGAGCATCTGCCGTACTCAGATGCGCGCCATCGCCTTCGTCACGCACAGCACCGATATCCGGTAAATGCTCGATCACATCGGGATGCCAGCTGAGCCGCCATGCATATCCCCGCCGCGCGGGCCGCTGTTGTGGGAGGACTGTGATGCGCATACGGGTAAGGGAGGTAGAAAAAGCCAATATCCCCTTGATGGTGGGGCGGCTATCAGCGCGCCCTTATCGCCCCAAGGCAGGTCTTGCCAGTGGCACTGGTGGGCATTGCGGATAGAAATGTGCGTACAAAATGGGTGTGCAAAAGGTGTGTACTTTATGCAAAACGGCTGAAAATTCGGCCCTGGGAGTGCCAAAACCATGGGTTTCACCTGTTTGACCCTTCAAAACCCGCATTAGCCAGCAGTATTAAAGGGCTTGTAGCTATTGAATATATAGTGCCCGTGTTCAAGCGCAAGGAGCACCTGGGTTGACGCACAAACCGCCAGCCACCCCTCCTGGATGCCGCTACGCTGAAGGTGCACCGCCGCCCTGATCGGGCCGGCGTGGTGCTGCGTCCGAGCCCATAGAGCCAGCGCGGTGCTGCGTCTTATTCCATTTCTAAATCATTACGGTCGTTGTTGCGTC
>JAYVGI010000359.1:0-3583 GCA_043772355.1 Polaromonas sp.
ATGGGAGAGTTCATCTTGCCGGTCTTGCGACATCAAAAAATCCCAGAACGCACGAAAGCTTTTACCTTGGTCCGAGTCACCAATCGCATCGCGCTCGCCCATGATCTCTTGCAGCAAAGCGCCCTTGGAGCCGTCCCACAAGGCAATGCGCTCGCGCACCCGCCGGTCCAGGCCACGAAAGTTGTGCTCCACTTCCCGAAAATCAGACAACAGCTCGCGCGCCAAGCTGGTGAACTGTTGAAACCGGTCCTTGATGGCGGTGTCGTCCAGCAGCGGCATGTCGCCGCTTTGCACGCGCGCCATCTCGGCATCGATCGCATCGCGCTGGCGCTGCAAATCGGCCAGGCGCGCTTGCGGATCGGTCTGCGTGCCCTCGCTCATTTGCTTGAGCAAGGCAAACAAGGTGAGCAAGCGCGACTCGGTGCCCACAAAGGAGCGCTGCGTCAAGCTCATCAGCCAGGCCAGCGCGCGCTCGCAAGCCGGGGTTAAATCGAAATGCGGCTCATCCGAGCCCGCAGGGTAAAACTTGCGCAGCCAGCCCTTGTCGTTGGCCGCCCAGTCGTTCAGGTACTCCGTGGCCGACTTCGGGAACGCCTGCGCTCCCAAGCGCTCGCGCAGGCCAAACAAAGTGTCTTCCAGCGCCGCCGCCAAATTGGACTGCGCCATCACCCGCACATTGGGCACGATAAACACCTGGTGCAAAAAACTCGCCACCAGCGCCGCCGAATCTGCCGCCAGCAAACGCCACGCCGGGTGCTGGCGGCGCAGCGCGTCCAGGGTGGTGTAGTCCAGGCTCATGGAATAGTGGCCTCAGCCGCTGCTATGGCACTGCGTATGAGCTGCGTCGTCAAAAACAAGCTCAAATCCTGGTCTGCAAAGCGCTGGAATCCATACCTGGCGTAAAACGCTACGGCGGCTTCGTTTTTGGCATCCACCACCACAGCGTACAAGCCAATTTTCTCTGCCGTGCGGGCTGCTAATTGCATGGCGTGTCGCAGCAGCGCGGCACCTACACCGTTGCCCTGCTCGCGACCATCCACCGCCAAGCGCCCGATGCGCACCACGGGCACGGGATAGCGCGGCAGGCGAAGCGCGGGGGACCAGTGTTGAAAATCTATGGAGGCAGTGCTGATGGCGTAGTAACCGCGAATACGCAGCTCGCCCTCTGCTACGGCCACATAGCTGCGGTTGAAGTCTTTGTCTGCCTGCTGACGGGCAAAGCGTTGTAGAAAGGTGTTGAGCGCAGGCTCGCCACAGTCAAAGTCCTGGCGGTCATGCTCGCGCGCAAGACCCGCAATGACGAGCTTCATGCGCGCTTGCGCATCAGTTCAATCAGAGCTTTGTTGGGCTTGGATGGTTTGTCCAAAGCCTTTAGAAACAAATCACGGTCTCGGTTGGACAAGGTGATGGTCTCTTGTTGCGCGACCAAACGGCTGGCGGCCTCGTAAGCGTTTTGCAGCATAAAACTCGACACGGTAGAACCCATGATGGCCGCCGCACGCTCGATCAGCGCCTTGGCTTCGGGGCTGGTGCGCAGGTTAATGCGGGCAGATTCTGGCTGGGCGATGGCATGCATTTCATGGCTCCTAATTGACTAAATTGTACGTCAAATTGACATACCCAACCTTACTTTCACCAAGCTGCGATTTACCTCAAGCCGGGCCAGAGCGCAGCGCATACGTCCGGCCATCCAGCCACAGGTATTCCACCCGCACTATGGCTTCGCCTTTTTCGTCCTTGAAGGTAAAGCCCAGCAGCGCCAGCGCCATGCCGGGCTTGATCTCGGGCACGCTCCAGGCTTGCATGCGGGTCAGCGGGGCCAGCTCGATCTCCCACACTTTGTCCGTGCGTTGGGGCAGCGCGGCTTTGGCCAGCAGGGCTTTGCCGTCTACCGGGGCGGCCTGCGCGGGGAGCGTGCGGGTGGCCAGGTCGGCGGGGATTTTCAGGCCGCTGGCAACCTCCAGCATCAGTTCGGCATGCGGGTTTTGCCAAGTGACTTTGCGGGCCTTGCCTTCCAGATAAATCGGTCGGTCCTGGTCAAAGCTGCTCCAACCGTGGTGGGCGTGGGCAGTACCCGCTATGGGCAGGGACAGGCTGGCGATGAGGAAGGGTCTGCGTTGCATGGCGATGCTCCTTTGACAATGAAACTCTTGACGCGTGGTGTGCGCAGTGTTGCTAGACAAAAACCTGTGCCACCCAGGGCTACAGGACTACAGGACTACAGGACTACAGGGCTACAGGACTACAGGGCTACAGGGCTACAGGACTACAGGACTACAGGACTACAGGACTACAGGACTACAGGGCTACAGGGCTACAGGGCTAGTGGGCTATTGGGCTATTGGGCTATTGGGCTATTGGGCTATAGGGCTGCATGCCGTTGGGCTACTTGTAGGCGATCCAGCGGCCACAGGTCACCACGGCTACCCACAGCAAGCTGGACACCAGCATTTGCAGCTTGGCTGTGCCGTCCAGCTTGTCGATAGAGCCGCGCCCATGGAACCACGCGGCATTGCAGGCGGCGGCGCACAACAACAGCATTTTGAGTGTGAACGCACGGTTCGTCAAAAGTTCCGCTGCCTGGGTTGCAAACATGAGCAAACCCGATGCCGCCGCCATGCAAAAGCCCACCACCACAATCGACAAACCCAGCCGGGCCAGGTCTTTGGCAGGCAGGCTGGCACCGTGGCCAAACACCCGCAGCTCCAGCAGCAGCAAGTTGCCCAACAAGAGGCCAATGCCCAGAATATGCACGACCTCCAATGCGGGGTAGGCCCAAGAGCTGGATTTGAGTGCGGCAAACATGGCTGGAGTTTGCCACAAGCTTTGGGCGAGCCATAGAGATGGACTGTCCAAGGATGAAATCGGTTTTATTGACCCGCATTGCAGCAGGGAAATTGCAAAACACTATGCCGACTCAGTGTTTGACAGGCTTAAAAATCTCTAACAACCCCAAAGGTTGATGGGCGGGCTTTGAGTCTGGTTTTGCGGAGCTGGCACAACCCGTTGGTATATTTTTTCATCCCAACTTTTATCCGCATCGGTATCAAACACCATCAGGTGCGCCTGCGTGGCCTTGCAGCGCTGCATGTACTCAAGCGTTTGCTCGGTGCCTTGCGCAATGAGGCTGTCCAGGCTGTCCTTGGCGCGTTTGACTTTGATCTCGATCACCTCGCGCTGGCGTGGCTCGGCGCAGGCCGGCCAGGTGACGTACAGGTCGGTGCGGCCGCGGCCCAGGCCGTACTCGCGCTCGATGCGCCCGCCGCCGTTGACGATGCGCTGCAGGTAGGCTTGCAGCAGGAGCTGGGGGCCAGCCTCTTTGTACTGCATGCCCGAGAGCCAATGCTCGGAGTGTTCGCGGTAGAACTGCTGGAAGGCCGCTAGCAAGCGCGGCAGGTTCAGTGCTTTCTCAGGGGTGCCGTTGTCATCCAGGTACCAGGCTTGGGGGGCGTTGTGGCTTTGCGAGTTGGAAAAACTGACCTGGGCGGCATAGGTCAGCTCGCGGGGAATCACCTCTCGGTAAATGCCGTTGGAGATGGTGATGGACTTGAGGTTGCCCTCCTCGCCTTGGCTGACCAAGCCC
>JAYVGI010000360.1:0-12586 GCA_043772355.1 Polaromonas sp.
TGACGGTGGCTACGTCTTCACCCTCCTGGATGCGTTTCATCGCCATCATGCGGATAGCTTCTTGGGTTTTGCGATCGTGTTGGCGGCCATCTTGTTTCAAGTCTTCATAGATTCTGGAGGCATCAAGATAGTTCAATATTTGTAGCCTTTATTTCTGACTGGTGAGTAATCCCTCTAACACTTGAGCAAAAGTGCGGTCAGTATTGACCACCAGAAGCAAGATGTAAAGTGCAAATCTTAAGTGCAGCTAAAGAACGATGCGATAGTGCCGTGGTGATGCAGCACACCGGGAGTTGCGGGCCGGGGCGCTTATCCGGTGGCGAGGGCGGTGCACCGCAGCAGCGCGCTTGGGGTGCGCACAGTCGATTCAATCGCTATCACTTTCGCAGCTGCTCCCGCAATATTTTATGGGGCCGCCGGCTAATAGACACCTGAAAATCGACCCTATTTGTGTGTTGGGCAGCTTCAAGTCTTCAAAAAACGGGGGATGCACCAAAGAAAGTTGCTTGAATGCCTGCCAAGCCCCATTTTTACTATGCAAATCATGTCGCAGGCCAATGAAATATCGCGGGAACACCTACTGAATTTATAGTAGCGATAACGCATTGCATTCGCACATCACCTCAAACTAGCGAATGCGTGCGCAGCCAGTCCTTCAATGCGGCATCAATACGCGTTTGCCAACCAGTGCCAGTGGCGCGAAAGGCGGCTGATACGTCGGGAGACAGCCGGATGGTAGTGGCTACCTTCGGGGCGGCTTTGACTGTGCCCACTGGGCGACCGCCCAGGGCGATGATTTGCTCAGGGCTAGTCACGCGCCCGTTGCGCGCCGGCACTTGGTCGATAGAGCGCAACAACGCCGCCTTAAACTCGGCCAACTCAGGGTCAACTACGGGTTTAGATTTTTTCATTGAAACGCTCCTTCAACAGCTATGCCAATACCTTCGCTGACTTAGGCTGTCCCTTCGTCTACTCACTACCCAGGCATCAAATAAATGCGGCCATTCTTCACGCGTTTAATCTCGCGCGCCAGCCTGCCGGCGGCTGTAGGGGTAGCTGGGACGGCCATTGATTGCAGATTGGGCTTGCATTGTGGAGTCGATTGCATATACGCATAAAGCGTATAATTATTTAATGCGTTTTGAATTCATCGAGTCCTCTATCTTTACTGCCTACTTGGCGGATTTACTGGGCGATGATGAATATGCTGAGCTACAGGCGTTTCTTTGTGAGCGGCCAGAAGCCGGCGACATAGTGCGCGGATCAGGCGGTGTGCGCAAGCTGCGCTGGGCGCGCCAGGGGACTGGTAAATCTGGTGGGGTTCGGGTGTGCTATTACCTCAAGACGCAGGACGGCAAAATTTGGATGCTGACCATTTACCCGAAGAGTGAGCGGGACAGCATTCCCGGACATGTATTGAAAACCTTGAAAGAGGAGTTAGACCGTGCGTAAAGCTGAAACCACTATTTTAAAAAAGATGCCTCCGCGTGACATCGGCGCTGAGCTGCTGGCTGCTGTGCGTGAAATGAAGGCAGGGCGCTGGGCGCGCCGCACGGTCTTTGAAACGCAAAAAGACGGGTCAGTGCGCAGGCGTATTGAGCGCTCAGACGGCACGGTTGAAAAAGACGAGGTGCTGACGGGGGCGCATTGGGAACTCATGTCAGCACGGGCGCAGTCGGGCATGAGCCAAGCTGAGTTTGCCAAAACCATGGGCGTGTCGCGCCGCACACTAGAAAATTGGGAGCAAGGCCGCGCACAGCCTAGTGGTGCAGCGCGCCGATTGCTTCAATTGGCAGCCAGGTACCCTGATACGGTTCAACGGCTAGCGCATATTTGACATCGTAAGCCGGGCCGTTCGCGTGCCAGTTCAACATGCAGGCTTCGACAGGCTCAGCCCGAACGGGTGTATGGGTCAGCGCAAGCGGAGGCGCGCCAAAACGAACGAGAGTGCGCCTACTTACCCAACCTAGGCGCACTCTGCAGCAGCTCCGCCACTTGCGCTTTCCAAAACTTCGCCATCGCCGTCGTCCCATGCCCCGCCGTCTGCTCGCCACCCGGGATCAAATAAATGCGGCCGTTCTTTACGCGTTTGATCTCGCGCTCCAGCGTGCCGGTCTCGGGTGGGTTGCGCTCATCGTCGGCGGAGTTAATCGCCAATAGAGCAGCTTGGATGCGCTCCAGGCCAGGGGCGGGGTTGTAGTCGCGGGAGGAATCCCATTGGTAGAGGTGGTCGTTGGCGTCGCCGGTGTATTTGGCGTTCAGGCGTTGGTCCAGGATGCGGTCGGCCTGGGCGCGGGTGGGGGCGGCTTTTTGAATGGCTTGGCTGCCGCCGTTGGTGGCGATGGCGTAGTACACGGATGCAAACAGAGCGCTGCGGGGCTGGATGGTGTAGTTGCCGCCTTTCCACTCGGGGTCGTTTTTGATGGAGTCGGTGATCAGGCGGCGCAGCATCCAGTTGCGGCTGGACATCTCGGTGGGCTGGGAGGCCATGGGCACCAGCGCGTCCATAAAAGCGGGGTGCTTGGTACCCCAGATCCAGGTTTGCATGCCGCCCATGGAGTTGCCTATCACCAGGCGCAGGTGCTTTAGCCCCAAGTGCTCCGTCACCAAGCGGTATTGCGCGTCCACCATGTCGTCGTAGTTGTATTTGGGGAAGGCGGCGCGCAGGCCGTCGGACGGCTTGGTGGACTTGCCGGTGCCTATCGCGTCGGGCAGGATGATGAAGTATTTGCTGGCATCCAGCGGCTGGCCTGCGCCAAACAGCTCGCCGCCAAAGCCGGGGTTGAGCATGCCCATGCCGGAGCCGGTAGTGCCGTGCAGCACCAGCACGGGCTCGCCTTTCGGGTCGCCTACCGTGGTGTAGTTAATGCGCAGCTCGGGCATGACCTCGCCGGTGTGGAAGCGGAAGTCTTTGGCGATATAGCTGCCTTCTTTACCTGCGGGATAGTCGGCCGCTTGGCTGGTGAGTGTCATGAGGGATAGGCTAAGGCCACAGAGGGCGTGGGTGAGGGATTTGAGTAGGGTCACGGGGGTCTCCTAGATGGGCTAGATGGGTGCGAGGACGCGGGCGGGGGTCGAGGGTACAGGGCTGGAGGTGACAGGGGCGGAGGGTGCAGGGTTGGAGGTGACAGGCGGGACGGGTGTGTTGGGCGACAGCACTGCGCTGGCTTGCGCGGCCTTGACCAGTGCAGTGGCATCGACCGGCAGCAAAAAGCCCTGCGCCACCGCGTTGTCCGCCGCCTTTTGCACCGCAGCCACATAGCCCCCAAGCGTGCCATAGCGTGCTTGCAGCGAGGGGCGGGGGTCGTTAGTGGCTTGGCGCTCGGCCTCGGTGCGGGCAAAGGGCACGATGCCCCCTACGTAGTTGCAGATTTGGTCTTTGTGAAAGCCGCCTGCAGTGACGTTCCAGCCCAGGTAGGTGCCTAGCGGCGCGTCCAGCAGCACCACGGGCACGCCGCCCAGCTCGTTGCCGTCGGCGTCGACCTTGGGTGCCAGCATGCGCAGCACCTGCTTGATGCGTGGGGGCGTGATGGACGGGATGCCCGAGCCATCGACCTTGTTGAACTGCGCGCCCCAGTCGTAGTCGTGCACGGGCATGATGAAATCGGCCTCGGGCACGCTGGTGCGCAGGCCGGGCAGGTTGGGCACGCCGAGCGCGGCCTTGCTGGCGGGGGCCAGCAGGCCTGCTGCCAGCGTGGGGTAGCGGCTGGGCGGTGGTGCTTTGCCGCTCATCACCCAGTTGCGAAAGTGCACGCGAATCGCGTTAACGGTTTGCGTGTGCGGCACTGGGTTGGCAGGCAGCATGCCGGTGCCAAAGTTGTTGCCGGGGCAGGCCGCGCCGGTGGTGGGCAGGCCCACGCCGGGCAGGCTGGTGTCAAAGCCGCCTGCGCCGCCACCATGGTTGCTGCTCGCAATGTAGTAGCGCCTTACGCTGTCGGGCAAAGGTAAATCGGCCTTGCCATCGGTGCCCACCCACTCGGGCGTGAGCTTGAGCGCCCACACCTCGGCAGAGCCAAAATGCTCCACCACTTTGGGGCAGGTACTGCTGGCGGTGCAGCGGTCCAAGATGCCTGCGGCGGCGTGGCCGCGCACTGGGTCAGCATGCGGCAGCCACCACTGCGGGCCTTCGCTGCCCGCCTGGTAGAGCTCTAGCACACCATCGGGTTGCGCCCAGCGAAAGTTCAGCGCAATGCGCCGCCCGGCGATGATGGGCCACAGGCCGTCGTGCACCTGCGTGCCGTCTTCGGCCTGGTTAAAGCCCAGGTGCAACCAGCCGCGCAGATAGTTGCCCGACTGCGAGACGCCGCGTGTGATGCTGTGGGTGACGGCCTTGGCAATCGGGTTGGCGGTGCCGGTGTCGTCAGCGGTGGATTTTTTGAAGAATGCTGCAACATCGCGGAAGGCTGCAAAGCCCATGCCCAGCACATACGGGTCAGCGGCGGTGAAGACCACTTGGTAGAGGCGGTTGCCATCGAAGCCGTTTTTCAAACAAATCTGGGTGGCATCGGGCGTGCCGGGGAAGGGGTTGTTTGCGTCGCATTTCGCCCACGCCCAGTCGGTGGGGGCAATCACGCGCTCGTTCGTCACTTCGCCGTTCTGGCTCTCGCCGCCGCGTGAGACGAGCTTTGCTTTGCTGGTGTCCAAACTCACAGGCTTGTAGGGCACGGGGTTGGTTTGCACCCATAGCGCTTGTGATGCCGCGCCAGAGCGGTTGACGATGCGCCCCAGCACCTCGCCGGTAATTGGCGTGCCACCCGGCCCGCGCGCTACAGGCACTTGCAAAAACTGCATGCCCGCTGCGCTGGCCTTGGGCCGCACGGCGGTAGCACCGCTGTTGTCACCCTGCCAGGCGCTGGCCAGCATGATGTCGCCAAAGGCTTGCTCTTGCGGCGCAAACGGGTACACCCGGCCCCGGTTGGGCACGTCGTGCCACAGCAAGCCGCTGGCCTTGGCCATATCGACAGGCTTGTAGATGACAAAGCTGGACACATAGCGCGCCTTGCCATCAGCATCCAGGCCCAGCGCGATGTCCTGAATGATGGCGTTGCCCGGCAGCTTGGGGTCTAGCTCGCCAAAGGCGCGGCCTGCCACTTGCTCGTAGGCGATGGCGTTGGCCGAACCGCCTGCTGCGGCGGGCAGGGGAATGGTCTCGTCAATCACGATGCGCGTGACGCGTGCATGGGTGGGCGTGCACAGTGCCAATGTGAGGGCACTGCTCGCCAGCATTGGAAAAATCTTCATCTCTGTCTCCGGTATTTGGGGTCAATGTACTCCATTGCTGAGCGCGTTGCAGGGCTAATGCCCATACGCTTGTGCTTGCGCTGTAAACTTTGCGACATCCGCAAAACGCTTTCCCATGAACCGCCGCCAAATTCTTCAATTGACCAGCGCAGCCGCACTGGGCAGCACGACCGCCCTCACTGGCTGCACCTTCCAACCCGACTACAACCACGATGCCGACGATGCGCCACGCTTTGATGCTGCGTTGGTCAAACCCGCACGCATCGCCTGGGTTCTCAGCTCGGGCGGGCCGCGCGGCTTTGTGCATGTGGGCGTGCTCAAAGCGCTGGACGAGCTGGGCTGCAAACCCGACCTGATCGTGGGCGGCTCGGTCGGTGCGCTGGTGGGCGCGCTGTACGCCTGCGGTATTCGCGGCGTAGACCTGGAGCGCATGGCGCTGGACTTGGGCATCAGCGAGATGGGCCGCCTGGCCGTGACAGGCGAAGGCCGTTTTGCAGGCACGCCCATTGCCGACTTGATCAACCGCGAGCTGCGCCACCAACCGATAGAAAAACTCCCCACCCGATTTGCCGCCGTGGTGGTAGAACGCGCCACCCGCAAACCCATGCTGTTTAACGCAGGCGACGGCGGCGTGGCGGTGCAAGCCAGCAGCGCCATAGAGGGCTTGTTCACGCCCGTGCGCGTGCGCGGTGTGCAGTATGTGGATGCCGACTTGGCGGTGCCCATGCCAGTGCGTATGACGCGCGCGCTGGGCGCGGTGAAGGTGCTGGCCATCGACGCATCGGCCCACGAAGACAGAGCGCCCGAGGGCGCGAGCCGCTACCGCGCGGGTGACCTAAGAAAACGCGCCCTGACCGAGCCCGATGCCCGCGCAGCCGACATGACCCTGCACCCCGACTTTGGCTACTACGTGAGCGTGACACGCGAGTTTCGCGAACGCGCTATCCGTGGGGGCTATGAGCAAACCATGGCGCTGGGTGCTGCTTTGAAAGCTCTGCACGCTTAGATTGCATGCGACTGAGGCTTAGAAGCCCCAGTCGTTCTTGACCACATGCTCTGGGGGTTGTGCAGCATAATGCCTTCGAATACAGTAGCCAACGTCTGCGTTTGCTCTGAGCGCATGGACGGCCCCGCGTGTCAGCGCGTCCACATCGCCCGAGGGCGAATTCTGCCTGTGGCTCTACAGGGTACGGCGGATAAAGATATATGTGCGAAAGCGTATGTATTTGATGAAAAATGGCCGATATCGGGGCTCTGCGAATGCCCAAACCATGGTTTTGATCTGCATTAACGGCTAAAAAACGCGTTAGCCATCATAAATAATGAGGTTGTAGCTATTGAATATATAGTGCCCGAGTTGACGCAAAAATGACCGGAGAGAACGCAAAAATCGCCGATGCGGGCGCACTATGCTGATCACACCGCGAAAAACAATGCTATGTATTGCGTAGCGGCTAAGGTATATTTCTTCTTGGCTAACAGCTGATAGATACTAAAAAAACAGCTCAAAATCGCTGGTTTCGAGCCTTCGGGAGGCCTTGGGGGCCTGAGAATCGGCGAGACACTGAAAATTCACCTGTTTGAGCGCTGTTTTTAGATCTTATTGCCCTATAGCCAGCAAGAAATATGCGGGAGCCGCTATGGAAAGTGGAGCGACTGTTTTGCCGAACATGGTCGGTGGACGTTCTGCGGGGCAGATTTTCTGCCTGCAGCGGCTCTGTAGCCTGAAAACCTGCATTTTCAGCCTCAACCCTGTCTACCCCACTGGCCTGTATAGACGAAGTGCTACTATTTAATGAGTAATTCCATTTCCAAATCAACAAGATGCGTTGTTGCGTCGCCTTGCCTTGCTACAGCAATGTTTGGCTCCGCGCCTAGCCTCTTATCGATCTGGAAATAGAATAACTGCATTTTCAAGTGTGTTTCCAGGCGGCCCACTCGCAGGCCTGCGCTGCGAGGGTGTGTGCGGGTGATACTTGGGTTGTGCGGGGAGGGTTCTGCGCGCCGTAGCCTGCGCAGGAGTTGCCCACTACAAATCACATAGAGCCATTATTTTTGGAACTGGTAGTGGCTGTCAACGGATGGATGGGTTGAGATTTTGCGCCAATTTTGTAAAAATGGCGCGTAAATTCAATTCTACGCCACTTTTTTTGTATAATTGGCGCATTTAAATTGCATTAAACGCCAAATGTCCGGGTATTCCACGCCAAAAAATCAGCAATCAGAATATATACGCCAAATCATCGCGGATGCACGTGATGCTGGCGTGGGCATGGCCGCGCTGGAGGCTGCGTTGCAAGCGCAGGGCGCGGCGTTACCGCGCCGCACCATCTTGCGCCGCCTTGACGCGTTGATAGCGCAGGGGGCCGTCCAGGCCAGTGGCAACAGCCGCGCAGTGGTCTACCGCACTGTGTACAGCCCGGTGCTGTCCCCATGGCCCACGGCGCGGCGGCAAAACGATGTTCAGACAAATGGCCAGCCCAATGAAGTGCGCGCGCCCGCGCCCGACACGCTGCGCCCGCCCGCCCCCAGCAGCGCCCCCATGCAAGTGCCTTTGTCGGCCCAAGGCCTGGAGATACGCGACCGCATACGCCAGCCGCTGCCTACGCGCCCCACCGTGGGCTACCAACGTGCTTGGCTGGATGCCTACCGCCCCCACGACACCGCCTACCTCTCGCCCGAGCACCGCGCGCGGCTGTGGGAGCTGGGCCGCACCGCGCTACCTGTGCACGATGCGCAATACCCCCTGACCAATCCACAACAAAATCCACCTGCGGGCCTGCTCCCCGCAGGCACCTACGCACGCCAGATTTTTGACCGCTTGCTGGTAGATCTGTCCTGGGCATCGTCCCGCCTGGAAGGCAACACCTACACCCAGCTCGACACGCAAAACCTGATCGAATTCGGCCAGGCCGCGCAGGGCAAGGACGCGATGGAAACGCAAATGGTGCTGAACCATAAAGCCGCCATCGAGATGCTGGTAGACAACGCTGCCGATGCCAGCGCCAACATTGGCTTTAACCGCTTCACCATCCTCAATCTGCACGCCATCCTGTCAGACAACTTGATCACCGACCCCTTGGCCAGCGGGCGGCTGCGCACGCGCGAGGTACGCATCAGCGGCACCAGCTACATTCCGCTGGCGGTGCCGCAGCAACTGCAGGACAACTTTGACATCGTGCTGGCCAAAGCCGCGCAGATCCAGGACCCGTTTGAGCAAGCGTTCTTTGCCATGGTGCACCTGCCCTACCTGCAGGCCTTTGAAGACGTGAACAAACGCGTGTCACGCTTGGCGGCCAACATTCCTCTGTTGCAACACAACCTGTGCCCTCTGTCGTTTGTAGATGTACCCCAAGCAGCTTATGCCGAGGGCCTGATAGGCGTGTATGAGCTGCAACGCACCGAGCTGCTGCGCGATGTGTTTGTGTGGGCCTACGAGCGCAGCTGCCAACGCTACCTGCATATCCGCCAGACCCTGGCCGAGCCCGATGCCTTTCGCTTGCAATACCGAGACGCCATCCAGCAAACCGTGCAGCAGATCGTGCGCGGCAATCTGCGCGGCACACCCAGTGACATTGCGCAGGTGGCTTCCAGCCTCATCGCACCCAGTGGCCTGCAATCACTGACCGAAGCCGTCACGGTAGATCTGGCGCATTTGTATGGGGGCAATGTGGCGCGGTATCGGCTGAAGTTGTCTGAGTTGAACCAGTGGCAACACCGGCGCGATTGAGCACGGTGCTGCTCTGGGGTTCACAATGGTGCATGCAGCTACTGGCAGATACCGGTGGTTACCACCAGAAAGGCCCTTATGAAAATCGCCGCCTATTCCCAGTTTGCCAAACGCGCATCACGCTTTTGCGGCAAGCCTATTGTGTTTGTATTGGCTGTTTGCACCATTGGCGTGTGGATCATTACCGGGCCATTGTTCAGGTTCAGCGATACCTGGCAGTTGGTGATCAATACCGCCACTACCATCATCACTTTTCTGATGGTGTTTCTGATTCAGAGCTCGCAAAACCGGGACACGCAGGCGATACAGATCAAGCTGGACGAATTGATACGTGCGACACAGGGTGCGCACAACGCGCTACTGGATTTGGAGGAGCTGGAAGAGGTTCAGTTAGATGCTTTTCGCGCCAAATACGAAGCACTGGCGCTGGATGCGCGGCGCACGATTGGCACGGGTGGTGCAGATACCGGCATCCCGGATGCGTGAAGCCCCATAAAGTATTTCGGGAGCAGCTACGAAATACGTAGTGAGCTGCCAGCAACTTCGATCAGAAAAATACGCCCGCTTTAGCGTGGGCTCTCTGGATGCGGCTGGAGCGTAGACAGCGGCAAACTGCTCACCTCTTGCAGCAGGCACGCCAGTTGCAAGCCCGCTGCGTTGACCAGCGCGTGGCCCTTGGCAGCTGTGGCCGCCAGCGCATTGCCTGCGGCGCCTTGTGGGTTGTAATCTTGCATTTGCCAGCCCAGCTTGGCGCTGCTGCCGTTACCCAGTATGGGATATTTTGCAGCGCGGTCTTGCGATGTGCTGTGGAAATTTTGCGCCTGCACCATGTCTACCAAGTGCGGTGCCAGTGCCAACATCATCGAGGTTTCGATATCGCCCGCGTGGATGCCAAAGCGGTGCTCCTCAGCGGGGAACTGCCCCATCACATCGCTGCCCAGCGGCAAGTTGTACCAACTGGTGTGGTACACGATGAGATCGTGCGCCGTGCGCAGATCGCGCGCCACAATGTCCATCACGCTCACCTGGCCGCCGTGGCTGTTGAGCAGCACCAGTTTTTTAAAACCCGCGCGCGCCACAGAAGCGCCCAGCTCCATCCACACGCTGATCAGGGTTTGCGCACTTAAGGTGAGCGTGCCGGGAAAACGAATGTGCTCATTGCTCTTGCCCACCTGCTGCGTTGGCAAAAACAGCACCGGCAGGTCGGCAGGCAAATGGGCCATTGACGCGCTGACCACACCGTTGACCAAAGTGGTGTCCACACGCATGGGCAGGTGCGGGCCGTGTTGCTCCATGGCGGCTACGGGCAGCACGGCTACGGCCTGGTCGATAGCACTGCTGGCGGCAAGTTGCGCAAAGTGGCGGCTGGTCAGGTCCGCCCAATACCGGGATGGGAGTTGCATGCCGCCATCTTAAGCGCAAGACAGGCGATCAGTCGAGCGCAATGACGCGATCTTCTAGCGAAGGCACACAGCCTTCGGCCACGGGAGTCCAGCCGCGATGAACCACGATGTGCTGCTCGTTATGGCAAAACTCTATGCGCTGGGCATCCGGTAGCTTGGCCTGCACAAAGCCCTCGATAGAGGCGGGCATGGTGACCTGGTAACGCAGTTGCGCCAAGTCGTCCTTGGGATGGTCGTCGCTGCGCACCAAGGGGATAAAGGCACCGGCCAACATCAGCAAACGGCTGCCTACCTCGACGATGCTGGGCAAGTAGCCTTGCTGGCGCAGCCAGGCCTGCGCGCCGGTGCGCGCTGCGGTTGGCTGGGACACCTGGGCTGAGTCTTGCGATGAGTCCGGTGCCAAGTCCAGCGCCACATCTTGCTTCGTGTCCGCTGTAGGCCGTTGCGCTGCCTCATGGGTCAGGCCCAGCTTACCCAGCGCGGTGGCCAGCAACTCCATCACCCACTGGTTGCAGTTTTGGTAGCGCAGGCCATAGGCATAGGCATTAGGGCTGTATATCGGGTGCAGCAAGGCAAGGGCTTGCCGGTTGTCCAGCGCAGCAGTTTCAAACGCTTTGGCGGCATCGGGTGGCAGCAGCACGGCCGATACATAGCCTACCGCCGCGTTGTCGGTGCCCAGTACAAAGCCGGCCATGCCTTGGTCAAAAATACGGGGTTTTCGCTCATCGCAGGCGTAGTACAACTGGCGCACCGACCACGGTGTGTTCTGGCTATCTTTAAGGCTGATGCCCGCGTGTGAATAGCGAATGCCAAAACGCGCCAAGTTAAGGCCCGAACGTGCAAGCAAAGCCGTTGATTGACCAGAGGCCTCCAGCTCGGCCTTCACCACCTCGCCAAAACGCAGCAACTTGCTTTGCTGGCCCGGAGTTAAGGCCACTTGACTATCGCAGTAACGGGACGATGCCACTGCATTGCTTAAACCCAAAAATACGAAAGCGCTAGCTACCGCCAGCAGCCGCCAACACCTTCGCGGCAAGCGCAAACTCAAAGCACTACGGGATGGGACGCCAGCTCGCGGTAAGCCGCATCATTCATCACCAGGAAAAACGCGGCGCGGGTTTGCGCGTTGGCAAACTCTACGCCGTAGGCGTGCTCGCGCGCGGCCACGGTATCGCCCTTGGCCAAGCCGCTATTGTCAAAGGCCTTCTGCGGCAGAGACAAAATCACATCGTTCGCAGCGTCCTGTGCTTTGGCGGCGCGCAAGGTCAACTGCGTGAAACCTGGGCGACCGGGCGCAGCGGCCACCTGAATGAGCTGGTAATCCCCCGCAGCGACGGGCGTGTTTTGCGAGCTTTTGCTCGAACCGCTCACCGAATTGGACAGGCTGCCCACCGAGGTATTGAGGCTTTCAGCGGCAGAAGAGGCCGCTGAGCTGGCGGCCATGACCGGTGATGCGGCGACGCCCATCGCCAAAACCAAAGCAGAGAAAGCAAACTTAGCAAATTTCATGGGAGGTCTTTCAAAAAAAATATTATCGCACTAGCCAAAAGGGATCTTAACAAGTCATTGGCAACAAGTTGCGCAAGATACCAACATCTGTGCTGCGTGCCTGTCAGTGCAAATCACGAACATCACCAACCGGCTCACTGCCAAACTCAGTGCGTGCCACATACGCTATCAAACGGCCAGCGGCATCCTGCGGGCTGGTCAGCGCGCCGCTGTGCTTCATGCCCACAAAGTTGGCTTTATCTGGAAAGGTATTGTCTGGCGCAGCGCGCAGTTGCACCTGCATGTCGGTATCAATCACGCCCGGTGCCAGCGAACACACTTTGGCACCATGCGGTTTTAAAGCTTCTTCCAGCGCCAGGCAGCGCGTAAAGTGGTCCATCGCCGCCTTGGCCGCGCAGTAGCCCGCCTGGCTGGCCATGGCGCGGCGACCCAGGCCGGAGGAAATGTTGAGCACTTTTTTGGGCATTTTCCAGTCTGCGGTGGCCTTTAAGAACGCACTGGTCAGCAGCATGGGCGCTTCCACGCCCACCCGCAAGGCCGCGCTGATGTCGCTGGCGGGCACGTCCGACAAAGGCGCAATCGCCGGGATCATGCCCGCGTTGTTCACCAAGGCCACACTGGCAAAGTCCTTTGCCTTGCCGGCCAACCAAGCGGTCAACTGCTGCGCCGTGCTGGCGGCATCGCGCAGGTCAGCGGTCCATTG
>JAYVGI010000361.1:0-2095 GCA_043772355.1 Polaromonas sp.
TTCACCGGGCAGCAGCTGGTTTATTGTCGACCGCAACTCTACAGTATCAATTCTGACTGTAATATCAATATTGGTGACAGTATTAATATCGCTAGTATCCCAAATGTGCAAAGTGGTTGTGCCAGGTGATTTGCCGACAATGAAAATTTGTTTTGAATATTCTCCTTCTATCAATCTGATTCCATTTGGATCGGCAATACGAGGATCACCGATTGTGTATTTAGTGACCGGACAGGGGTGCACATACACTATAGATTTTCCTTCAAATAGGTTTATTGGCTTTGGAGGTTCAGGTATTTTGCAAGGTACATTTGCTGTCTTGGGAGCAGTGGCTTTGAGTAAATTAGTATTGACTTGCTGTGCGGGTATCGTTGGTTTTTTCACAACTGCTGGTGCATTTTGAGCGAGCAAAACATCGGCTTCAACAGCGCTGCCATGGGCTTGTGCCAAGCTTTCTGCGCTAAGCATTGCCATACCAGCCACTGCTACAGCTACGGCGCTTGCGATTTTTGTTACCCTGTAGTTTGTACTCATTGAAATTCTCCTTGGTGGTTCGTTTTTTGTATTTTTGAAATGGTTAAAACTCTAGGTAGCTTCGAACTGACCCTTTGATGACCTCAACCTGCACCATGGGGCGCGCCTCGACTGGGGCTGGGGCGGGCGCTGGGGCGGCAAGCACTACCACACGTTTGACGGCTGGTTTGGCCACAGACTTAGGTGCTGCCACAGCGACGGGTTTGGTCTCTTCCACCGGTGCTTTGGCATCCAGCAAGCTGGCTTTGGTGGCCCCCTCGGTGTTGACAGGGGTTGTTTCAATCTGGTTGCGCAGCACCAAAGACAAGGTGCCAACACTGCGGGCCAGGTCGAGCTTTTCTGCCTGAATAGGTGTGAGCTCCAGCGTCACGGCGTTGACAACTTTGGGCTTGGTTTCATCGCGGCTGGACTCTTGGGCGATGGCCAGTACCAAAATGCGCTCCAGCACAATTTTGGAGATAGGTTTTTCTTTGTTGCCATTGCTTTTTGTCCCTTCTTCCTGGGTGTTGACCAAAATGTCGACAAAATTACCGGGAAGGGCAAAACCGGCGACACCGACCACGTCGTTGACCCGCACCGTCATGGCGCGCTTGCCATCGGCCACCACGGCAGACAGGCCGCCTGTGGTGCCTGGCGGTGCCAGTTTGCTCTCCATGATCGGCTCACCACGTGCCATGCTGGTGCGTGCCACCCGGGTCTCTAGCAGTTTGGGGTCGGTGAAAGCGCCTGGCGGCACAGAGGTCGCCGGCCAGTCCACCATGTTCACCAGTTCGGGGGTAACTCTGCCCCCAAGGCTGATATCCGCCTTGGCAACGGCCACTTTGTTGGTGTTGCCACCAGCTTGGGAGTTGATCCACTGGGCGGCGACAACCACGGCACCAATGGCAACCGCAACCGCAACCACCATCATGACCATAGCACGTGTATTTCTCATGTTTACTCTCCTTGAAGCCTATAAGCCATTAATCAGTTAATCTTTTAAATCTTTAAAAATCGCAACCTCAAGCGCCGACAAAGTAGTTGTTCCAGGCCCAGTCCAGCACTTTTTCGTCCAGCACCGGGGCGCGGTTTTCGTACATAGCCAAGTCGCGCAGCTGTACCAAAATGTCGCGTGGGTAGCAGGCCAGCAGAGGGCGTGACTCTTTGTAATGGTGCTCGCGCAGCAGGTAGTGGAAAGCGTCGTTGTCATAGGCAATGCCGTATTGCTGGCACATGTCTTTGAAAATTTGCTCGTACTGCGCCTCGGTCAGCGCACCCACGTGGATCTTGTAGCCGATGCGGCGCAAGAAAGCGCCATCCGTCAGGTCTTCAGGCGGGAAGTTGGATGAAAACACCACAATCACATCAAACGGCACCAAAAACTTGTAGCCGGTGTGCAGGGCAAGGTAGTCAATATGCCTGTCCATCGGTACGATCCAGCGGTTCATCAACTCCACGGGGGAGCAGCGTTGACGCCCCAGGTCGTCAATGATGAAAATACCGTTGTTGGCCTTGAGGTGCGGCGGTGCTTGGTAAAAGCGGGTGCCGGGGTCGTACTGCAGGTCCAGCATCTCCATGGTCA
>JAYVGI010000362.1:0-6959 GCA_043772355.1 Polaromonas sp.
CCTGTGCGCCCGTGAAGGCGCTACGTTAGCACGGTGAAAGTCCGTGTCAGGGTAAGCCAAGGCCCTGTAGTCGAAGGTAACTGCGTCGCTGCGAAGCGGGGTGGGGAGCAACCGGAGACGAACTGGCGGTCCGCAGCAAAAGCGAACTCGATTCGGCGGTGTGTGACGGCGAGCCTGCAGGTGGAAAGGCGAAGCCCGAAACTCGCCCGGTACGCTGGTTAGGGCGTGTAAAGCGATACCGGGGTTGCATGACGTGGTTGGAGGCGGAACGTCGGGAATGTGTAGTGAGATAAGCGGGGAGACCTGCCAAGCGAGGTGACGCATGGCAGGAGTCAGAGCCATCGTAGTACCGACGGGCGGCAAGAGCAAGGCAAGGCCAAACGGTCCGGAAACGGATGTTTAAAACGGGGTTCGCCCCTGGTGCCTAAACCTTGTGGACGGTTGCCTGAAAAGCGCGGAGTAGGAACGCCGCGTCAGGAAAGGGTGGCAGGAAAGTGGAAACGTAAAGAACAGAGAGTACGAGAGTATGAACGAATCAGTGGCAGTGCCAGCAATGGCTAAACAAACTGAATCCACCCCAAACCAATGGGCGCGGGTGGATCGTGCAATCTGGACAGAGCGTATGTTGGCGGCACTGGGCAACGGTGTCAAAGGAGGCAAATGGTTTAGTTTGATCGACAAGGTCTACCGTCCCCGCACCCTGTACGCCGCTTGGCAACAAGTCAAGGCCAACAAAGGAGCAGCGGGCGTAGACCGGCAAAGCGTGCAAAGATTTGCAGCCAATGAACAGGAGTATCTAAGCGAACTGGCCCAACAGCTCGAACAAGGAGAGTACCAAGCCCAAGCTGTCCGGCGCGTGGACATACCCAAAGCAGGCGGCAAAACGCGCCCCTTGGGGATACCCACCGTCAAAGACAGGATCGTCCAAACGGCGGTCAAAAGGGTGATCGAGCCGATCTTTGAGAACGAGTTTCTAGCCAGCAGTTACGGATTTCGACCCGGCAAAAGCTGCAAAGACGCGCTACGGCAAGTCGATGCCTACCTCAAGGCAGGCTACACCCACGTGGTGGATGCCGACCTCCAGGGATATTTCGACAGCATCCCGCATGACCTGCTGAAGGCCAGAATCGAGGCGCACATCAGTGACGGCAAACTGCTGGAACTGCTCAGTAGCTGGCTGCGTCAAGACATCGTAAAGGACTTGGAGAGATGGACACCAATGGGAGGCACCCCGCAAGGGGCAGTTATCAGCCCGCTGCTGGCCAACCTGTACCTACACCCCTTGGACGAGAAAATGACAAAGCTGGACTACAAAATGGTGCGCTACGCCGACGACTTCGTCATCCTGTGCCGGACAGCGCCACAAGCGCAGGGGGCACTGGAGGAGGTCAAAGCGTGGGTAGAAGAAAACGGACTGAGCCTGCATCCCGACAAGACCCATGTAGGGGACTGTCTGGTAGCAGGACAGGGATTCGAGTTTCTGGGTTACCGGTTGGAAGCAGGCAGGAGGTGGGTCAGAGGCAAGAGCCTGCAAGGGTTCAAAGACAAGATACGGGCCAAGACACGGCGCTCACGAGGCGTCAGCATGGCCACGATCATTGCCGATCTCACCCCGATGATCCGAGGCTGGTATGGGTATTTCAAGCATGCCTATCGAACCACATTCCCGGGTCTGGACGGCTTCGTGCGCAGGCGACTGCGTGCGGTTCTGCGCAAGCAACAAAAGCGTCCGTCAATGGGTAGGTGCTACAACGATCAAAGACGATGGCCAAATGCATACTTCGCAAACTTGGGACTGTTCACCATGCAGACAGCCCATCAGAGCGCGAGCCAATCCCGATGAGGAAACCACTGACTGGAGAGCCGTGTGCGGGAGAACCGCAAGCACGGTTCGGAGGGAGGGGAGGATGAAAGTCCTTCTCTACCCCTATTCCCAGATCAGGACGGCGGCGCTACTTCAGCGTAGCGGCATCAAGGAGGAGGACTCGGACACCCAACTCCCAAACCAACTCGCCACCTACCCACTGCAAATCACATAGAGCCCCTTTTCGAGGCTAACCAACAGGAGTCCACCACGAAATTCGCTAGCTTTCACCCCACCCTGGGCAATCTGCCCGGTGGCACCCACCCCACCGCTCGCCAGGTAACCAGTGCGGCGGCAAACCGCCTGAATCGGCTGTTGGGTGTTTTGACGGGCAGCGCGTTGACAACCCGCAAGTTGAGCCAGCCAGACAGTTGCTGGAACGCGGCCAAATCGCCGTTGTGGCCCAACCAGGCATCAAAAAAATCAGCTGTGAAGTCGGCGCTTTGTGGCTGACTCAAAACGGCCGCGGCAAAGATATCGTTCTGGAGGCAGGCCAGGACTTCCAGTGCGTAGACCACGACCGCAACGCTTGCCTGCTGGTATACGCCCTGAGCAATGCGTGGTGGCGGTTCGGCTGAAAGTCGGCCAGCCGACTCTGCGACACATTCAGCCCGATGCCATCTGCGCGCCAAAAGTCGACCTGTAGCGAGAAAACCTTCTGGTTAGCAACCGCAATTTTTACAGGAGTTTGATCATGAAAAGCTTTTTCAGCGGCGATTTGAAGCGGTCTGTGAGCCTACCTGTCTGGTCCACTGTCTTAAACGTCAGGTTGGGTGCCGGTGCGGCGCGCGCGCGAATGAAGCCCACCGTCGACAAACTGACGGGCGAGGACATGAATGTGATTGCAGCTTACCTCGCATCGCAGCAGCCGTGATGGGCAGCGGTGAAATCAGCGCAGTTCGGCCGCTCGTTCAGGCTCTTCCAGCCCGGCGGCGATGCGGGTGGCCAAGGTGACGCGCTGGCGGTCTTCGCTCTTGCGCAGCGGCGCATCCTGCGTCAAGACGCGATGCGCGTAGGCGGGGCTGAGCATGCGGATGGTTTCAAACGCTGTTTTGGCCCGCTCAATTTGCCCAGCACCCACGGCGACCAGCGTCAGGCTCATCTGCGACATGACTGACTGCGGAGCCTCCCGAACGGATTCGGTCGCGTACGCGATACCCGCCTCAAAATCTCGCAGGAAGAAGCAGGCCGATGCGCGGCAGGCATTGAAGTGGAATCGATTGGGGTCGCGCGGGCTGAGCCGCTCGGCAACGGCGACGTGGGCCAGGGCTGCCTGATACTCACCAGACCACACCTCCGTCCCAGCCAGGTTGGAAAGTGTGATGCAGTCGTTGGGATTTAATGCCAAGCCCTGGCGCGCATAGGCTAGGCCCTGGTCGTAAAAACCCGCCAGGGCCATTAGAAAACCGGCCCAACCGTAGGCCCGGCTGTCGGCAGGGTCCAGGTCCATGGCCTTGCCCGCAGAGGCGATGCCTTCTTTCCAGTCCGCCCTCATATCGCCACCGGCAAACTGGGGCACCCCCACGTTTTCTGTCTGTATTTCGGCAATCACCAAATGCGCCAACAGGTTGTTGCCGTCCAAGGCCAATGCCTGACGGGCCTCGTCCAGCGCCCGGTTCCACAGCGTGCGGTCGTTGCGGCGATGCGCCTCTACGTTATTGGCGTTGGCGCGCATCGCCATGTCGTGCGCGCGCAGGTTGCCCGGGCGCAACCGGCGCGCAATGTTTAGCTCGGTCATCTGTACCTGGGTGGCAATAGCGGCGACGATGTTTTGTGTCAGTTCTTCCTGCACGTCAAAAACATCCTCGATCACGCGGTCGTATTTGTCGGCCCAGAGGTGGTTTCCGGTGATGGCATCGATCAACTGGGCGTTCACCCGCACGCGCGCGCCCGAACGCCGGGCGCTGCCCTCCAGCACGTAGCGCACGCCAAGCTCCCGGGCAACCTGGCGCACATCGACCGCGCTGCCCCGGTAGCTGAACGCCGAGTTGCGCGCGATCACAAACAGGCTGTGAAAGCGCGACAGGTCGGTGGTGATGTCTTCGGTCAGGCCGTCGGTGAAATACGACTGCTCTGCGTCGCCACTGATATTGACAAACGGCAAGATGGCAATCGACGGTTTTTCTGGCAAAGCCAAGCCATCGTCAGGTGTGGCAGATGGCTTGCTGTGCTGCGCAGCTGGCGAATCGGCTGTCGATGCAAGTGGATTTG
Organism: Polaromonas sp.; assembly: GCA_043772355.1. Taxonomy (GTDB): domain Bacteria; phylum Pseudomonadota; class Gammaproteobacteria; order Burkholderiales; family Burkholderiaceae_C; genus JAAFIP01. The sequence goes on from JAYVGI010000362.1 coordinate 4,076, forward strand.
GCGCAGCGGGGATGGGCAATACCAAGGCCGGGCTGAAGTCCGGCAGCGCCCCAAGTTTTTGAATTTCAAGTCCGGGTTGGACAAACCGATAGCCCCGCCCCGCCACCGTGGCGATAGCATCGGCACCTAACAGCTTGCGCAGCGCCGAGATTTGCACGGTGAGGTTGTTCTCTTCCACCACCAAGCCGGGCCACACCAGCGTCAGCAGCTCGTCTTTGCCCAGCATGCGCTCGCGGTGTTCAATCAATACCAGCAGCAGGTCAAAGGCCCGCGCTCCCAGCGGGACTGCTTGCCCTGCTACCAATATTTGGCGACGGGCAGGCAGAACTTCGAAGTGCTCAAAGCGAAAGCAGTGAGTGGCGGCGACTTGCACGGTCAGTGTCTCTTTCAAGGATGATTGAATGGTACACCTCGCGAGGGCCTACGCGGCCTGTCAGGCCCACAGCACGGTACCCTGCGCGGCGTACCAGGCTTCGACTTCGGGTGCCACATCGGCCTCAATGCGGCTGCGTTTGATCTTCATGGTGGGGGTCAGGCAGCCGTTGTCTATCGACCATGGCTCGCGGGCGAGGACCAGCATTTGCAGGTGTTCGTAGTCGGCCACGCTGGCGTTGACCTGGTGCAGCAGCTCGGTCATGGCTGCCGTGACCTGTGCGCGCACCGCAGGGTCGCCTATTTTGGGGCGCACATCCTCGGCCAGCACTACCAGCCCATAGGCAGCGGCGTGGCCCAAGCCTGAGACCATGCTGCTTTCAACCATCGGGTGGTTATTGATGCGGTTCTCAATGGGCGCGGGGGCCACGTACTTGCCTTTGGCGGTTTTGAACAGTTCTTTGGAGCGGCCCGTGAGTTTGAGCAGGCCATTGGGCAGTCGCTCGCCCAGGTCGCCGGTTTTAAAAAAGCCGTCTGCGGTGAACGATTCAGCATCCAGGTCGGGGCGCTTGTAGTAGCCCACCATTTGCCCAGGCGACTTGATTTCTATCTCGCGGTCCGCGTTAATGCGTATCTCTACACCTGGATAGGGCACACCCACATAGCCGGGCGCTTTGAATTGATCGGTAGATATGTGGGAGTAAGCAAAGTCTTCGCTCATCGCGTAGCCCTCCAGCAGGTTCAGGCCCAGCTTGCGGTACCAGACGATCAGCTCTACCGGTAAGGGCGCTGATCCGCTGCCTGCCAGCTTGACCTGGTCCAGCCCCAAGGCACGCAGAACCTTGCGTGCCACCAGCTTGCCGATGATGGGAATACCAAGCAAGCGGTCCAGCTTTTGGGGTGGCATTTTGGCAAACACACCTTGCTGAAACTTCATCCACAGGCGCGGCACGGATATAAAAAATGTAGGGCGCGCACGTTGCAGGTCTTGCGCAAAAGTTTCCAGTGATTCAGCGAAAAATACATGTTGCCGGCCATCGTAGAGCGACAAACACTCTATGAAACAACGTTCAAAAATATGCGCCAGCGGCAAGTACGAGATCATGCGTATGCTGGTATCGTTGCCGAAGGTGTCGTTTGCGTATGAGACAACGCCGGACATGACCTTACTGATGGCGTCAAAATTATGCACCACCCCCTTGGGCTGCCCAGTGGAGCCGGAGGTATACACCAGCATGGCCCAATCGCTGGGCTGGCGCTGGGGCCTGTCGCCCAGTGGCGCGGTGCAACTGGTGATCCTGTCCCAGGTGTCGTAGGCCTCCCGCGCGGCGGCTGGTGCAAGGGGCAAGGCGATGCGCGCCAAGCCAGCGGGTACGCCGGGTAACTGCTGCTCCCAAGTGTCCAGCTTGCCTACAAACAGCAGGCTGGCCTCGCTGTGCTCCAGCACAAAGCCTACGGTGGCGGCGGTCTCGGTAGGAAAGATGGCTACCGTGGTGCCGCCGGCCATCCAAATCGCCAGCTCGGCCATGAAGAAGTGCGCGCAGTTTTTAGACAAAATGGCGATGCGCGCGCCGGGTTCCAAATGCAGGCTTTGCAGGTGCGCGGCCATGCGGCGGGCCTGGTCCATCGTCTGGCGCCAGGTGTAGTCGGTGACGGCGCCAGCGCCGATGGGTTGGGTCAAAAAGACTTGGTCTGCACGGGCTGTTTCGTGCTCGTAGACATGGTCCAGAATAAGCGGGGTATGGTTCATGTTGCGCCACCTGAATACGTTAGTTTTGGGGAACTAACACACTACTCCGGGCAATGGCAGGGCGCAATAGTCTAATTGGACTAGTGAAGCGCTTGAGACTCACGCCCAAGCTTAGCTGCCAGCGCGCTGGCAGGCGCGGTTTGATGATCGGCAGTTTTTATGGGGTTTCTAAGTGAAATAAGCTGTTAGCCAGCAAACATAATGCCCAAGCAGCTATTAAAAATATAGTGACCGGAGCCACCTTTAGCCCAGCATCAGAACTTGATACCCGCCGGATTGGGCGGCGCAGGCGCTGTGGCCGCTGCTGGGGCGGGCGCTGGTGCCGCGGCGGGAGCGGGCGCAGGCGGGGCAGGGGCTTTGGCCACCATGGGGGTGGGGGCTGGGTTGCGGTAGCTGGCGGGCAGCTTGGAGGTGGCGGGGTAGCCTGCTGCGTCCAGGTACTGGCCCCACTCCTGCTCGGAGTAGCCCTTGAGCATTTGGCCGCCGATCGTGGCGGCGGGCAGGGATGACTCGCCGGTCAGGCGGCTTAGCGCTGCGATGTCGTCGTTGCTTTCGACCGTTTTTTCGGTAAAGGGGATGCCGCGCGCGGCGAGCATGCTACGGCCTGCGCCGCACGGGCCGCAGTCTTTGCCGGTGTAAATCGTCACGGGGAATTTCCCTGCCACCGTGCGCAGCTCTAGCGGCAGCGCGGGGTTGTTGGCACCGCCGCCGCTTGCCTTGCCAGTGCCTGCGGTCACTTTGGCGTTGGCCGAGGCGGCTGGA
>JAYVGI010000363.1:0-2550 GCA_043772355.1 Polaromonas sp.
TTTTCGCACTGGGCACCAGCGCCAACGGGCGTGTGCTGCTAGCGGGCCTGGAACGTGTAGATACGCTCGACGGCTTTAGCACCTGGCTCACAGCGCGCACCGACTGGATCGGTGGCTTCGACCTGCCCTTTGGCCTGCCGCGCGAGTTGGTGGAGCATTTGCAATGGCCCACCGATTGGGCTGCTTGCATGCGCCATTACGCCAGCTTGTCACGCGAGGACATCCGCGCCACTTTCAAAGCCTTTTGCGATGCCCGCCCAGTAGGCGGCAAGTTTGCCCACCGCGCTACCGACCTGCCCGCTGGCTCAAGCCCCAGCATGAAGTGGGTCAACCCACCCGTCGCCTACATGTTGCACGCAGGTGTGCCGCGCCTGCTGGATGCTGGCGTACACCTGCCGGCTTTGCACGACGGCGCGGTAACCGATAAAGACGCCGCAGGCCAACCCCGCCGCGTGGCTCTGGAGGCCTACCCTGGCTTGCTGGCCCGTGAAATTTTGCAAAACCGCAGCTACAAATCCGACGACAAGTCCAAACAAACCCCAGATCGTTTGATAGCGCGCAAAGACCTCATCACCGCGCTGGAAATAGGCCAAACCCGCTTGAAGCTGCGCCTCAAACTCAGCCACGCCCAGCACGACACCTTGGTAGATGACGCCAGCGGCGACAGCCTGGACGCCGTGCTGTGCATGCTGCAAGCCGCCTGGGCCAAAGCGCAGCACGATGCAGGCAAGGCCCGCTATGGTTTGCCCAAGAAGGTAGACGCACTGGAAGGCTGGATCGTGACCGCCTAGTCGTCTGTTTAACCCTCGATAGGACTGGGCAACGATGCATTAGACTAGGCGCTGTGAACTACGCTACCCACCTCAATACCTCTCTTCGCCCAGTAACCCAAGCGAAACCCTTGGTGCTGGATTTGTTTGCAGGCTGCGGAGGATTGGCCTTAGGCTTCGAGTCGCAAGGTTTTGAAACTTTGGGCTTTGAAATGGACGTGGACTGCTGCGCTACCTATCGGCAGAACCTGGATGGTGATTGTGTGCAGGCCAAATTGGATCGTGATTACCAGTTTCCAAAGGCCCAAGTTGTGATTGGCGGCCCTCCCTGCCAGCCATTCAGCGTAGGCGGACATCAAAACGGTATCCGGGATGCTCGGGATGGCTTCCCGGCTTTTATTGCCGCAGTAGAACAGGCGCAGCCAGATATTTGGATGTTCGAGAATGTGCGTGGTCTGATGTACCGCAATAAAGACTATTTGGACGTGATTATTGATGCCTTGGAAGGCTTGGGCTATGTGATTGAATTTCGCTTGCTCAATGCAGTCAACTATGGCGTACCGCAAAATCGTGAGCGCGTGATTGTGGTGGGGCATCGCGGTTATTTTCAGTACCCACTTGCACTGACTACTCGGATCACTGCGGGTCAAGCACTGAATGAATTAGCTACTCAGGTGGACGATAACTCCAAATTTTTAACTGACAGCATGAATACCTATGTGGCCAATTACGAAAAAGCCTCTAACTGCATTACGCCGCGTGACTTGCATCTGGATCGACCCGCGCGCACCTTGACTTGTCGTAACTTGGCAGGCGCTACAGGGGATATGCATCGGATTGCATTGCAAGATGGCCGACGTCGGCGCTTGACGGTGCGCGAAGCCGCCCGATTGCAAAGTTTCCCGGATTGGTTTGAGTTTCAGGGTAGTGAGACCAGTCGCTATACCCAAATTGGCAATGCGGTGCCACCCATGTTGGCACATCACATTGCGCAGAGTTTTAGAAATTATTTAAATTCCGATATGCGACTCAAGCCCAACGAAATTGCCAAACGCCGCCATCCTGCCCAGTTGCAACTGTTGGCTGCATAAAACGATGTCGAAAAAGGCCATTGAAAAACTGGTGTCAGAAGCTCTGGAAGTACTGCAAGCCTTTGGAGTTCCTCTTACTGGGTTAACACCGCGTCGCCAACAAAAAATGGCTAATTCCATTTGCGCAACATTAATGCAGTAATAAGCTCAATCATAGTTGATGGAGCAAACCATGGCACGACCATTTACAGGGGATGAAGAAGCGATTGAAGTTGCGCAAATAGCGCTCACCCAAGCCACAACGCTAGAGGAGCTACAGCAAGCCCAGGCCGTGCTCCTGCCCCTTGTGTACGGCCTGAGCCTGCAGGAGACGGCTGATGCCATTGGTGTATCCAAAGGCTGGGCTTGCCAGTTGCGCTGTCGATTCATATCCGGGCGTATGGTGGGTGCTTCCGATGCACCCAGACCCGGCGGACGTAAGCGCGAGAACTTGAGCGTTGAGCAAGAGAGCGAGGTTTTGACCCCCTTTATCGAGCAGGCCAAAATCGGTGGCGTTTTGGTAGTTGGCGACATCAAGCTGGCGCTAGACAAACGCGTAGGCCGCGCGGTCTCCCTGTCCTCGGTCTACGCCCTGCTGCATCGCCATAACTGGAGAAAGCTGGTGCCAGACAAGCGCCACCCCAAAAGCGATCCCGTGGCTCAAGAGGAGTGGAAAAAAAACTTCCCGAAATCTTGAGCGAAATCGTCCA
>JAYVGI010000364.1:0-2846 GCA_043772355.1 Polaromonas sp.
GGCCACCACATCGTTCAAATTGTCAAAATGCTGGGTTAGCGCCATCCCGGTGGCTGGACTTGAGACTGTGCCACTGGCTACGTTGACGCGCCAGCGCCGTGTGAGGGGCTGGAAAGCGATCCGCACACTGCGATTGGCGGTGGCAACTCGCTTGTCGTACCAATACCAACGGTCACGGTAAATATCTGCCTCGTTCACAAAAGTCATCGGGATTCCCTTAAGCAGGGCCTCTTCTACCGCTGCGGGCAGCTCAAAATTAAGGGTAGCGCTGAGGTAAAGGCCATCATCTCCGCGCTCTACGCGAAGGGCAGTCACTTCAGGTGCACCGGTGTCGACAGCATAAGCGGCAGGACTGAGCAAACCGCCTAGCAATACCAAAACGCTCCACAGCATGGCCCAACACAGGGAGCATCGTGAGGTGCGATGCACAGGCTGACTCCCAGCGCTAGGGTTGTAGCGAGGTCTTTTGTAGTAAGCCGTAAAAAAAGCCGTCATGTCCACCTAAATGATTGTCACGCAACGCCCCTGGCTGTGGAGGGCTTTGCGGCAATAAATGACCTGGGGATGGCAGGAATGCTGCATCGGTGTGGCGCGCAACAAACGTTTGCATCTGCTCCTGCCCCTCGGCTTTGAAAACTGAGCAAGTGCAATAGAGCATGATGCCGCCTGGCGCGAGCAGGGGCCACAACGCATGCAGAAGAGCCTTCTGCTGCTGCGCCAGTTGGGCAATGTCGGCCTCTCTGCGCAACCAGCGAATGTCGGGGTGGCGCCGCACGATGCCAGAGGCGGTGCATGGGGCATCCAGCAAAATTGCATCAAATGGCTGCCCGTCCCACCAGGCGTGAGGATTGGCTGCATCGGCCACAACGATGTCGGCGCTGAGCTGCAAACGTTTCAAATTGTCTTCGATACGTTGGCATCGTGCAGCATCAATATCTAGTGCAAGCACCTCGACCAGCAGCTTTTGGGCTGCCGCGTACTCCAGCAAATGCGCCGTTTTCCCCCCGGGTGCGGCGCAGGCATCCAGCAGCCGCAGAGGTTTGCTGTTTCCCGGTTGTGCTTGGGCCAGTGCGTCCAGTAGCAATGGCCCGGCCAATTGCGCTGCGGCGTCTTGCACCGAAAACCAACCCTCGGTGTAGCCCGGCAAGCCGGCTACGTAGGCGCTATGTCCAAGCTCCAAGCCACTGCCGGCCACTTCATGAGCGTCTATATGCAGATTGGAGAGCGCTGCCTTGTACGAGGCTAAAGTCGAACTTTTCGTGTTGACTCTAAGCGTCAACGGAGCCGAAAATGCATTCGCTTGGAGAATGGATTGCCACTGGTTCGGGTAGTCATGCGCGAGGCGTTGAATCCACCATGCGGGGTGGTTCCACCTCGCTTGCGGCTGACGCTGCACCAGTAGCAGCAACGCCTCGCGTTCTCGCAAAAACCGTCGCAGGCAGGCGTTGATAAAACTGGCTTGAGCGTATGTGGCGGGATTGCGCTTGGCGGCTTCTACAGCTTGATTGACCAACGTATGGGCCTCGTAGCTAAGCCCATTGCCTCCCACGCTGGCAGCTTGTGTGTGCGCCAGAGCGGTGCTCAGTCCATCCTGAGCGTCGGATGCCAGGGCCAATGCCAACACACTGCACAACAATGCATCTGCGCCAGCGCCAGGGGTACGGGATGCCAGCACGGCGCGCAATGCCAATGCCGTGCCGTAATGGCGCAAAACCGCAAAGGACAAGGCCTGCACCCCAGGGCGCAATGCATTTTCAATCCCAAGCTGGGCGGTAGTCCATGATTTGCCAGCACGAACAGCGGTCAAGACACTGGCGACTGCATTGAGCTGGCGCCAAAGTGGCACGGCCCCGGTTGCGCTGAGTCTTTCGTCGGATCGGATGTGGTCAGTCCGTTTGGGGTCTTTAGGCTGTGAGAGAGCTGCGCCTTGTTGTGCCATCGGGATATCAATGTACCTCTGAGTTGTGGGCTATAGAGACTGCGTAGACGGTGCCTTGCGCCAGTCGACTTCATTACATTAGAGGTCGTACACCGCACGGCGTACACCACAAGTGGCAACCACTCTAGTGTAGCCATGATTTCTGCGCGCATGGCAAAAGAGCTATGGATACTAAACTGCTTGCCCCAGCTTGAATACAAAAACCCAGGCCAGTAGAAATGCGGGAAACTGCGCTACGGCATGGTTATAGGAAGAGACACTGGTGTTGTAGTCGCGCAGCTTTTCTTGGGCGAGCAAACTCTGGTGTTGCCACAGTAACACCAAGCGCTGCGGAACCGGCGAGCCAGCTAAATCCTCATGCAAGTTGTTAAGCCGCTGCCACGCACCCTGCATCACTTCATGGGCAGCGCGGATCGAGGCTATGTCATCCACTGCGGGCGCTGTAGTCGGCTTGGTCAATACGCTGGCTATGCACGCTTGGAACTGTTTAATGGCCACCGCCAGCGGGCGCCAACTGCTGGCCTCATCACTGTGGTTGCCCCAAATCGAGTCTGACTCCTGGGTGTGGGACAAATTGGCAAGTTCATGCCGAACGGTTTGGGCATTGTGCTCCCACTGCAATGCCAACGACTGCAATGTCTGAACCATATCCGAGCGCAGCCGCACCAATCTATTGTAGGCACCTAATGCCCAAAACATCGTGACAGCCACTGCGATCCAAAATACAAATGGCGTGCTTAGCAAAGTCATGGGGGCAGAGAATTGAATGCTGCATGATAACTTTTTTTACCGAGCCTTTGCGCACGTCATTCCATTTCTACATCATTAATGTCTAGGCGCGGAGCCGCAGACAGTGCTGTAGCACGGCAAGGCGACGCAACAACGACAGTAATGATTTAGAAATGGA
>JAYVGI010000365.1:0-13214 GCA_043772355.1 Polaromonas sp.
ATCGGCATGGTCACACAAGACACCTCCCTCTTGCACCGCTCCATAGCCGCCAACATCCGCTACGGCCACCCCGGCGCAACCGATGCCGAGGTCACGCTAGCCGCCCAGCAGGCCCACGCCCACGAGTTCATCACCGAGCTGCGCGACTGGACGGGCCGCACCGGCTACGAGGCGCATGCGGGCGAGCGCGGCGTAAAACTCTCCGGTGGCCAGCGCCAGCGCGTAGCCTTGGCGCGCGTGGTGCTGAAGAACGCACCCATCTTGATATTGGACGAAGCCACCTCTGCGCTGGACAGCGAGATCGAAGCCGCCATCCAGGAGCAACTGGTCACCCTCATGCAAGGTAAAACGGTGATAGCGATTGCCCACCGCCTCAGCACCATCGCCCGCATGGACCGCCTGGTGGTGATGGACGCAGGCCGCATCGTGGAGCAAGGCACGCACCACGAGCTGCTGGCGCTGGGCGGCCAATATGCCAAGCTGTGGCAGCGCCAGTCGGGTGGGTTTTTGGCGGAGGATTTGACTGAGGATGAAAACGCCGCTACGCCAGCGTTAGTGGATGCTTGAAGCCTACTGGGCTCTGCCCGATTTTTCCAGTTCGGCCAATAGCTTTGAAGCACTTAAGGGCTTGGTCAGGTAAGCGTCCATGCCGGCCTGCATTGCCGCATCGATGTCCTCGCGCAGGGCGTTGGCGCTCACGCCCACGATGCGGGGGCGCTGGCCGGGTGGCCAGGTACGCATGATGGTGCGGGTGGCTTCCAGGCCGTCCATCTGCGGCATCTGCACATCCATAAATACGATGTCGTAAGTCTGCCGGTGTAGCGCCGCTACGGCCTCCAGGCCATTGACAGCTACGTCGGCCTGGTAGCCATAGGCCCTGAACATCATCAGCGCCACCTTTTGGTTGACCTCGTTGTCCTCGGCCAGCAAGATGCGCAGGGGCAGCTTCTGCGCAAGCTGGGCATCAAATTTCGAACTTGGCACATCATCGTTGGCCACACTCTGCGGCTGATGGGCTATCGCAGGCACGGTCTGGGTGGGCAAGGTGAAGCGAAAGCGCGCGCCCTCTCCCAGCGCGCTGTCTACCCACATGCGCCCGCCCATAGCATCCACCAGACGTTTGGAGATCACCAAACCCAAGCCTGTGCCACCATACTTGCGTGTCATGCTGGAGTCCACTTGGGAGAACGACTGGAACAAGCTGGCCTGCTTGTCCGCAGCGATACCAATGCCACTGTCATTGACGCAAAACTCCAGGCACAAGGCATCTACACCCGTTGCAGCGGGGTGCAGCGGCCCATCGCAGGGCTCGCGGCGAGTGGCGTTGCGTACCGACACCATAACATAACCTTGCTCGGTAAATTTGACCGCATTGGAGATCAGGTTGACCAGCACCTGGCGCAGCCGGGACATGTCGCCATAGACCATGGTGGGGACATCAATGTCCAGCAAATACTCCAGCTCCAGGTTCTTCTCCCGGGCCTTGGGCGTCAGCAGATCGACGCTGCTTTTGACCTGCGCGGCCAGGTCAAATGGTTGCCATTCCAGCGTCATCATGCCGGCTTCGATTTTGGAGTAGTCCAAAATGTCATTGATGATCACCAGCAGACTTTCGCCACTGTCGCGGATGATGTCGGCGTATTCAGTTTGCTCGGCATCCAGTTGGGTGTTCTGCAGCAAGCTGGCCATGCCAATCACACCGTTCATCGGCGTGCGGATTTCATGGCTCATGGTGGCCAAAAATGCCGACTTGGCCAAGCTGGCGCTCTCGGCCTGGTCACGCGCCAGTTTGAGCTCATCGGTCTGCGCCTGTAGCACTTTGGCATTACTCTCGAGCTGCGCCACCAATTCGCGGGAATGGCGCACCGCAGCGCCCATGCGCTTGCGCAAGCCTTCAATCGCCATGGCCGACACGGAAATGTATGCGCCAATGCAGTACAGCGTCACCAGCAAAATCAGGTGCTTCGTCCAGTCCACCGCCCCATACTGCGTAGACAGCCAGTACATATAGGCCAGGTACACCGCAGTGACCAGATTGGTGAAGTAAAAAGCCCGTCTAAACCCGTAGCCCATCTGGTCGCCCACGCGCACCAGCAAAATAAACGCAAACAACAATTGCGATCCCTGCACGTGGTGCACGGTGACCATCATCACCAGCACATCCAGATGCAAAAACAGCAAGGTCAAGTCGAATGTCTTGAACCTTTCATACAAGAGGCGCATGACCAGCATGGCCAGCAAAGGGTAGCCCAGATTGATGGCGACCAAGGCGGCAAAACTGGCGGCAGGAAAGAGCGGCAGATACAGCAGGTCAAACACCATGGCCACCACACACACCACCATAAAACCCAGCAGGCGTAGCAGCGGGATATGCAGCACATTGAGCCGGTAGGCGCGCTGGGACTTGGCCTGCTGGCTGGCTAGCGCATCGCGCAATACAAAAGTGTGTTTAGCCTGTGATGGCGAGGCGGGCAACGGGTTTTGCACCGCCCCGTCGGAGGGTGCATCAGTGGGTTGGCCTGGTCGGCCTGAAAACAAATATCGAACAGCTTGGACGAACATAGGGAGTCGAGTTTTTCGGGGCCAGCAGATGCGTGAACCCTCGGCTCGATTATCCCGTCAATATGGGAAAAAGCGGAAAATCGAACCAAGTGCGAACCCGTACAGTGCGTGCAGCCTTTAGTGCTACTCACCCTGCCAAGCCCCACCACACAGGCCGGTTGCTACTCTTCCAAGCTCAAGATTTCCACAATTTCAAAACCGGTGGTCATGCCTGGCACTTGCACCAAGGCACGGGCACCGAACTTCACCCCACCGGTAATCAGCCGCGCGGTTTTTACGCTGCACGCCATACTCCATGGCACCGCAGGCGTGGCCTGAAACAGGCGCAGCGCGGTGGTCACGGTAGCGCCCACCGGTGTGCTGTACACCGTGTTGCCCGTCAGGCCCACCAACTGGGTAAACGCAACGCTGCCACTGTGCAGCGCCACGGTGATGGCAAATGGTGGCAGGCCCCGCTCAGAAAAACGCGAATCTGCGTAAACATTAACACGGCGGGTTGCGTCCACCAGGCCCATGGCAGCGCGCACCGCGCGCAGGCTGTGGCTGACCGACGCGGTATCGTCGGCATCGACAAACACGCACAGCATGCCCTCCCCCACAAACTGAAGATGGTGGGCACCAAACAAATGCACCGTATCGCCCACACTGCCGTACATAAAGTTGATCAAGTCTCGCAGCTCGGTGCTGGAGAGCTTGGCATTCCACTGGGCATAGTCACGTATGTCGGCATACAGCACCGTGGCATAGTTGGTGCCTTCCAAATCATGGTTGGCATCGCTGCTGGGCCATTGCTCGCTCAGCGCCCGTGCCAGACGGTCTTCATAGAGCTTATTGATACTCGCGCGCTGTCTTCCCAGCTCGATAGTGACGGCTTTTCTGGTCGAGGAGACACGCATGATTTCTGTGCGGATCATTTTGTTGATCTGCGCGTCTACAGCCTCCCGCAGCTCTTCAGCCGAAAAAGGCTTGCTCAAATAATCATCTGCGCCCGCTGCCATACCTTGGCGAACGTCGCTGCGCTCGTGCAGTGATGTGAGCAGGATAAACGGAGTTGTGGCGAGTTTGTCGTTCTGCCGCACTGCGGCCAGCAGCGCAAACCCATCCATTTTGGGCATTTGCACATCGCTGATGATCAAATGCGGCTTGATCTGACCGATCAAATCCATGCCCTGAGACCCATCGACTGCGGTGATGACATCGTGCCCCTGATTTTTTAAAATCTTCTCGATCATCAGCCGCATGACGGCATCGTCCTCGACCACCACGATCAGCGCCATAACACACCTGCGCAGGGCTTGACAATGACAATGGGTTCTGGTTTTCGCGGCATGGGGTTGTGCGGCATGGGGAGTATCTTAAGGAGGGCGCATCAGCAGGCAAGACGGTGTGGGTACAGCCATGTCTTGCGACGCATCTGACTGTACAGCACGCAAGGGTTAAATGCGGGCAATTTATCCTAGGGTTTCCGTGCAGAGTCCAGCGCCGCCAGCACCCGCTGCGCCTCCCGTGCAAACTGCTCGCCCAGGCCGGACAAATCCGCTGCATGGCCAGCCAAGGCGGCTGTTTCAATGCGCCCGCACAGGTCCATCAGGGCCTGCGCGCCCACCGAGCCTGCCGCGCCTTTGAGCTTGTGCCCCGCCTGCGCTATGGTGCCTAGCTGCTGGCCCTGTAGCGCCTCGCTCACCTCGGGAATTTGGGCTTGGAACGCTTGGTGGATGGATGCAATGAACTGCTGGAAAACCTGGGGATCATTGCCTACCACCTGGCGTATCAAGGTCAGGTCAATGGCGCATGTGTCCGGGTCACCAAGTGCTGGGCCAGATACCAGGCCAGTGGCTTGGTCGGGCGCTTGGTTGGGCGCTTGGTTGGGCGCTGGAGCCATGCCGGGCAGCCACTGCACCAGCAGTGCGCGCAACTGCGCCAGCTCGGCGGGTTTGGTCAACACATCGTCCATGCCAGCCGCGTGGCAATCAGTCAAAGTGCTGGGCAGTGCGTTGGCCGTCCAGCCCAGCACAGGGGTGCGCACGCGGCTTTGGCCTGCTTCCGCATGGCGTATCGCACGGGTGAGCGCATAGCCGTCCATCTCGGGCATATTGCAGTCGGTGATCACCAAGGCAAATTTACTGGCACGCCACATGTACAGCGCCTCTTGCCCATGGGCCGCCGTTTGCACTTGCATACCCAGTGCGGCCAGTTGCCGCGCTATCAGCAAACGGTTGGTGGGGTTGTCATCCACCGCCAGCACCCAGGGGCCCGCTGCACCAGCGGCAGCGGCCACCAAGGCACTCGGTGGTGCCGGGGCAGCTTGTTGGTCGGCTTGTTGCCAAAGGGGTTGCAAGCTAGCCGATGCCAGCCGCTGGATGGGCTGCGCCCCGGTGACCGCAAGCTCCAGAGTGACGCTCATCGTGGTGCCGATGCCGGGCGTGCTCTCCACCACGATGTCTGAGCCCATCATCTGCGCCAGGCGGCGGCTGATAGCCAGGCCCAGGCCGGTGCCGCCATACAGCTGCTCGGTGTCGATGCCCCCCTGCTCAAACGGCTGAAACACCCGGGCCTGCACCTCAGGTGTCATGCCAATGCCGGTGTCTTTGACCGACAAGCACACCTTCTCCACACCATCGGCACGCCCCACCAATTCAGCCCGCACCTCGACATAGCCCTGCTCAGTGAACTTGATGGCATTACTGACCAAATTGCCCAGCACCTGCAGCAGGCGCAGCGGGTCAGCGAGCAAGGCCGGGCTGATACGTGGGTCCACCACCTGGCGCAGTGTCAGCCCCTTGCGGCTGGCCACGGCAAAATAGGTGTTGATATTGCGTTGCAGCAAATGGCCCAGCGCAATCGGCTCGGGCGTGATGGTCAGCTTGCCGGCCTTGATTTTGGCGTGGTCCAAAATATCGTCAATGATGCGCCCCAGGGCGTGGCCCGAGTCGCGCGCCACTGCCAGCGTCTCGGCCTGCTCACTATTGAGCTTTGACAGCGCCAGCAGCTCCAGCATGCCCAGCAGGCCGCTCATGGGCGTGCGGATTTCGTGGCTCATGGTGGCCAAAAAAGTATCTTTGGAGGCATTGGCATGCTCGGCGGCATCTTTGGCCACCTGCAAACCGCCGATGGACTCTTGCAGCTTGTTGCGTGCAGCAGCGATGCTGTGGGCGTACCGGTTGACCATCAAAAACGCGGCAATCAACGCACCCAGCGTCGCCAACGCCGTCAGCGCGCCCATGGCCACGGCAATGTTACGCGTCTGCTTTTGCTCCATATCCCGCGCTTTGAGCAAGTTGCGCTCTTGCGCATCCATCTCCTGGAGCAATACCAAATAGGCGCTACGGGTCTGTACCGTGATCGCCCCGCTGCCAAAGCTGCGTGCTGCCTCAAAGCCCTGGGCATCACGCAAGGCGATGATTTGGTCCGACAAAGCACGCCGCTCCAAGGCGGCCTTACGCAACAAGGGAATGCGCGCCTGTTGCTTGGGGTTGTCGGCTGTTTCTTTTTCTAGCTGGGCAATAGCCTCTGTGCGCCGCTTGGCCACCGCATCACGGTCTGCCAGCATGGCTTTGTCACCGTAGATCATGTAGCCGCGCGTCATCGACTCGATCTGGATGGTAGCCTCGCGGGCAATCGATATGTCATCCAGCACTTCGTTGGTGTGGCGCACCCATTGGGCGGCGCTGTCGGCATCGGCCACCACTTTCCAGGTGAGCAAGCCTAAAAGTACGGTAAACATGCTGGTCACCAGCAGCGCAAGCCTGAGTTTTTTCTCAAAGGTAACTTCTAAGTCCATGATTACCTTTGGGTTGGTGTGAGGTAGCAAGCGAAAAATTATAGCGCGATACAACAGCGCACTATGTCACGCTGCCGATAGCTAGTGCTGGCGCCCATGCTCGCCATGCACATGCTGGTGGGTAATCTCCTCTGTCGTGGCCACGCGCACGGAGATCACTTTGAGCTCAAAGCAAATATCCTTGCCCGCCAGCGGATGGTTGGCATCCATATACACCGTGTCGCCCTTGATCTTCATCACGGTAAACACCTGCATGCTGCCATCCTCACCCCGGCCTTCCAGCTGGCCGCCCAGCTTAACACCCGGGGGAAACTGCTTTTTAGGCAAAGTACGCAGCAAGTTGTCGTCGTACACGCCAAAGGCATCAGCGGCAGGCAAGTTCAAAGTCACGGCGTAACCAGCCTCTTGGCCCTCCAGCGCCTCTTCAATCTTGGGCAGGGTGTTGCCGTAGCCGCCATGCAGGTAGACGGCGGGTTTGCCGCTGTTTTCAATCACTTTGCCGCTGGCCTCGGACAGTTTGAACTGCATGGTGACGGCGGAGTTTTTTTCGATTTTCATGGCAAATTTTGGAAAAATATAACAAGGCTTATTTTAAAGGATCTACGTGATTTGCCGTGGGTTGCGCCGTGGTGGGGACATCAGCCGACGGGCTGCTTGACATTGAGCGGCGCATCCAGGTGCATCAGGCGGTC
Organism: Polaromonas sp.; assembly: GCA_043772355.1. GTDB lineage: Bacteria > Pseudomonadota > Gammaproteobacteria > Burkholderiales > Burkholderiaceae_C > JAAFIP01. The sequence continues at coordinate 7,036 of JAYVGI010000365.1, forward strand.
TGGATGGCACTACTTATTCCATAGCTTCTGCCGCTTTATTTTAGCAGGCTACAGGCATATAGTGATCTAAAAATGGCGGCGCTCCCAGCAGCAAATTCACGGTTTTTGGCCGATGCGCAAGCCGCCAGGGGCTTCGCAACGCTCCAAACCATACCGCGCAACAAACTATGGATGCTTCCCTGTGTACCCCACTGACCTGCTTAGACGGAGTGCTACTGTTTAATGAGTAAGAGTATTTCCACACGGCCCACTCGCAGGCACGCGCTGTGCGGGTTGTGCGGGTTGTGCGGGTTGTGCGGGTTGTGCGGGTGACGCTTGGGCAGCGGGGGAGGGGGCTGGTGCGACGCAAAGTCCGCAAAAGGGGGCAGAGCAAAATTTCGTGAGGGCGTTGCGCGCTGCGAACAGCGGGGCTTGCTGAATTTTGATCTGACCCCATTTGCTCTCCCCGCTTGCTAGCGCCCTCACCCCAGCCCTCCAGATCCAGCTTGCTATCCACTAAAAAACCTATAGAGCCGTAATTTTTATCAGGTACCGGTTATCACATCCGCCATCTGCTGCGCGCAGCTCTTGGCTTGCACGGCATCCCGCGCCTCCACCATCACGCGCACCAGGGGCTCAGTGCCGCTCGCGCGGATGAGGACGCGACCGGTTTGGCCTAATTCGGCTTCTACGGTTTTCACCATCGCGTCCAGGGCGGGGCTATTCCACACTTGGCCGGGTTTGAGGCGCACGTTGATGAGCACTTGGGGGAAGATGGCCATGCCGTCCAAGATTTGGGCAATGCTTTTGCCGCTGCGCTGTACGGCCTGCAGCACTTGCAGGGCGCTGATGATGCCGTCGCCGGTGCTGTGTTTGTCCAGCGCCAGCAGGTGGCCAGAGCCTTCGCCGCCCAAGAGCCAGCCGCGCTTTTCCAGCTCTTCGAGCACATAGCGGTCGCCTACCTTGGCGCGCACCAGCTCTACGCCGCGCTCCTTGAGTGCCAGCTCTACGGCCATATTGGTCATCAGTGTGCCGACCGCGCCGGGCACTTTCTCGCCACGGCCCAGGCGCTCGCAGACCATCATGTACAGCACCTCGTCGCCGTTGAACAGGCGGCCTTCGCCATCGACAAACTGCAGGCGGTCGGCATCGCCGTCCAGCGCTACGCCGTAGTGGGCTTTGTTAGCTTTCACAGCGGCTACCAAGGCTTCGGGGTGGGTGGCACCCACGTCTTTGTTGATGTTCAGGCCGTCAGGTGCGCAGCCGATGGAGATGACTTCGGCGCCCAGCTCGTGGAAGACTTTGGGTGCAATATGGTAGGCCGCACCGTGGGAGCCGTCAACGACGATTTTCAGGCCCTTCAAAGTCAAGTCGGTAGCGAAGGTGCTTTTGGCAAATTCGATGTAGCGGCCGGCTGCGTCTTCCAGGCGGCGGGTTTTGCCCAGATCGTCGGAGGGGGCCCATACGGGGTCTTCTTTCAAAGCCGCTTCTACGGCTATCTCCCACGCATCAGGCAGCTTGGCACCTTGGGCGCTGAAAAACTTGATACCGTTGTCTTCAAACGGGTTGTGGCTGGCGCTGATGACCACGCCCAGGCTGGCGCGCATGGCGCGGGTGAGGTAGGCCACGCCGGGGGTGGGCAAGGGGCCCAGCAGCACCACGTCTACGCCTGCGGAGTTAAAGCCGCTCTCTAGCGCGCTTTCCAGCATGTAGCCGCTGATGCGGGTGTCTTTGCCGATCATGACCGTGGGCTTGGCCTCGGTATGGCGCAGCACGCGGCCTACGGCGTGGGCCAGTTTGAGGACGAAGTCGGGTGTGATGGGGGCGATGCCCACGGTGCCACGTATGCCGTCGGTGCCAAAATATTGTCGTGCCATTTTTATATTCCTTTGGGGCGCTTGGCCACTAGTTAATTGCGGGATCAGCTATTGTATGTATAGCGAAATTTTACATGATTAGGGGTTTGTATCACGGCTTTCCGTCTGCTATTTATAGCGCTGCCTGCACCGCCTGCCACACCTGCAGCGCCTGCACAGTCTCGCGCACGTCGTGCACCCGCACCACGCTGGCACCGCGCTGCACGGCCAGCAGGGCGGCTGCCACGCTGGGCACCATGCGCTGGGCAGGCTCCAGCCCCGTGGCCGCGCCCAGGGACGATTTGCGTGACCAGCCGGCCAGCAGCGGGTAGCCCAAACGCAGCAGCTCAGCCTGGCGCGCCAGCAGTGCAAAGTTTTGCGCCACGGTTTTGCCAAAACCTATGCCGGGGTCTAGCACCATGCGGTTTTTATAGGCGTTATTCGCTGTTAGCCTTGGGGAGTACTGCGGTAGTAGCTCACAAAAAGATAGTAAGTCTACAGCCACTTGGGCCACCACATCGGCACACTCCATGGGTGTGGTTTGCATGGTTTGCGGGTTGCGGTGCATGTGCATCAGCACCAGGCCGCACAGGGGGTAGCGCGCCACCATCTGCCCGGCGCCGGGCTGCCTGAAGGCCCAAATGTCGTTGATGATGTCGGCCCCCGCGTCCAACACGGCTTGCATCACCTCGGGTTTGTAGGTGTCTACCGAGACGGGCACGCCCAGCTTGACGGCGCCCTGCACGACGGGCAGCACGCGGGCCAGCTCGTCGGCCAGTGGCACTGGCGCGGCGCCGGGGCGGGACGACTCGCCGCCAATATCCAACATGTGCGCACCGTCGTTGAGCAGTTGCTCACAGTGCTGCAAGGCGGCGCGGGTGCTGGCGTGCTGGCCAGCATCGGAGAAGGAGTCGGGCGTGACGTTGACGATGCCCATCACCTGCGGCCTATTTAAATCAATCAAGAAGCGGCTGGTCTGCCACTGCGCAGGGGCTTGCGAAGCAGGCGGTTGCTGGGCTTTACCCACTGAAGTGGCAGACTGCGCCATCAGCGATCCTTCACCCAGTCGCCGCTGCCAATCACCGGTTTGCCCACGGTATAGGCCGGGTTGATCTCGTACACGCTGCACCGCACGGTTTGGCCGTCTACCACCACAGCCAACTCACGTTTAGCGTATTCATCGGCTGCTGCGGGGTATTCAGACTCGATAGCGTCCAGCTTGGCCTCCAGCGCGGGGCCTACGGCATACACCTCGCCGACGATGTCGCTGTCGCCCCCCAGCGTCACGCCCGGGTAGCCGCCCAAGTGGTGCATCACGCCTTTGATGCGCGCACAGCCCACCAGCCGCGGCGCGGGCTGCAGACGGGTCATGTCGTTGTCATCACCCCGGCGCAGGGTGCCGTAGACAAAAAACAGCTTTTCTGGGGTCTCAAGGGCGGGGGGCACAGTCTGGGGCATGGCGAGGTTTGGCAAAGTGGCTACAAGCCTCTATTGTGTACCGCGCCATCCCCGCCTGGTTGGCGCGCTGCGTGGGCATGGCGCGTAGCCGTTCCAACTCTCTAAAACATAGCACTTTATCTAAGCAGGACAGCGGGGTACAGAGGTAGAGGCCAAAAATGTGGTAGCTGCTCAGGTCGCTGGATGCGGAACTTTTTGCTTACTCCCCCGCCGCACTGGGGAGAGGGAGTAACACCGGCTCACACTGGCTGGGTCGTTACGAATTTTGAGGCGAAAATCAGCCTGTAACCCGCTTAAATCATGCGCAAGCAGCTGCGCAATGCATAGCGCGCATGTTCGCTTGAGCGGGCGCTTGAGTGGGCGCTTGAGTGGCTGGGGCGATCAAAAAGCGGCTGAAGAGTCCACACCGTGCTGAAAATTGAAAATATGGGTATTTCCCTGTGTACCCCACTGGCCCGCTTAGATGGAGCGCTACTTTTTTGTGAGTAGCCTGGCTTTCAGGCAGCCCCCGGGCCAGCGCGCTAGCCAAGCGCCGCATACGCTCTGGCATGATGCTGGCCATGGCTACTCCCCCCGCACTGTGAACCGATATGTCGCCTTTGCCTGTCTGGCGCTGTCCATGACCTTGGTGGGCAGCTACGTGGGCCTGTCCAAAGGCCTGGTGGCCGTCTTTCCGGTGTTTCTGCTGGCCTGGCTGCGCTTTGGCATGGGCGGCCTGGCCATGCTGCACTGGCTGCGCAAACCGGCGGGTGAGCCGCCCATGACGGCGCAGACCCAAAGACTGGTGTTTTTTGAGTCGTTTTTGGGTAATTTCCTGTTCTCCATTTGCATGCTCTACGGCGTGAGCCTGACCAGCGCGGTGGCCGCAGGCGTCATCATGGCCAGCATACCGGCCTGTGTGGCGGTGATGAGCTGGGTGTTTTTGCGCGAGCGGGTTAGCCCGCGCGTGTGGGCTGCGGTGGCCTGCGCGGTGCTGGGCATCAGCCTGGTATCACTATCAAAATCAGAGCTGCTCCCGCAATATATGTACGGGCTAGACACCAATTCACCCATAAAAACTACCTCTGGCCAAGCGCTGTGGGGCAATCTGCTGCTGATGGGCGCCGTGCTGTGCGAGGCAGCCTATGCCGTGATTGGCAAAAAGCTCACTGCATCACTAGGCCCCAAACGCATCACCTCGCTGATTAACCTGTGGGGCTTTGCCTTGGTCACGCCACTGGGCTTGTGGCAGGCCAGCAGCTTTCAGTTCTCCAGCGTGCCTGCCAGCACCTGGCTGCTGCTGGTTTTCTACGCTTTGGCCGCCAGTGTGTGGACGGTGTGGCTGTGGATGACGGGGCTGAAAACCGTGCCCGCCGCGCAAGCCGGTGTCTTCACTGTCATGCTGCCCGTCAGTGCGGCGGCGGTGGGCGTGCTGTGGCTGGGCGAGACGATGGGCTGGGTGCCGGTGCTGGCCTTTGCGATTGCACTGGCAGGCGTGGCGCTGGCCACCTTGCCTAGCAAGCCGTTTGGGGCAGAGCGCCCCTGAGTGCGCGGTTTTCAGGGCGGTTTTACCGTATTTAGTTGATCCATATCAATACCAAATTTTTTGCGACAGCTAGAGTGAACCCACACCACAAGGGGTCACCATGCGCCACACCACTGCAACGTGCTTGCTCTCGCTCTCGCTCAGTCTGGCCATAGTCGCTTGCACACAAAGCACCTCTTCCGGCAATCCAGTGGCTGCCGTCAGCGCTGCCAGCGACACCAGCGGCTCCGCCAAAGGCGACTTTGGCCCGCCGCAGGGCGAGCCGATCAAAGCCGTGCTGACCAGCCCGCCCCTGGTGCCCCCGGCCACCGGGCGTAAAGCGCCTGCCAAAGTGATCGTCGAGCTGGAGGTGCGCGAGCTGGAGAAAGAAATATCCGAAGGCGTGACGTACACCCTGTGGACTTTTGGCGGCACGGTGCCGGGCAGCTTTATCCGTGTGCGCCAAGGTGACACGGTGGAGTTTCACCTCAAGAATCACCCCGACTCCAAAATGCCGCACAACATTGACCTGCACGGCGTGACCGGCCCAGGCGGTGGTGCGGCGTCCAGCTTTACCGCCCCGGGGCATGGCTCGCAGTTCAGCTTCAAGGCGCTGAACGCGGGGCTGTACGTGTACCACTGCGCCACCGCGCCCGTGGGCATGCATGTAGCCAACGGCATGTATGGCTTGATTTTGATCGAACCGCCCGAAGGCTTGGCTGCGGTGGACAAAGAGTACTACGTGATGCAAGGCGATTTTTACACCGCTGGCAAATACCGCGAGAAAGGCCTGCAGGCCTTTGACATGCAAAAGGCGATTGACGAGCGCCCCACCTATGTGCTGTTCAACGGCTCTGAATCGGCACTGACGGGCGACAACGCCCTGAAGGCCAAGGTGGGCGAGAAGGTGCGCCTGTACATTGGCAACGGTGGGCCTAATCTGGTGTCCAGCTTCCACGTCATTGGCGAGATCTTTGACAAGGTGTGGTTCGAGGGCGGCAGCAAGTTCCAGGAGAACGTGCAAACCACGCTCATCCCCGCTGGCGGCGCAGCCATGGCAGAATTTAAAACCGAAGTTCCCGGCACCTATGTGATCGTGGACCACTCGATTTTTCGCGCCTTCAACAAAGGCGCGCTGGGCATGATGAAGGTGGAAGGCCCGGAGAACAAGGCAATTTACTCGGGCAAAGAGGTGGACTCCACTTACCTGGGCGACAAGCAAGCCGACCTGAGCAGTGTGGCCGTGGCCACCAAGGCGGCAGCAGCGGGTAACTTGAGCCTGGAGATGCAAATCAAAGCGGGCGGTGCTTTGTACAACGGTGCCTGCGCGGTATGTCACCAAGCCAATGGCCAAGGGCTGGAGGGCGTGTTCCCACCACTGG
>JAYVGI010000366.1:0-5784 GCA_043772355.1 Polaromonas sp.
GTAACTAGTGTGAGAATCTAAAATTAAAATATGGCTGGAGACAGGCAACTGGTAGCTCGAACGATTGGTAACAATTGGCACTTAAGTATATGTTGCGATCTTGAAACGAACAAGCACTGTGACATCGTTCGCGTCGCTCAGGGGTCATTGCCGCGGCCCAGAGTGCGTTAATGCACAAACCAGGCATTGGATTGAACAAACAGGCGTATAAAAACAACATGGCGATCAGTGGAATGGTTCAACTAAGTCAGTAATTTTTCTGCCATTTGCTTGATTTCTGCAAAATGGCTGATACCCGTAGCACCTAACGAATTAACCAATAGTTCGTACCTTGGAAGCTCGGCCTGAAGCTGCTCTGGGGTATCAATTTTCTCAATCGACTGGAGCTCGGTAAAAGCTTTTGCGGGTATGTGCGTTAACACGAAGGTCGCCATAGTGTCGGCCACCTGCTGGGCCATACGGTCTAACAGTCCATCGGGTCGGGGAGCTGGTGCTTGCACGGCTCCAGCCGCTGTGTCGCTCCAGGCGGGTGGCGCAGAAGCTGCGAACTGGCTGACCGAGCTGGGGTCGAAACCGCTATGGCGCGCTTCCAGCAACGGGTGCAGGGTATCTACCCAGCCAGGGGAAAGGTCGCCAGTCGCGCTGGTTTTGAAAAATGTAGCGCTTTTGTCAGCGATCAGCCCATTGCTTTGCAGCACCGACAGCAAATGGGCGACATCGCCCAGATCTGCATAAGAGGTTTCCAGAGTGGCCGTGGCGGTTTTGCCATCTACCGCCTTGAGCAATGTTTTGAGCGGCGCCGCCAGAACCGCAGCGGGGTTAAAAGCCGTCACTCTGCCTTGGGGTGTGCGTATGTAGGTGTGGGCAAGGGCTGGCATCAGGCGATTTTTAAAATGCTTAAATCAAGTGTGAACTAGGCGGTTGAAAAGATTATAGGAGTTGAATGAAAGAAAAAGTAACTGGTAGCGATGTCACACTATTGTTTTAACTGCCCGATCATTCAAAAACGGTCACCTGCCACCCGTTCGCAGTGGCAACGCGCAAACATGCGAGCGATGTGGCTACGTATATTGATCCGTCATTGTACGTATTGGATACTGTAATTCGTTACGCACATGCCGCAAATGACAGGTTTTTGATTGCTATCGTGATCGCTCTATGGATTGGCTGTGCTGATGGCGCTGCATCAAAGTCATCCTGTCTTTTCTAATTCTATAGCTGCTTACGCAATACCCCATTGGCCTACAGGCCGATGGAGCCTTTTAAATGGCGTGCGAAAAAAAGCAAACGACTCTCTCCAGCGCGCAAGGTGAAGCGCGGGAGAGCGGCTGGCGGCGGGCTGGCTGGAAAATGTGTCTACTTCTTTTATCGTAGCACCCCGTCTATGCAGGCCAGTGGGGTACACAGGATAAGTCCCATAATGGGTCGGTTTTCAGCTTCTGCGGCGCTCCAAGGCGTTTTAGCCGCCAGAACCACCACTACCCGCTCCCCGCGAGAATCTTACCGCTATGTATTGCGTAGCGGCTAAGGTATATTTCTTGCTGGCTAACAGCTGACAAATACTAAAAAGCTGTTCAAAATCGCTGTTTTAGAGCCTTCGAGAAGCCCTGGGAGCCTGAGAACCGGTTGGCTACTGAAAATTCACCTGCTTGAGCGTTGTTTTTAGATCATATCGCGCTATAGCCAGCAAGAAACATGCGGGAGCCGCTATGGAATAGGGAGTGTTCGTTTTGCAAAAAATGGTCGGTGGACGGTCTGTGGGGCAGATTTTCTGCTTACAGCGGCTCTGTCGCCTGAAAATCTTCATTTTCACCCTCTACCCTGTGTACCCCACTGGCCTGTATAGACGGAGCGCTACTATTTAATGAGTAATCGCATTTTCAGGTGTATTTTCAAGCGGCCCCCTCGCAGGCCTGCGCTGCGAGGGGCTGTGCGGGTGACGCTTGGGCTGCGGGGAGGGTTCTGCGCGCCGCAGACGGCGCAGGATCTGCCTGCTACCAATCACATAGAGCCCAAATTCCTCCATCGCCGCAACGTGACCTAGCCCCAGAACATCAGCGCGTCGCGGCCTTCGGTGCTGAGGCTGATTTTGGCACCCACGGGCAGGCAGACCTTGGTGGGTACGTGGCCAAAGGGCAGGCCGGTAAAAATGGGTACTTTAGTTTGCGTTCGCAGCCAGTCGACCACAGTTTGCAGTTTGTAGCCTTTGTCGTGGGCGGGAAACAGCTGGTAGTCGCTAAACTGGCCTAGCACGATGGCGCGCTGGCGCTGCAAGATGCCTGCGTGCAGCCAGGTGGTGAGCATGCGCTCGACCTTGTAGGGGTGCTCGGCCACGTCTTCAAAAAACAGCACGCCTTTGTCGATCTGGGGCATGTAGGGGGTGCCCAGGAGGGCGGTGGTGACGCACAGGTTGCCGCCCCAGAGGGTGGTGTTTTTGATGCTTAAATTTTTCGCTGGCTCTTTGGGCATGCGCCAGCCAGCACCTTCGTTGATGCCTTGCACCAGGTCGTCAAAGCAGGCTTCCATGATGTCGTCAGGCGGCGTGGTGAGGGCGGCGTCGGTGCCGCTTAGGTATTTGGTGCCAAAGTCGTCGCACACGTCGGGGCCTGCCCAGGTGATGGTGCCGTGCTGGGCCAGCAGGGCAAACTTGAGGGCGCAAAAGTCGCTGTAGCCTACCCAGTGGCTGCCGCGCTCTATCGACTTGGCCACGGCTTTGGTGTTGATGCCGGGCAAGATGCGGGTCAGGCCATAGCCGCCGCGCGAGGCCATGACCACGTCGGCCCCGCTGGCTGCTGCGCGGTGGATGGCGGCGATGCGGGTGGCATCGTCGCCCGCAAAGCGCATGTGGGAGGCCAGCGCGGCGGGGTCTAGCTCGACGCTGTGGCCCAGGGTTTTAAGGCGCTTGATGCCGCGCTGGAAGGAAGCTTTGTCGCGCACTGCGCTGCTGGGGGAGAGGATGTAGATGCTGGCCATGGGCACAGTGTAGCCGGGCTGGATACGCGTGGGGGCGGGCACGCTATCTTTCGGCGCGCAGTAAGCCTTGCGACGCGCTGGCCATGATATCCTTGGCGACAAAGGTGTGGAGACACTGCGAGCGCAGCCCGCCAACATAAAAATTTTGACTTAGCTTAAGGACACCCATGAGACTGATTTTGTTAGGCGCGCCCGGCGCAGGCAAAGGCACCCAAGCCACTTTTATTTGCAAACACTACGGCATACCGCAAATCTCCACCGGCGACATGCTGCGCGCGGCCGTCAAGGCGGGCACGGCGATGGGCCTGCAGGCCAAGGCGGTGATGGACTCGGGCGCGCTGGTCAGCGACGACATCATCATTGGCCTGGTGAAAGAGCGCATAGCGCAGGCAGACTGCGCCAAGGGCTTTTTGTTTGACGGCTTTCCGCGCACTATCCCCCAGGCCGACGCCATGAAGGCGGCTGGCGTGAAGCTGGACTACGTGCTGGAGATTGATGTGCCGTTTGACGCGATTATTGAGCGCATGAGTGGCCGGCGCAGCCACCCGGCCTCGGGCCGCACCTACCATGTCAAGTTCAACCCGCCCAAGGTGGACGGCAAAGACGACCTGACCGGCGAGCCGCTGATCCAGCGCGAAGACGACAAGGCAGAGACGGTGCAAAAACGCCTGGACGTGTACAGCGCCCAAACCCGCCCGCTGGTGGACTACTACGGCAACTGGGCCAAGGCCGAGCCCGCCGCAGCGCCGAAATACCGCGCCATCAGCGGCACCGGCAGCGTAGAAGACATTACCGCCCGGGCTTTTGCGGCTTTGACCAGTTAATTTAGGTTACAGGAGCGCAGGGGACAGGGGACAGGGGACAGGGGGCAGGAGGACAGGAGGACAGGTTACAGGTGCCTGTTGCCTGACTTCCTGAAACCTGACTTCCTGAAACCTGGCTTCCTGAAACCTGACTTCCTGAAACCTGACCAGATGGCTATTCTTTAGGCGCGCCTGAGCTGTGGACGATGCCTTCGTAGCGCTTGATCTCCAGCACCGCAAACTTGGCAAACTCGTCGGCTGTGCCGCCTGAGATTTCTGCACCAATGCCCTCCAGTTTGCTGCGGATATCGGGGTTTTTGAGTAGCGCGTTGAAGGTGCTGTTCAGCCGCGCCACCACCTCGGGCGCTGCACCCGCTGGCAGCATCACCCCGTACCAGGCCGAGGCCAGCATGGGCGTGCCTGCCTCGGCAAAGGTCGGCACGTGGGGCAAGGCCGCCAGGCGCTTGCTGCTGGCCACGGCCAAGGGCTTGAGCAAGCCGCCTTTGATGGAGCCCAGGGAGCCGGTGTCGATCATCATGTCGATATGCCCGGCAATCAGGTCTTGGGCAGCGGGCCCGCTGCCTTTGTAGGGCACGTGGCGGGTGTCGATATGGGCTGCGGTTTTGAACTGGGCACCGGCCAGATGCTGTGAGCTGCCGATGCCGGCCGAGCCGTAGGTGTACTTGTCGGGCGCGGCTTTGGCGGCGTCCACAATGCTTTGCACACTGGTCCAGGGCGATTTGGCGGGCACCACCATCACGTTGGGAATCGCGCACAAATTGACCACGGCGGCAAAGTCTTTGGCGGGGTCAAAGCCTTGCTTGGCATACAGGTGTGGGCCAGCGGCATTGGTCGAGCTGGTGGCCAGCAGCAGGGTGTAGCCGTCGGGCTTTTCTTTGGCCACGGCCTGGGTGCCAATGTTGCCGCCTGCCCCGCCTTTGTTGTCCACCACCACGGCCACGCCCAGTGCCTGCGACAGTGGCTGGGCCAGAATGCGGGCGATCTGGTCGGTGGCACCCCCGGCGGGCCAGGGCACGACAAAGCGGATGGTTTGCTGGGGATAGCTTTGGGCGCTGGCGGTGCCGGTGGCCAGCGCGCAGGCCAAGCCGAGCGCGGCAACGAGAACGTTGGCGTGAAGTGTGCGGTTCATGGAGCAGTCTCTTTTTATAAATTATGCGGCGCGAGTACTTTGTGCATCCAGTCTTGGGCCACCTGCCCGTTGGCAATTTCGGCGCTGATGGCTTGCTCGCGGGCCAGGCTTTGCTTGGCGCGCTCAATCAAGGCCAGTGCGATATCGGGTGCGAAGCTGAGCACGCCGTCCTCGTCGGCCACCACGTAGTCACCGGGGGAAATGACGTCACCACCAATGGCCACGGGGATATTGATGTGGCCTGGCCCAAACTTGTATGGGCCCCGGTGGCTGAGGGCGCGGGCGTGGCAGGGGAACTGGTGGGCAATAAAGGCGCTGCGGTCGCGGATGGCGGCGTCCACCACAAAGCCGGTGCAGCCGCGCTGCAAGGCGTACTGCAAAATCAAGTCGCCCACCAGGGCGTTATGCGGGTCGCCACCACCGTCTACCACCAGCACATGGCCGGGTAGCAGCATCTGGATGGCTTTGTAGATCAGCAGGTTGTCGCCGGGCCGTACCTTGACGGTAAGCGCCGTGCCGACCATTTTGACGGGTGCGCCGAACGACTGCAGGCCCGCGCAGCCGTTCAAGCGCGACAGGTTGTCGCTCAAGATGGCGACCGGTAAATCGCGCAGGGTGGCAAAGCACTGGGCGGGGTCAACGGGCGCGGCGGGGTGAACGATGTTGGTAGAAGATTTCATGGTTTTGCGATAGATGGGGGTGCGGGCGAATCTACCACGTAAAGCACGGTGAAGTGGGGCTAGGCGAGCGAGTTTGCTTAGGGATTCGGAAATTATAAAAATACCGTTTTAGGATGAATGGTTATGTCCCACCAGTTCAGCTCTGCGGAGCGTTCCAGTCGAAGTTCAAGGTCCTTCT
>JAYVGI010000367.1:0-13623 GCA_043772355.1 Polaromonas sp.
CATTTCTACATCATTAATGTCTAGGCGCGGAGCCGCAGACAGTGCTGTAGCACGGCAAGGCGACGCAACAACGACAGTAATGATTTAGAAATGGAATAACAACCAATTTTGTATAAAAATCGTCCCCTACGGCAAACTGCCTGCCCTACCAGTTGGCCGTCACAAACCTGCCGCCCGAGAAGTAGTACACCATCGACTCTATCTGCACGCTACGGTCTTGCGCTAAGTCGAACAAACCAGAGGTTTGCGCGTAGGGATTGGTGGGCGAATACACAATGCTGTTCACAGCGGGCTTGCCGACCAAGGTTTTAGCCGTGCTGTCTACTTCAAAGCGCTGTAGACCCTGGTGAGTAGGCTGGTAAAAAGTCTGTGGTCCCACTACTTGGATGGACGGCGTCTCGTGCACCCGCACCGGCACCGCAATGCGGTAGACATTGCCTTGCTGGAACACGTTGATGCCGTGGGAGCTGTAGTCCAAAGTGGAGCTGCTGCCGCGTTTGCCGATCACCACTGAGTTCAGCAAGCTTGGCTTAGTGGGGTCGGTGACATCCATCAACGCGACTTTGACGCCGCCTAAAAACCCCGCGTCCGTCGCATCTTTGCCCACACCCAGCAACAGCTTGTCGCCTAGCGGATAGAGGTAGTCAGAAAAGCCGGGCATCGAGAGCTCGCCCACGGCTTTGGGGTCGGCGGGGTTGCTAACATCCAGCACATACAGCGGATCGGTTTGCCTGAAGGTGACCACGTAGGCGCGTGGGCCGACGAACTGCACCGCATACACCTGCTCGCCCGGGTGGCCTAAAGCCGCAGGGCGCTGAGCATTGGGCAGGCTGCCCACTACCTGTAGGCCTTTGCCAGCCACCTCGCGCAAAACGGTGAGTGTGGCAGGCGATGCAGGTGCCGCAGTAAGCGGCGTGGGTGTAGCACTCACGGCGGTGCCGCTGCTGGTAGTCACCGTCACCGTGGGGGTACCTGCTATGGCGGTGGTGGTCGCAATGCCCGGCATGGGCGCAGCAAATGACCAGCCGGTTTGGCCGGTAAAGCTCAGTACCCGCAAGTCGCCTTGGTACTCGCTCATGCGGTAGGCCAGCTTGTCTTTGTTCCAGCCCAAATGCCCGGGCACAGCGCCGGAGCCTTTGTAGCTGATGGTCTGCCCCAGCAGGCCGAATTTGTGGATATCGGTGGTGGTGCCCGACTTGAAAACCACGTTGGCCAATGCGCCCGTACTGCTGTCAAAGCTGTAGTAGCGCGAGCTGGTGAGGTACACGTTGGTAGGCGACATGTACAGCGCCTCGGCACCCCCCACAAAGCAGCGACTATTGCGCTGCAAAGTGGGTGATGCCAAGTCAAACGCGGTGATCGAGGTGATTTGCACTTGCAGCGTAGCACTGCTGGCCTGCACGTAGCAGTCGGCATCGGAGAGCAAGGGTTCGGCCGGGTTGCCGTCAATTTGCACGGTAGGCAATACCTCGCTGTTGGTCAAACTGGCCAGCTTGGCATCTTGCTCAGCAGCGGTGGTGGTGGGAGCGAACGCGTACTTGAACAGGTTAGGCGACCAGGTGCTGGCCACATACAAGGTGCTGCCGATCATGCGGCTGCCCACCAGTTGACCGTCGATGCGCACGCGCTTGGCCAGCGTCAAAGTGCCCGGTACGTCTAGCGAGACGATATCCAGGCCAATTTTTGAGCTGCTGGGGTTAGGCGCTATCAGGGTACTGGCCACCGGCCGGGTCGGATCTATCGCGGCCGTGCCCACGCTGTACTGCTGGCCCAGCAAGGCCACGCGCTTGGCCACACTGGCCAGGTAGATGCCAGTGCGATCATCGGGCCCCAAGGCCAAGCTGCCCGCAGCGGCCAACTGCCCACTGGCGAGCCTGCGCTGCGCTTGCAACTGGGCCGGTACGGTGGACGTGCCACTCCAATACGATTTGGTCAGCGCATACAGCATGGTTCCGTCGGTTTTGACCACATCGTCTTCGTCCACGCCCAGCTCCTGCAGCCGGGTGCCCGAGAAGCTGGCTGCGCCGTCGACACCGCTTGCCGCTGGCGCGGCCGCTGGGGCGGGCGCAGCCACTGGGGCCGCAGCCCCTAGCGACGCGGTCGCCCCAAAGCTGCCCGAGTTGCCAGCTTGCGCGGCGCTTTGCTTGATCTTGGTTTTGACATAGCCCAATAGCTCACCGGGCGTGGAGGCGGTCAATTCTGCCGCCGCCACCACGACGGGCTCGGTCGGTGTCGTCGACCCGCTGGCACCACCACCTGCACCACCTCCTCCACCGCCACACGCAACCACCAGTGCAGCACCGGCACAGGCCATGCCGGCCACCGTCAGCAGCTGTGAGGGGCGATAGATCAATTCGCTGGATCGAGAAGGCTTGGCCATGGTGAGGTCCCTAGTGAAACAAGTGCACAGAGGGGTTGCATATTTCCCCATCCGACTTGATTTTGTGGAATAATATCCCACCAAATTATGACTGTCAACGGTTTGTTTCAGAAATATTCTCTACCCGCACTTTCAGCATGTCCACCCGGTCTGCCATCATCTTAGAAGCTGTTTTAGGGCTTTTCAAGCCTTTGGCGCGGCTGCTGCTGCGCCATGGGGTGGCTTACCCGGCTTTTGCAGCGGCCCTTAAGCAAGTGTTCATCCAGGCGGCGCAGGACGAGCTAAAAAGCCAAGGCCGTCCTTTGACCGACAGCGCGGTGAGCCTGCTGTCTGGCGTGCACCGGCGCGACGTGCGCAACCTCACCCGCCTGTACACCGCGCCAGACCCGGCCAGCACCGCCTCCATGAACATGGCCACCCAAGTGGTCGCGCGCTGGCTGTCCCAGCCGCAGTACCAGGGTGCCGATGGTCAGGCCCTGCCGCTCACTCGCACCACGCCCACTGGTGGGTTTGACGCGCTGGTCACCGGCATCAGCACCGACGTGCGCCCCCGCGCCGTGCTCGACGAGATGCTGCGCCTGGGCATTGTGCAAGAGAGTGAAGCCGGCATCAGCCTGCTAGACGCAGGCTTTGCACCGCGACAGGGCTTTGCCGAGATGGCCCAGCTCCTGCAAGCCAATGCGCATGACCACATGGCCGCTGCCGCCGATAACCTGGACCTGGGCGGCAACTTTTTAGAGCAGTCCATTTTTGTAGACCAGATCACCGCGCAGTCTGCCCAGCGCCTGCACGCGGTATCGGCCAAAGCCTGGCGCACCGCCTTTAAAACGGTGATGCAAGAGGCTACGCTAAGATTTGAAGACGATAAAGTCCACGCCAAGCCCGAAGAGCGCACCTACCGCGCCCGCTTTGGCAGCTATTTTTACGCCCAAAACGAGAACCACAATGCCCACGACAAACCCCCTACTTAAACGCTGCGCCATCAGCCTGTGCGCCTTGGCAATGCTGGTGCTCTGCGCCTGCAGCCCCGGCACGGGCGGCACCGGCACGGGCCCCATTGCAGTGGTCAGCCCCGCGCCAGTGGCCAGCAGCTACTTCACCAGTGGGGGCGCGGCGCCAGTCACCGCTGCCCCGCTCCCGCCCACCGGCACCACACCGACTGTCACCCCGCCAGCCGCTACCCCTGCGGCAACCCCCACGGCGCCCGGCACTCCCTGCACTGCGGGCTGCATCAGCAGCCAAGCTGTGAGCCTGCATCTGCAAGCAGACCGTATCGAGCTGAGTACACCCTGCGCTACTTTTACCTATGCAGGGGCGTGGAGTGTGTCAGCGGCGGGAGATGTGACCGTGCAAGGGGTATGGGAGAGCAACGTCACGGTGAATGGCCAAACCAGCCGCACCAGCCAGAGCGCCATCCTCACACTCAATTTTGCGGTTAGCCTGGAGAGCAGCGCCTCGGTCAAAGTGCGCATCCAGGACATTGCAGGCCAACCGCTACTGGGCCCCAGCACCCTGCAACGGTCCGCCAGCCCGCCCACAGCGGCGGTGGCGGGTGGCTGCTGATTTCAGTACGACCCGACGTAATCCTTCTTGCCCACCTCCACCCCGTTGTGGCGCAAGATGCTGTAGGCCGTGGTGGCGTGGAAGAAGAAGTGTGGCAGGCCGTAGTTGAGCAAATACGACTGCCCGGTAAAGCGCTTTTCTTTCGGCGTACCCGCTTGGGTGACGATCTCGCGCGTGCCAGCGGCATCAAACTGCGCAGCGGCCAGGCCGTTGATGAAAGCCAGCACGCCGGCGATGCGCGCTTGCAGGTCGGCAAAGCTTTGCTCGTTGTCCTCCGTCTTGGGCACCTCTACACCGGCCAGGCGGGCCGAGACGCTTTTGGCAAAATCGCAGGCCACTTGCACTTGGCGCAACAGCGTAAACATGTCGGGGTACAGGCGCGACTGCAGCAGCGCTTGGGGGTCGATTTTTTTAGCCGTCGCGTGTGCTTCTGCCTTGGCCAGCACGCCGCTCAGGCCGCCCAGCATTTGCCTGAACACGGGAATGGAGCTGGTGTAGATAAAACTGGGAGTGGTGGTCATACGTTGCTCTGGGGGAAGTTATAAAAAAAAGTCTGCGCGCAGCGAGGTGCGAGACGCTACGACACACACGGTTGAAAGCGGTGCACCGCGCACCACTTTCAAAGTGCCGTTCTTATTTGCCGTTGATTGCCAGCAGTTCCACCTCAAAATGCAGGGTTGCATTGGGCGCAATGATGCCGCCTGCACCGTTTGCGCCGTAGGCAATGGCGGGTGGGCAGGTGAGTTTGGCTTTGCCGCCCACCTTCATCATGCCTACACCTTCAGTCCAGCAAGGAATCACGCGGTTGAGCGGGAACTCGGTGGGCTCGTTGCGTTTGTAGGAGCTGTCAAACTCTTTGCCGTCCGGGAAGGTGCCTTTGTAGTGCACTTTGACTTTGTCGGTGGGCACCGGGCTGGCACCCTTGCCTTCGGTCAGTGATCGGTAGACCAAACCGGTTTTAGTCACCACCGCGCCCGCCTCTTTGGCGGCGGCGGCAATGGCTGGGTCAGCCTGCGCCCAGCTAGCGGTAGCCAGTGCCAAGGCGGCGGTGATCAATGTGGTTTTGCAAAAATGAGAGGGCATGAAAATCCTTGAAAGTAAATGGAAGACAGACGGCGCTTCCTTGGTGCCAACTATACCTGGCTGGCGGCCGGTTTTTCCAGCACTCCGCCGGGGTGTTTGGCAAAGCGTGCGGGGTCGCGGCCGTGCACTGGCGCGCTGTCAGGCCAGGGCCAGCCGCCAAACTGGGTGGCCTGGTAGTCGGTAATGGCTTGGCGTATCTCGGTTTGGGTGTTCATCACAAACGGACCGTACTGCGCCACCGCCTCGGCTATGGGTTTGCCTTGCAGCAGCAAAAACTCGGCTTCTGTATCGCCATTGACGATCTCTACCGCTGCGTCACCACGCAGCTCTATGGCCGCGTGGCTGCCCAGCGTCTGCCCGGCGATGGAGACCGATTGGCCTTTGAAAAAATACAAAGTGCGCCGCGTGCCCTGCCCTGCGGCGGCGGGCAATGTCCAGCGGGCGCCGCTGTGCATGCGCAGGGTCCAGATCGCCACGTCGGCAGCGGCTTGTGCGGCCCACGAGTCGGGTGGCGGGGCCAGCGGCTGGCCAGCGCCGGGCAGCGTGCCTGCTATTACCGCCAGCTCCGTGCTGCGGCCCTGCGCGTCGTGGGCGGTATGGCGCGGAATCTGCTCGTGCCACTGCATGGTGAAGTGCGGGGGCACCATCTTGTTTTTGGCAGGCAGGTTCAGCCAAATCTGAAACAGCTCCAGCGGGTTGGGGGCGCCAGCGTCCAGCAGCGGGAACATCTCAGAATGAACGATGCCCTTGCCCGCCGTGATCCACTGCACATCGCCGCCGCCAAAGCGCGCGGCTGCGCCCAAGGAGTCGGAGTGGTCAATCAAGCCCTTGCGCACTATCGTCACCGTCTCAAAGCCCCGGTGCGGGTGGCTGGGAAAGCCGGGCACGCTGTGACCGTGGTACATGCTCCAGCCGTCCTTGCGGCTAAAGTCCTGCCCCATATCGCGCCCCGCCAAAGTGGTGGCTGGGCCCATCTGCGCATTGCCCGCCGGGTAAGCGTCATCGTGGTAGGCACAAAACAAAAACGGATCCATGGTGACCCAGGGGAAACCGAGGGCCTGGATGTTGACGATAGGCGGGGCTGGCATGGCGGGGGCTTTCAAAACAGATAAATGGGGCGGCTGGCCATGGGCCGAGCGCGGAGGTAGCGCAGGGACTGTGTAGGCGTGAGCGACCACCAGTATAAATCGCGCCACCGTTGACGACTGACGGGGTTGGCGTATGGCTGGAGACCATGAAAAATCACTGCTGGGTAAGTTTTTGGCAAGCAACGAAAACCCGCAAACCGTGTAGCATGACCAGTATGGACATCAAAATCATTGCCAGCACCCGGATTGACAAGTTTTTATGGGCTGCGCGGTTCTATAAAACGCGCAGCTTGGCCACCGACGATATTGGCAAAGGCCGCGTGAAAATCAATGGCCTGGTGGTCAAAGCCGCGCGCGATGTGCGGGCCGGTGACTGCGTGGCCCTGCAGCGCGATGGCCTGGTCTGCATGATCGACGTGCTGCAAGTGAGCGAGCAGCGCGGCCCGGCACCACAGGCGCATACGCTGTACCGTGAAACCGAGGCCAGCATCGCCGCCCGAGAAACCGCCGCCACCCAGCGCCGCCTGCACCCCGAGCCAGCACTGAGCATTGCACAAGGCCGCCCCACCAAACGCCAACGCCGCGACCTGGACGATGCCAAGCAAGGCGGATCGGGTTGGGGTGACAGGTGGAGCGCGAGTTTGGAGGACTGAGGCGGCAAGGAGGTTAGAAGGCAGGGGTTTAGGCTGGGTCAGGGATCAGCCACGCCATGGTCAACGAGCACTGCGCCCTGCCCGGCCAAGTCATCGTCGGCACCGACTCGCACCCCCCTCCCACAGCAGCGCACTGGGCTGCCTGGCCTTTGGCGTGGGCAGCACCGACATGGCCGACGCCACCACGGCCGCACTGATTTAAAAATGGAACAAGGGACAGTTTTCACTTATCTGAGCCTATTGTCTCGATAAAATTGAGACCACTCTCACAACGCCCGTAGCCCCTATGTCCTCCTCTACCCCCAGCAAACCCTTGCGCATCGGCCTGATCGTGCCCAGCTCCAACACCACGATGGAGACCGAGATCCCCGCCATGCTGCGCGCACGTGAGCAGGTATTACCTGACCGCTTTACTTTCCATAGCAGCCGCATGCGCATGAAGTCGGTTACCAAAGAAGAGCTGGCGGCGATGGACAAAGACTCCGACCGCTGCGCGCTCGAACTGTCCGACGCGCGCATGGACGCGATGGGCTATGCCTGCCTGGTAGCCATCATGAGCATGGGCAAGGGCTACCACCGCGAGTCGCAGCGGCGCTTGCATGAAGTGACCGTGGCCAATGGCGCGCCCTGCCCCGTCGTGACCAGCGCCGGGGCGTTGGTAGAAGGCCTGCAAGCCATGGGTGCCAAGCGCGTCAGCATCATTGCGCCGTACATGAAACCGCTGACCAAGCTGGTCATCGACTACATCGAACACGAGGGCATCGAAGTAGTGGACAGCATATCGCTAGAGATCCACGACAACCTGGCCGTAGGCGCCCGCGATCCCAAAGCACCTGCCGATTTGTGGCAGCAGCTGAACGTGAAAGGCATCGATGCCATCGTCGCCTCGGCCTGCGTGCAGATGCCCTCGCTGGCCTCCATCCCGATGATCGAAGCCGCCAGCGGCCTGCCCGTGGTCTCCAGCGCGGTGTGCACCACCTACGCCCTCCTCAAAAGCCTGGGGCTGGAGCGGCGTGTGCCTGGTGCAGGCACACTGCTGTCGGGCAATTACTGACAGCCCTTTACCCAGCCCACCCGTTAGTCCGATAGCACCCACACCTTGCGCCAAATTTCCAGCCCCGACTTTCACCTCCCGCATTCCTATTTCCTATTTCCTATTTCCTATTTCCTGTTTCCTGTTTCCTGTTTCCTGTTTCCTGTTTCCTGTTTCCTCCAACCTCATCGCCATGCCAACATCCACTTCCCTCCCCAAACGCTCCACCCTGCGCCATGTGATCGCCGCAGCTGCCACCCTCGCCTGCGGCATCGCCCTGGCCCAAAGCTACCCCAGCAAACCCATCACCCTGGTGGTGCCCAACCCGCCCGGCGGCTTTGTCGATGCCTCGGCCCGCGTGCTGTCTGACGCACTGGCCAAGGTCACCAAGCAGTCGGTGGTGGTGGACAACAAGGGGGGAGGCAGCGGCAACGTGGCCTACCAAGCGGTGGCGCGCGCCACGCCAGACGGCTACACCCTGCTCAACTCCTACTCTGCCTACCATGTGGGCAACCCCAACCTCAACACCAAGCTGCCCTGGGCGCAAAAAGACTTTGTACCCGTGGCTCTCATCACCGTAGCCACCAACGTGATCGCCGTGCACCCCTCGGTGCCCGCCAACAACCTGGGCGAGTTCATCACCTACCTGCGCGCCAACCCCGGCAAGCTCAGCTACGCCAGCCAGGGCAGCGGCTCACTGTCCCACATCGGCACCGAGATGTTCAAGCTGCAAACCAAAACCAGCATGGTGCACATCCCCTACCGGGGCTCCGGCCCGGCTCTGCAAGACGTGCTGTCCGGCCAAGTGCAGGTGTTTATCACCACCCCGCCCTCGGTGATGGGGCAAATTCAGGCAGGCAAGCTCAAGGGCTTGGCCACCGCAGGCAAAAGCCGCCACCCCGGCCTGCCCAATGTGCCCACCACAGCCGAAGCCGGCCTCAAAGGCTTCGAGCTAGAGGCCTGGGTCGGCATCTTCGCCCCCGCAGGCACACCGGCCGATGTGGTCAGCCAGCTCTCTGGCCAGATCAAAGCCGCCCTGGAGCTGCCCGAGACCAAAACCCGCGCCGACGGCGCAGGCATCGAGCTGCGTTACCAGAGCCCCGCTGCGCTGGACGCCCTGGTCAAGCAAGACACCGAGTTCTGGGCCAAAACCATCAAGTCTGCGGGCATCACGGCAGAGTGATCCGCAAAGACACAGGGCAGGTTTGAGGCAGAAATCGCAGCGATGGCCCACGCAATGCGATTTTCAGACACCACCCTATGTACCCCACTGCTCTGCATAGATAGTGCGCTACGTTTTAGAGAGTAGCGGCACTTCCAGGCCAGCCCCCAACCCCGAGCGCCCGATGCATATGGATGCACCGCCCAAGGTGCCGCAACCTCACGCCCATGAATTCGCTTCGGTACAGCCCACGGTATTCCACATGCCCCACAAAAATTAATGTTCATCTAAGCCCATTAATTCTTGACCCCATTAATTCTCACCCAACGGCCTCTTCGGCAGCGCAGACCCTGGGCGTGAAGGCGTGGTGACGGGGGATTGAGCGACTTCCAGCGACTCCCATTCACCCAGTGGCCATGGATGACCCTGTGGCCACTTACTCATGTCGCGCATTCGTGTATATGATGGTAATATACAAAAATAATGGATTTCCTTAAAATTGTCGGATTTGACTGGAACGAAGGCAATGGTCGTAAAAACGACAAGCATGGTGTATCGAAAACCGAAGCAGAGCAATGCTTCTTCAACGTGCCGCTGTTGATTGCAGACGATCAAACCCACAGTTTGCCAAGTGAGGCAAGGTACCATGCCCTCGACAAGACGGATGCGGACAGAGTCTTGTTCATCACGTTTACCTTGAGAGATTCAGAAACCCTGATACGCGTTATTTCAGCCCGCAGCGCAAACCGCAAGGAGAAAGCAAGCTATGAAAAACACTAAGCTCAAACCGATACCAAAATTCGATGACGAAAAGCTTGAGCAAGCTTTTTGGCAAAGCGCCGATTCAACGCAGTACATTGATTGGTCAAAAGCAAAACCTGCCGCGTTGGTGAATCTCAAGCCCAGCACCACGACCATATCCATTCGACTTCCCCAATCATTGCTGGACGCCATCAAATTGGCAGCTAACTCACAAGATGTACCCTACCAGTCGTTAATCAAAATATGGCTGAAAGAGCGCGTCGGCGCATAGGCTGTTGTGGCCAGCCACCTGCAGAAGCATTTTTGCTAAACAAATCGGCCACTAGCTCAATAGACTATTTCGAGAGCAGCTATTGAATTTGCAGTGGATTAATGCTCCTCTAAAACCATTAACTTCTTTAAATTTGACAAAAGTAATCGAACGATTACAATGTACGATAGATGATTGACATCAAAACCACCCCCGAGTTCGATGCGTGGCTCAGAGGCATACGAGATGGCTTGAGCCAGCGCAGACTGCTAGCGAGATTGCGCAAAGTGTCTATGGGGCTTTTGGGCGATGTGCAGCCGGTAGGCGCTGGCGTGATGGAGATGCGCGAACACTTTGGCCCGGGCTGGCGCATGTACTACTTGCAGCATGGCGCTGTGTTGATAGTGATGCTGGGCGGCGGTGATAAAGCCACCCAAAGCAACGACATTGCAAAAGCGCTACAGCTCGCGCAACAACTGGAGTTTGACCTATGACCACTAAAACCCGTGTAAGCAGCTTGCCCAGCTTTGACCCTGCGCAGTACCTAGACAGCGACGAAGCCGTGGCCCAGTATTTAACTGCCATTTTGGAAGAGGACAACCCCGGCCTGCTAGCCGCTGCATTGGGCGACATTGCCAGAGCACGCGGAATGAGCGAGATAGCCAAAGCCAGCGGCCTGGCACGCGAGGCCTTGTACAAAGCACTCAAGCCAGATGCGCAGCCCCGCTTTGACACCATCGCCCGCGTATGCAAGGCGCTAGGTGTACGCCTAGTGGCTCAGCCTGCAACTTGAGCTTTATTGTGACTGAGCAGTTATTATGAACGAAATAGGTCGTTAGCCTGATGGAATATTGCGGGAGCAGCTATTGAATTTGTAGTGATTCAATGTTCACCCGATCCCACAGATTCTTAAAAAATGGGAAATGGGTGACCCTTGACTTGTTTTTACCGAGCGGCGGCCATACATCCGTCTTGAGACACATTGCAAAGCGTTTGCTCCATTGGGCCGTATTCATGAAAGCCGCTTTTCTCTGAACCGTAGTCCGCTCCATTACATTTGTGCGCCAAACAGTTAAAGAGATACTGAATAGCCTATGACCAATCGACAATCCAATCGGACTCGATGAAATAACGATCAAGTGCTTCGCTGTTCTCCACCCAGGTATCAAAGCCATTTGTCATTGAAAGTTCTGCGGAGGTAAGGATAAGAAATCCTCCAGTATTTGATGTGTCATCCACAACCTTGATGTATCCACCAAGGCCGTCACCACGCAATATTTTGCCCACGATCCCAATGCGAATATTCATATGCGATTAATTAATTGAACGGTATGTGATTATTCGACACAGGCTTGGTTACGCCTTGCTTTAAAACCTCCAAATATCCGTGAGAAACGCCAGGAGCGTGATTTCCAGCAATCGAATTGGCATCTATTCTAAATTGCCGAAGTCCATCAGAACTCCGAAATACCCCGCTACCTGATTTTCCAATTTCAGAGTGTGTCCTCCCAAGGAAGCGACTGCCCGCATCCAAAAGTTCGTCCACAGTCAACACAAACTTACTTAGGAAATTTCCATTTCCTGCTAGCGTTTCAGCTACCACTGCGCTCACATTTGGTGCAAGTGCAGAGCCACCCCCCCCCTTAATTGCACCCGGGCCAATACAAATAGAAGGCCCACCACCTGTTCCTATGCAACCGCTCGAATCCATCTCCATCCCGCCACGGCGATCGAACGTGTTTCCACCATCAGAATATCCTGCCCGCAACATCGCCTCGCGGCGATTACCAACATGCAGCAACTCGTTAAACAAATACCCATAAGCCGCAGTCTGCGCCCCATCCATAAATGAGCCCCCAGCCAGCCTGCTGGCTATGCCCCCAGCAATCACTGAGCTGGCAAACCGGCCAGCCGTGGTAGCCCCGCCAAACTGCGTACCCGCCAACCCTGCCACAGCTGAGAGCGCCCCAGCGCCACACTGGCCGCCGCTCGCCGCCGAGCTGACACAGCCCACGCCGCGTGGGCTGTCGTGAAAAGGTACGATATAGCCATGCTGCGACCAAAGGCTTTGACGGAGCGAGACTCACACCCGTCCGTGATCAGGCGGGTGTAGTAACCCGTGGCACCGGCTGCAGCCCATGGGCCGCCCCAAGCACCGGCGGCTGCGCGACCAAGCTGGAACGTCCACGGATGCTTGACCACAAAGTTGTCTAAGGACACGACACCAGGCACGCCGCGATGTGCGTTGAAGGCGTTGATGGAGCTGGGGTTTCTGGCGAAGGTATCCAAATTTCTGAGGAATCCCCGCAGGCTCCAGTACCCACTCGGATCCGTCAAGCTCAAAGGATTGTTCATCAAAAACGCATAGCGGTTGTAGCTTTGCAGCATGCTGGGCGCCTGGATGAGGGGGTCGGCGGTCATGAAGCGGTCCACCAGCGGGTCGTAGATGCGCCCGTTCATGTGGACGAGGCCCATCTCGTCCAGGTGCTCGTGCTCTGTAAAGCCGCGGTCGGTGGTGCGGCCCACCAGGCTGTCGGTGACGTCGGCCGCGCCATCTACCTCGCGCCGCTTGCCCCACGGGTCGTAGGCCATGCGTTCGATGACGCTGCCCGCCGCGTCGGTGACGGCGGCGATGGAGCCTAGCTGGTCGTGGTGGAAGTAGCGCAGGCTGGCGGTTTGCGTACTGCCAGGCACGCTGGGGTTGCCTGCGGCTGATGTGCTTGCCTTTATATTTATTTGTGATTACAATAAAACATGCCAACCTGGGATCAACCAAAACGTCTAAGCAATATCAAAGACCATGGCTTAGACTTTGTTGGGTGCGAGGTGGTGTTTGATGGCCCGGTGGTGGCTTGGGACGATGACAGGGTTGTTTATGGCGAATTGCGCATCAATTTACTGGGCTGGCTGCACGGCGCGCTGGTGCACATGACCTACACAGAACGAGATGATGACTTTTACGTCATCAGTTTGAGAAAGGCAGTGAAACATGAAATCAGATACTTCATCACGCAAATCAGTCGCTAAGTTGCCCACCACGCCCGCACAGTGGGCTACGGCGCTTGCGCAAGCACCCGGCGCTGACCGTGCGGCCACTGCCAAACAGCAGGCCGCGCGTGCAGGCGCAGTCGTGGTGGCGGGCGGTGGCTATGGCGCAGTGCGCGACGCCTTGGCCAAAAAGCGCCAAGGCCAGCGCGGCCCCCAGCACAGCCCCACCAAACTGCCAGTCACGGTGCGCTACAACCCCGAGGTGGTAGCCTATTTCAAAGCCACCGGTGCCGGCTGGCAAACCCGCATGAACGATGTTTTGAGCGACTGGGTAGCGCACCGCTAGACCGGCCGCACCGCGCTGCGGGTGAGCGGGAAAGTCTAAAGACTGACTCTGTAGTCCACAATCAGTACTCGTCTGATCCCATTCACATTCTATGAGTGAAATAGGTCTCCAGTGCAATATTCTATTGCGATAAATGCTATTTTATTTATAGCAAATTGATGTTCATCTGACCCGTTCACTTCGTAGGAGCACGCCCCAACGGCTAAAACACTGACTTCCATTTCTACATCATTAATGTCTAGGCGCGGAGCCGCAGACAGTGCTGTAGCACGGCAAGGCGACGCAACAACGACAGTAATGATTTAGAAATGGAAT
>JAYVGI010000368.1:0-2245 GCA_043772355.1 Polaromonas sp.
AGGCTCAAAACCCATTGGCGAACAGCAGCTTCATCACCTTGTTCGTCGCGTCGGCTGCAACGGCTCAAACGGCAGAGACCCGTGGCTTTTGAGTGCCCCACATCCGTGCCATGCTTGGTCTCATGCGATTGAATTTCCTATCCGTCAGGTTCGTAGCTGCGGCTGCCGTCGGGGCGGATGACGCGGGTTTGCATGGTGTTGCCGTTGGCGTCGTATTGGCTGGTGCGGGTGACCAGGCCACCGCAAGTGCAAACAATCGCTATTAAAAGAGCAGCTGCTCCCGCGATATTTTATTGGGCTGCGGGCTGATTGATACCTTGAAAATGCCTAGACATGACCGATTTTTAAGCGCCAGGCGGATCTGGAAGGCTGGAAATCGTCTTTGAACTGTCAACTTGACCGTTTGGGAGCCGCTTTTTAGGTATCTATCTGGCTACAGCCCTATAGAATATAGCGGGGACAGCTATTGGATTGATAGTATTTGGGTTGCTTCTTAGTGCATCATCCTGGATGAACAGGCGTTTGACGCAAGGGTACGCCGCCCGCGTCAGCATCGCCCATGCAACGATCCATCCCGATATACTTCACCCCAGTTAGCCCGCTTTTATGCCATAGGGCGACAACTTGGAGCTGAGTTTTTTTCATGAATTCTGTACAGTTGGACATTGCCTGGGACGCTGTCAAGGCGCAAACCAATCTTGCCAGGCATGGAGTTAGCTTTGAACTGGCAGCTACGGTTTTGCAGGATGCTTTGGCGCTGACGGTATTTGACGTAGCGCACAGTGAATACGAAGAGCGCTGGTTTACACTGGGCTTGTCTAGTGAGGGCAAATTATTGGCTTTGTCCCACACCTACCAGCATACCAGGCCGCTGGATGTGACTGTACGCATCATCTCCGCACGCCCTGCAACCCGCCGCGAACGCCAGCAGTATGAAGAACAACCCCGATAGGTGAACACCATGACCCACCCTACCCACCCCCGTGATGATGACAGCATGCCCACTGAGATTGACTTTTCAGGCGGCGAGCGCGGCAAGTTTTACAAAGCCAATGCGCAGCTGAATTCGCCAGTGTATTTGGAGCAACAGGTGCAAGCCACCTTGGCCGCGCTGGCCAGCGCCAAGGGCGTAGACTTTTCAGCGCTGGTTAACGCCATGCTGAAGAAGGATATTGAGTTGATAGAGATGGCGCGCTGAGTTGGTTTTGGAACGAGGCAACGCTATTTATGCAGTCTGGAATTAACTGATATTTTTAATTGAATCAGGCTGTGGCGCAATGAAATACTGCGTAAGAAGCTAGTTTATTCATAGCATAATTGTTTCAAATACGTTGGTGCAAGTGATTAAAGCGCTGTTACTGACGGGAATGGACAGGTAGTGGCGACCCGACTGCATTTCTGTGCCGATGGAGAAACGCTGATCTTTGGAGACGTAGGTGTCGAGGAATTTCATGGATTTAGATGAAGCCATATGCAATGCTGCGCATATTTTTACTTCGAAATTAGTTTACGCCGTTGTAGCTATCGGAATACTCTTGAAGCCGCAGGACTATTTGCTCTGTAAGCTGCTCATAAATTTCCACAGGCGGTGAGTCACTTGCACAAATTGAATTCTCTTCAATCGATACTTTTCAGTCAGCGCCAGATTTACTTTCTCCAGCCCTTTCATAACTGAGCTTTGTACGCTGCTTGCGTTGAGGCTCACAGGTTCGTTGCCATTAAGTGTCAACGGCTCAACGATTACTTCTTCGTTTTCATTTATAGAGAACTCCAGCCCAAGAAAATTGTGCGTTGGGCCAGTAATTCGAACCACTGCGCTACTGCGCCCGGCCTGCGTTTTCGATGGAGCGCTTGCGCAAGGCGGGTAATGAATTGGTCTACCGCTGCGCCAAGCAGCACAGCGAACCGGCATCCGAGAAGCGCGGCGTCAAAGTGGACGAGCTGATACTCACGCCGCTGGAGCTGATCGAGCGCATTGCCGCCTTGGTGCCACCGCCGCGCACGCACCGGCATCGCTATTTTGGTGTGCTGGCACCGAACTCGCCGCTCAGAGCGGCGGTAACAGCTCTTGCGCAGGCCGCACCTTCGCAACTGGTCAAGGTGCCAGCCGAGCCCGCCACTGCGGGATGTGATGTGCCAACCCAGAGCGAACCTGCGCCGCCTAGGCGCTCACAGGCGCACTACCTCTGGGCGGTGCTGATCGCCCGCATCTACGAGGTGTTCCCACTGCTGTGCCCCATCTGCG
>JAYVGI010000369.1:0-2114 GCA_043772355.1 Polaromonas sp.
CCCTTCACCGTCTCTGCCGACGGCCAGGAAGTGACCGATACTAAAACGGGCCTTGTTTGGCGGCGCTGCGCTGAGGGCATGACTGCTAGTGGCGGCACCTGCACAGGCACGGCTACAGCTTTTACCTACGAGGCTGCAATCACGCGTGCTAGCACGCAGGCGACGAATACGGGCGTGGCCTGGCGGCTACCCAACGTGAAAGAGCTGTCCAGCATTGCCGACAAAAGCCGTGTCAATCCTGCGATAGATACGGTGGCCTTTCCCGTTACACCGGCAAGTGGTTTTTGGTCGTCGTCGCCCGATGTGGGCTACGCCACCGTCGCGTGGTTCGTCTATTTCGACTATGGCTACGTCTACGACGGCGGCCGCGATAGCTCCGGCTATGTGCGGCTGGTGCGTGCCGGTCAGTGATTGGGCTTTGGGTATTCAGGTTGGAGGGGCAAGGCTACAGGTTACAGGGGGGCATTACGCCGTCTATCCTCGCAACCCGCCCGGCTTGGCTGTGCACACCGTTTGACTTGAAAAATACCGCCCGAGTCCCTGACGCCAGGTCGTAATCAGCTATTGAATAAGTAGCTATTTGCGGTTTGGTGTTGGCCCAACGATAAGTTCAGGTTGGTACAGACAATCGCACCAGCTGTCCTGGCTTGCAGGTTATGAGGGTTGCCAGAATACTGTTTGCAACGCCTTTGGCTGTCTCAACTCGGTTGTTGGGTGCCATCAAAATAATGATGGCGACTGGTAATTTGGCGTTGTGCTGATAGGGCAGGTTTTGATCAAAGGTGATGAGCACTTCAAAGCCCATCTCCACCATGGCTTGCATTAGTTTGCCGTTGGAAAGAGTAGAAAATCCCACTGATTGGGTTGTACGTACAAAATGCCCCTCTAGCTCAAAGCCTAAAGCGCGCGGCACCGACTCGTCTAGCAGCACCTTCATGGCGGGTGCGCTTTAGGCCGCCACTACCGCGTGGCGGGAGTCTTCCAAAAGTTGAATGGCGGCGGTGCGGCTGACGGAGGGGAATTGGTCTAAAAACTCGTCCAGCCCATCACCCGCTTCTAAATAATCAAAAAGCGACTTGATGGGCACGCGCGTTCCCACAAAGCAGGGTGTACCACTTACGGTGTCTGGCCTGATGCTGATGACTTTGCTGAACATGTGAAGTTAAAGAGCTATGTAGAAAGGGCTATGAAAATTATCGTTGATATGCGCGTTTAGATCAAGACTGACTGACTGACGGCAGGCTGCAGCCTGCCGCTGGGAGCACCGTTTTGGACGGCGCCAGCGGGCGCAAGGTCAAGCCAGGCTACAAGCTGGCCGCAGCGCTGCCAGTTGCAGGCATACGGTGCCCCAGCGCGCTCGATATCTCGCGCGCCGTAGCCTCCAGCTTGGGCAACCAGCCTTCGTCCAGCCTGTCAGCCGGGGCCGAGATGGACAGGCCGGCCACCAGTTTGTCGCTGTCGTCGTAGATGCCTACGGCCATGCAGCGCACGCCCAGTTCCAGCTCTTCGTTGGCCAGCCACTGCGGGATGCGATGTGCCAACCCAGAGCGAACCTGCGCCGCCTATGCGCTCACAGGCGCACTACCTCTGGGTGGTGCTGATCGCCCGCATCTACGAGGTGCTCTCTCTCTGGCGTTTCAGACCCGCTGCGGGGTACGCCTGCGTGCATCGCAGGCTCAAAACCCATTGGCGAGCAGCAGCCTCATCACCTTGTTCACCTTGTATCATTGCGTCGGCTGCAACCCGTTCAAACGGCAGAGATCAGTGGCTTTTGAGTGCCCCACATCCGTGCCATGCTTGGTCTCATGCGATTGAATTTCCTATCCGTACTCCTCCTTGATGCCGCTACGCTGAAGTAGCGCCGTCGCCCTGATCGGGCTGGCTTGGTGGTGTGTCCGAGCCCATAGAGCCAGCGCGGTGGTGCGGTTTAGAAGCGGCGAGAGCACCTCGTAGCGCGCCTGCGAGTGGACCGCTTGGAAAGCCACTTACTCACTAAACAGTAGCACTCCGTCTAAGCAGGCCAGTGGGGTACACAGGGTAACGCCCATATTTTGTCGCGCAATAGGGTTTGGAGCCGTTGCAATGCCGGTGGCGACTTTTGAATCGGCCGAAAA
>JAYVGI010000370.1:0-16962 GCA_043772355.1 Polaromonas sp.
ATGGCACAACAAAGCGTTTCTCGACCGACCCCACTGTTTATGCGGGTTCCCGGCGGGTAGGGGCAAAAAGGGGCTTAAAAGTGACAAAGATGGGCTAAGCGTTCGGCCAGGTCAATGCGGCGCAGCTTGGTGCCCGGCTGGGGCGTCCGTGGGGTGAGGGGATATAGTTTTAACCATGTTGCACTCCTTCAGTGGCGATGACGCTGCGGCTTGGCTCAAGCGCAAACAAGGCGTGCATCCATTCGTCGATAGCAAAGCGGACGGCTTGGTTTTCCAGGGCCAGCTTTCAGGCATAGGTGGATTTTCCTGCGGCAGTGGGACCGTAGATGAGATGGGCGACGGGATGGATGGGCATAGGAGTTTATTTGATTGATTAATAGTTGAATTATCAAGTATTAATCAATATCAAATATTTTTCTACAAAAATTGCAACATGCAACATGCAACACGCAACATGCAACGGGTTGGGTTGTGCTGCTGAATGCCCCTTTTCTGCTGTGGTCGTTTGCCTGCGCGGGATTGCGGATGTCTGGCCTACCTGGGTTAAGTTGTAGCGAATCGAGACGCTGTCGGGCTGTTGTGTACCGGCCATGTGTCTAATTTAGCGACATCCAGTGTCGCCATCGGGGTGTAGCGAAAAATCACAGCATTCGCAATTTCGCTGTGAAATCAAAGATTTACGGCAGATACAGGCTGGGCTGTCAGGAATGGCACGCCAATTGCTATTTTCTTCTCCCAAAGTAGGAGACACCATTTATGAGACTCGTCAAGTTCAGCACGCATAACGTCGCCAACGAACTCGCCAGTATGAATGACGAGGACTTGGATTTGCTCGCTTTTGGAGCGGTTGAGCTTGACCGCGACGGCAAGATCGTGCGTTATAACGCCGCCGAGGCGGACATCAGTGGCCGCGACCAAGACGGCATGGTGGGACGTAATTTTTTTTCCGAAGTTGCACCTTGCACGCGTAGCGACGCATTTGAAGGGCGTTTTCGCGCAGGCGTTGCCGCTGGCAAACTCGATGTCCAGTTCACCTACGTGTTGGACCATGAAATGGTGCCCACCGAAGTGCGTGTGCGCATGCACCGGATTGAAAATAAAGATACCTATTGGGTACTCATCAAGCGGGTGACAGCCACGGTGGAGTGATGGCCTACGAATTGGCGCCTGCCGATGTCCAGGCCGTTATTGCCGACATGGCCGGTAGCGTATTGGATTTGCAGCCAGCACAGGTCACAGCAATCAACGCAGCTACGCGGTTTGACGCAAAGGGTCTCGCGGTGGACTCGTTGGCGCTACTGGATCTGGCGGCATCGGTGTCTACCTTCTTTCGGCTCCATGAGTCTGAGCTGGAAGACGATTTGCTGCGTCGCCGCACAGTGGGTGACTGGACGACTACTGTCATGCGCGGATGGGTGCATGGCTCGCGTAGCATCACGTTTGCCACCTCCGGTAGCACAGGTGTCCCCGTGCTATGCACGCACCCGTGGGTAGATATTGCCCAAGAGATGGACGCACAAGCCCGATTGTTTGCGGGCCGCAAGCGGGTGCTTGGGCTTGTCGGTTCGCGTCACATTTACGGGTTTCTATTTTGCGCATTGCTGCCCCGCTGGCTTGGCGTGCCTTTTATTGATATACGTGCTAGCGCGACGACCGGGCTGGCTTCTATTGCCGGTAGTGGTGACCTGGTGGTTGGCTTCCCGATGCGCTGGGATCTGGCGGCGCACAGTGGCAAGTGGGCGTCTGACGTCATGGGCGCAACCTCTACTGGGCCGATCAAGCCTGCTACTGTTTTCGCGTTGCGCGAGCAGGGCCTTGCGTGCATGGTTGAAATTTATGGCAGCTCGGAGACCGGCGGCATTGCCTGGCGAGACGGGCCTGCCGATGTGCTGCATCCCTTTGCGCATTGGTCTTTGCGTAGCGATGGTCAGCTAGAGCGGACTGACCCAAACAACTCTGGCAAAACCCGGGTGATCGTGCCGCCTGACATTCTTGCCGCCCGCCAGACTGGTTTTGACGTAATAGGCCGCCGCGACGGCATGGTGCAAGTCGCCGGTACCAACGTGTCATGCGCGCATGTGGCCGCCGTGGTGGCAGAGCATCCCGATGTCGAGGCGTGTGCAGTGCGCCTCATGCGAGCGTATGAGGGAACACGACTCAAAGCATTTGTGGTTCTTGCCGAATCTGCCTTCGAAGATACTGCGCGCACCTCACTACGCACCTGGCTACGCTCACGCCTGAGTGCAGCCGAGACCCCCGCAGACATTGTGTTTGGTGCTGCGTTGCCACGCGATGCCCATGGCAAGTTGGCAGACTGGCCAGCACGTGGCTACCATCGTGACTTGGTGTAGCGATGCGGGAAACCCCTGTAGCGAAATGAGACGGCATCAGCCACTACAGTCCTTGGCAATGCGTACGATTCCGCGACACACTGGTTGTCGCCAACGCGTCGGCGCAGTGAAGAGGGCGTGGCTCTTCCCAATAGACGGATGGGTTTGCGATGGTTAGGCGCATGGCCTTTATGCATGGCACGCAGGTTGCTTAGATCCTAGGAATGGAAAGCCAAAGTGCCGCAATGCTTGTAGCCATGTTCTTTCTTTTACCAGCCAATTGAGGAGACATATTTATGAAAGCCGCAGTCCTGCACCAGTACGACAAAACCCTGAGCAGCGCAGCCTTTGTGCGTTACGAGGATGTGCCAGACCCGAAGGTGGAGAGTCCCACCGATGTGATTGTGCGCATAGGCGGTGCGGGCGTGTGCCGCACCGATTTGCATGTGGTCGAGGGCATCTGGAGCGATAAGGTGGACGTGAAACTGCCCTACATCATGGGCCACGAAAATGCGGGCTGGGTAGAGGCTATGGGATCGGCGGTAACGGGCCTGAAGGTAGGCGATGCCGTTATTTGCCACCCGCTGGTCACCAGTGGACACTGCCTGGCCTGCCGCCGGGGTGATGATATGCATGCCGAAGACAGCCGCTTTCCGGGTATCAATACAAACGGTGGCTATGCGGAATATTTGCGCACTGGTCAACGCTCGCTCATCAAGCTGCCCAAGACCCTGGCACCCAAAGATGTAGCACCCTACACCGATGCGGGGCTGACGGCCTACCGCGCCGCCAAAAAAGCCTCGCGCCACCTGCTGCCTGGCGAGTACGCCGTGGTCATCGGTGCGGGTGGTTTGGGCCATATTGGCATTCAGGTGCTGGCGGCCCTGTGCGCGGCCGAAATCATCATCGTAGACCGCTCTGACATGGCGCTACAACTAGCCAAAGAATGCGGTGCCCACCACTTGGTCAAAGCCGACGGGAATGAAGTCGCACAGGTGCTGGAACTGACCAAGGGCAAAGGGGCAGAGGCGGTGATTGATTTTGTGGGCGAGGGCGACGCTGTGGCTAAAGGGCTGGCCATGACACGTAACGCCGGCAGTTACTACATCGTGGGTTACGGGGGCAAGATTGACCTGCCTACCATGGACATGATTACCAGTGAAAAAAGCATCATTGGTAACTTGGTTGGCACCTACCCTGAGCTGGTAGAGCTGATGGCATTGGCAGACCGTGGCCTGGTGCATCTGGCCACCCGCGAATACAAACTCAAGGATGCCAACCAGGCGCTGCTTGATCTGCACCACGGCAAGATCAAGGGGCGTGCGGTTTTGATCCCCTAGATTCTTGTATTGATGTCGTACTGATCACCCTGCTTAGAGGATGCAATGGCCACTATTCCAGTAACTGTGCTCACCGGTTTTCTAGGTGCGGGTAAAACCACACTGCTTAACCGCCTGCTGCGTGATACCCAGGGCAAGCGCTATGCAGTGATTGTCAATGAGTATGGTGAGCTGGGCATTGACGGCTCACTCGTCATCGGCGCAGATGAAGAAGTGTATGAGCTCAACAACGGCTGCGTATGCTGCAAACTGCGCGGTGACTTGGTGCGCATCGCCAGCAACTTGGTGCGAAGGCCGGGTGGTTTCGATGGCATCATCATTGAAACCTCAGGTCTGGCTGACCCAGCGCCTGTGGTACAAACCTTTTACTTGGATGATCTGCTGCGCCAGCACACACGCCTGGACAGCGTGATCTGCGTCACCGACGCACGGCACCTGGCTGAGCAGTTGCACAGTGCTCCTGAAGCGCAGGCGCAACTGGCGCAGGCCGACTTGGTCTTACTCAACAAGACCGATATGGCCACCGATGCCATGTTGGCTGAGGCCGAACGTGGTGTGCAGCGGATCAACCCTACTGCTGAGTTGCGCCGTTCGGTGCATGGTGACATTCCATTGGAGCTTTTGCTCAACCGTGGGGCCTTTGACCTTGCCCGGATACGCATGCCTGCTTTGCGCTTGGGTGCTGCGCCTGCTGGAACCCTAGCCTCGATGTACCAAAAGCCCGATGCGGGTCGGCATAGCACGGGGCTGCAAAGCGTGTCACTGAGCTTCGCCCAACCACTAGAGCGCAGCCGTTTCATGCCTTGGCTGCAACGCCTGGTTGCTGAACGCGGGGCAGACCTGCTGCGCGCCAAGGGCATTGTCGCTTTTGAGGGTGAAGATCGCCGCTTTGTATTTCAAGCGGTGCATATGACTGTGGACAGTGGGCTAGATCGCGCATGGACAAAAGATGAGGCTCGCGAGTCGCGCTTGGTCTTTATAGGCCGCAATCTGGATACGCGGGAGCTGCGTAGCGAGCTTACGCACTGCCTGGTCGATGAAAGCGTGGCCTTGTCATGAATGCACCCATGAACGCACCGCCCCCTCTGCTTACTTCATTGGGGGCTCACTGGCAGTTTGGTGTGCCGGTGGTGGCAGCCACCTGGGATGCCGAAGGGCGAGCCGTCGGTTTTGCGTTAGGCGATGGGCATCTGGCTGTGGCCAGCGCCAAGTGGCTTAAAGGCCCGCGCGTCGTGCCTAAAGATGGTGGCGGTGTCAGCTTGTTAGCCGCTGAGGCACCCGCGCCACAGCCCTTGCGCGCCGCTTGCCACCCGGACAGTTGCCTGTGCATTGCCAGCGATTCGCGCGGCGGATTTCTCACTGGGGGTGATGATGGACGCGTGGTACATATCCCCCGCGTCGGCGAGCCTAGCGTACTTATTCATCTGCCAGAGGGATGGATTGACGCATTGGTTTGCAATCGCGAAGGCCTGCGCGTGTACGCCAGTGGGAAACGTGTGCAGCGCTTGGCAGCGGATGGCGGCTTGGGTGATGCCATAGACCTGCCAGCACCCGCTACCGCGATGGCTTTTAGTCCCGACGGACATATTCTTGCTATTGCGCACAGTGGCGGCGTCAGCTTGTGGTCGGATAAAGCGCCAGTGCGGCTGCTGGCGTGGCACGGCTATCACCGCGCATTGGCATGGAGCCCAGATGGTCGCTACCTCGTCTCTGGCATGCAAGAGAACGCGCTGCACGGCTGGCGCGTGGCTGATGGCGGCGACATTGAAATGGGCGGCTACCCAGGGCAGCCACTGTCCCTCTCGTTTGCGCACGATGGGCGCTATCTGGCAACCAGTGGTGGCACGCGGCCGGTGTGCTGGGGTTTCGACCCACCTGGTAGGTCAGACCAACCCACAGAGTGCGGCCTGGTCAGCAAAACACCTGTGAGTTGTGTGAGCTGCCATCCGCAACAGTCTTTGATTGCGGCAGGCTATTTCAACGGCGCCGTGTTGTTGTGTCAGCCGGGCAGTGATGAGGGCTTGTTCGTCAAAGGCTCGGGCGGTGGCGCTGTGAATGCGCTGACATGGTCGAGCGATGGTGGGCGCCTGGCCTTTGGCACACAAGAGGGTGAGGTGGGCTGGCTTAGCTTGCCAGATGCGTTATTTCGGTCGCGCCGGACGTAGTCGCTTGCGCAGTGAGGTGACAACGGGTAAGTCCATATTCAAGGAATCTATATGAGTCAAGAAGTAATAAGTAAAGACGAATTTTTTGCGCGACTCGCCCGAATATCAGAGGAGATGATCGCCGCCTATGACAAAGACTTTGCCATGGGCGCACTCGTGCTGGCAGCGCGTTTCATCGCCGAAGAAGAGAAGCGGGCTAACACGCCTTCGCAAGCCGCTGACAACCCCAAACCATTGGCCCACTAGAAAGGCGAGGCTCAGTGAAACAATATTTGCCTCGTACTGGCCGTAAATAGCGTGACTGAATAGCGCATCCAAGCCCATCAATATTGCGTCCCATGATCGGACGTGCTGACACGATCAAGCGTCCCATAACACGACGCAGAAACGGCATCTTCATCGTTATCTAAGTTGATTTCCCTATGAAGAAATAGAGTGTATTAGGGTTATCCGCAGGTGGCACGGAATTCGCTATTTAAGAGTTAGGGCATGGGCCCGAACGCGAAAAAGTTTTAGCGGGTTTCTCTGCTAACACCTTTTCGGTTAGCTGCAGCATTGCAATTGGAAACACACTTTTTAAGGAGAATTTCATGGCAGTGGGTTTAACACTCAACAAGATTACCTCTCAAAAGGGAATCAGCATCGGCGAGGCGACTCGTCGTATTGCCGACCTCGGCTGGCAGCCGAGTTACGTACAGGAAGCGATGACCTTTCCGACCGATTACAAGATCGGCAAGGCCCCACGCGATCCGATGAAGCAGGTGCTCCGCTCCTACTTCCCCATGCAGGAGGAGAAAGATAACCGCGTTTATGGTGCGCTGGATGCGGCCCTGCGTGGTGACATGTTCCGCAACACCCAGCCCCGTTGGGTCGAGTGGATGAAACTGTTCCTGGCCATTATTCCTTTCCCGGAAATCTCTGCAGCACGCTCAATGGCGATGGTCGCCCGGCTCGCTCCTGGAGAGGAGCTGCGCACGGGCTTTACGATGCAGATGGTTGACGAGTTTCGCCATTCCACGATTCAGATGAACCTGAAGAAGTGGTACATGGAAAACTACATTGACCCCGCTGGATTTGACATTACCGAAGCCGCTTTCGGTAAGTGCTATGCAACCACCATTGGCCGCCAGTTTGCTGAAGGCTTTCTTACCGGCGACGCTTTGACAGCCGCCAACATCTATCTCACTGTGGTCGCAGAGACCGCGTTTACCAATACCCTTTTCGTCGCCATGCCCTCCGAGGCTGCGCGCAACGGCGACTACGCACTGTCGTCCGTTTTCCTGTCAGTACAGTCTGATGAGTCACGCCACATTGGCAATGGCCATTCCTTACTGATGTCGGTCATTAATGACCCCGACAACCACCTACTGCTCGAGCGTGACCTGCGTTACGCGTTCTGGCAAAACCACGCGATTGTGGATGCAGCCATCGGCACTTTTGTTGAATACGGCACTACCGACCGCGATAAAAACAAGGAGTCCTACGCAGAGCTATGGCACCGCTGGATTTACGAGGACTACTATCGCACCTACATGCTGCCGCTGGAGAAGTACGGCATCAAGATCCACCACGACGATGTCAATGAAGCATGGGATCGCATGGTCAAGAAAAACTACGTGCACAAAGTGGCGCAGTTCTTCTCGGTCGGTTGGCCCGTTAACTTCTGGCGCATCGAAGCGCAAACAGACCGCGACTTTGAGTGGTTTGAGCACAAGTACCCAGGCTGGTACGCAGAGTTTGGTGACTACTGGAAGTGGTATGCCAGAAAGAGCGTGCCAGGCGAGACCAACATCTTGTTCGATCAAGAGAACGGTTACGCCTACCCACACCGTTGCTGGAGCTGCATGGTGCCTTGCCTGATCCGCGAAGACTTCTGCTATGACGAAGTCGATGGCAAGACGTACACCTACTGCTCAGAGACCTGCCGCTGGACGCACAAAGTAGCTTTTGCTGCTGAGTACGAAGGCCGTGCAACCCCTGCGATGGGCCGCTTCAGCGGACGTCGCGAGTGGGAAGACTGCTACCACGGTTGGGATCTGGCAGATGCCATCAAAGACCTGGGCTTTGTGCGCCCTGATGGCAAGACGCTGATCTCGCAACCGCACCTGCGCTTTGAAGACAAGCACATGTGGACGCTGGACCATGTCAAGGGTCACACACTGGGCAGTCCGCTGCGCGCGTTCCGTGAGCTGACACCAGAAGGGCGCGAGGCTGCGGCAGCCGTGTACCGCAAAGGCTTCAAGATCAATCCGATCTAGAGCACTAACCACCCCCAGGCAGCCATCACGGCTACCTGGGGGACTACATAAACGCAGGCAAAAACTAGGTTGATATGTCTGATAAAAAGATACATACCGTGCGTTTCGAGCCAGTAGGCATCGAGATGGAGGTCGAGGAGGGCGAATGGGTGCTCGACGCGGCTTTTCGTCAGGGTATTGCTGTGCCGCACGGTTGCCGCGAGGGGCAGTGCAGCAGTTGCAAATGCCTCTTGGTGGAGGGCGAGGCCGAGGTGGAGGACTACTCTACCTTTGCGCTGCCGGACTACGAGCGCGATAGCGGTCACATCCTGTTGTGCAGATCCTACGCCTATAGCGACCTGACGGTTGAGCTGCTCAATTACGATGAGGAACTCTTGCGCTATGCCGTCGCTGTGAAAAAGTTTGATGGCGTGCTCAGTTCCGTCACCTCGCTCACACACGATACGCGCTTGCTGGAAGTTCAGCTGGAAAAACCCATGAAGTTCTGGGCGGGTCAGTTTGTAGAAATTGCCGTTCCCTCTGCCGGAGTGACGCGCTCGTATTCGATGGCAAGCACACAAAGCACGCCAAGGGCACTGCAATTCATTATCCGCAAGTACCCTGATGGTGCCTTCTCTTCGTTGGTCGACACCACGCTACTGCCGGGTACTGCGGTGACGCTCAATGGGCCTTTTGGCACCTGCTTTCGCCGTGAGGGGCACACAGGCCCCATGGTACTGGTAGGTGGTGGCTCTGGCATGTCACCGTTGTGGTCAATTTTGCAAGACCATATCCACAGTGGCGAGCAGCGGGCAGTGCGCTTCTTTTATGGTGCTCGCACACGCAAAGACTTGTTCTTTTTAGAAGAGTTTGCCAGCGTGGCGAAAAAGCTGGCTGATTTTGAGTTTATTCCGGTGCTGTCGCAAGCCACGGCTGAAGATGCATGGGATGGTGAGACTGGCTTTGTGCATGAAGTCGTAGAGCGCGTTTTGAAAGAGCAGCAACTGGCTGGTGAAGTTGATGCCTATACCTGCGGGCCACCTCCTATGGTGGATGCCGTGTTACCAGTACTTAAGCGCCTGGGAGTGGCGCTTGACCATACCCATGTCGATAAGTTCACCCCGGCGAGCGCAAGCAAGCCAAACCTTGTTCATTAATTGGTTCATTAACTTTTTAGGAGACACTGTGATGACATCCGCTACCATGATACCCGCTGCAACGCACTCGGGTGCTGCAGGTTCCGCAATCTTTAGTGGCTGGGACAGCCGCAAGTACAACTACTTCACGCCCAAAGGCCGCAAGGCCTCGCACTACGAGGACATGACCTTGGACGTGCAACCCGACCCCAAGCGCTACCTGCTGCAAGACTGGATCATCAGCTTTCCAGACGGCACACCGACTTACTCAGAGAAATGGACTGCCGCGCTCTCTAGCGACTGGCACATCTTTCGCGCCGTGGATGAAGAGTGGGAGCGCACCCACTACCAACGCCAGTCCACCATCGAGGGCATGATTGCCCAGGCGGTGGAGAATGGCCGACGCTCGGGGGCACCGACGCGCTTTGACAAGACTTGGGTGAAGGTACTGGAAAAACACCTTGGTGCGTACAAGCACGCAGAGTTTGGGCTGGGCACATCGTTGATGCAGGCGCAGCGCTATGGTTACACCCAGATGATCAACTCGGCGATCCTGACCAACTCGTCCTACAAGCTGCGCTTCTCGCAAGACTTGACGCTGTATCTTGGTGACGTTGGCCTGGACATTTCCGGTTTTGATGCGGAGATCGGCAAAAAAGTCTGGCTTGAAGATCCGATCTGGCAACCCACGCGCCAGTTGATCGAGACCATCGGCGGAGCGACAGACTATCTTGAGAAGTACTTCGCAGTCAACATCGTGTTCGAGCCACTGGTTGGAGAGCTGTTTCGCAGTGGTTTTGTAATGCAAGCCGCCGCGTCACAAAACGATTTTATGACACCCACGGTGGTCTCCTCAGCAGAGGGCGACTACCAGCGCAACTTGGCCAACACCGTGGAGCTGCTGCACATGCTCGTCAGCGATCCCAAACACTCGGCGCACAACACGGCTTTGTTTAATTCTTGGCTGAAAACTTATGGTGATCTGGCCGTAAAAGCGGCCAAAAATCTGCAACCCATCTGGTCGCTACCGCACACCAAGGTAACCCAGTTTGAAGGGTCTTATGCCGATGCGGTCGGACGTATCAAGAATATTGCAGGTCAGATTGGCCTTGCACTGCCCAAGTCAATTTCCGCTTAAACCAAAACCACCCGAGGAGCAACCATGTCAAACAACCACAGCGACAACATCTTCAAGGCCTTTAAAGACCTTGACTTTAAACAAACCGTGTCACACCAGTGCGGCGTAACAATGAATGACAGCGTGGAGGCGCGGGCCATTGCTGAACTTATGGAGACCAAACCGGGCATACGCGTAACCTATATGCCAGCAATGATCCGCATCGATGGCGATGGCAAGATAGAGTTCAAAATGGATGAAATCTCCGAATTTCTGGGTCGCGAAATGACGCCCTACCTGTTCGAGATTGCCACCTCCACGCACTATGGACGTATGGTGATGGTCGATGAGAACACCGTAGTGCTATTTGGCGATATGAATGCCGCCATGGCCTATGTAGCCTACGCGTAAGGAGTACCACGCCATGTTCAAAACAAAATCCGGCGAAGAAATTTTTGTCATTGACGGTCACGTTCACAACTGGGATGCCACCAAGGCCAACCAGAAGAACATGCACGGTGAGCAGTTCATTAACTGCTTCTATGCCTACCACAGCTTCCTCAGCCCCAAAGAGAAGCTGTGGTCGCGTGAGAAGTTTGACCGCTACGGTGGCGACCAGCTCTACAAAGACCTGTTCGTCGACGGGCCGGACGATATGGCAATCTTTCAACCTACCTACTTGAAAGAATTTTATGTCAATGGCTTCAACACCACCGAGCAAAATGCAGTGATGAAGGCCAAGCACCCGAACCGCTTCATCCTGAATGGAGCCTTTGACCCGCGCAACGGTGAGCGGGGTTTGGATGATTTCGAAGAGCTGGTAGCCAAACACAAGATCCAGGGCGTAAAGCTCTACACCGCAGAGTG
Source organism: Polaromonas sp. (assembly GCA_043772355.1). GTDB lineage: Bacteria > Pseudomonadota > Gammaproteobacteria > Burkholderiales > Burkholderiaceae_C > JAAFIP01. The sequence goes on from JAYVGI010000370.1 coordinate 11,193, forward strand.
GAATGGTGACAGCCGTGGCTACAAGCTGAGCGACCCTTGGGCCGAGAAGTACCTGGAGCGTGCGCAACAGTTGGGCATCAAGAACATCCATGTACACAAAGGCCCCACGATCCTGCCATTGGACCGTGATGCCTTTGACGTGGCTGATATTGATGTAGCGGCAACCAATTTCCAGGAGCTGAATTTCATTGTCGAGCATTGTGGTCTGCCGCGTTTGGATGATTTCTGCTGGATCGCCACGCAGGAAACCAATGTCTATGGCGGATTGGCCGTGGCATTACCGTTCATCCTGAAGCAACCCAAGTATTTTGCGCATGTAATTTCGCAACTGCTCATGTGGCTTGGCCCAGACAAGCTGCTGTATGGCAGCGACTACGGCATCTGGACACCCGACTGGTTGGTCAAGGCCTTTATGGCGTTCGAGCTGCCTGAGGATATTGCCAAAGAAACCGGAGTCACGCTGGATCTGGAGGCCAAGAAGAAAATCCTCGGGCTGAATGCGGCGCGAATCTACAACATTGACATTGCAGCGCAAAAGCGCCTGCTTGCCAATGAGCGTGTAGCTGTAGCGGCGTAGTACACCATGGCTGCCGACCGTGTCAAGTCCGTATCCGACGCCCAGCGCATCACGCAGGTGCAACAGTGCCTGACGACGGTGATGGACCCAGAGCTCGACGAGTCGGTCGCCGACCTGGGCTTCGTCACCGAGGTGGAGCTGCTGGGCGAGAGTGAGGTGCGCATCAGTTTTCGGTTGCCGACTTACTGGTGCGCAGCTAACTTTGCTTTCCTGATGGCTGACGATATGCGCATTGCGGTGAAAGCCTTGCCTTGGGTGACGCAAGTGCAGGTTAAGCTGGGTGAGCATATGTACGCCGATGAAATCAACCAAGGCGTGGCTACGGGCGCTGGCTTTCAAGCCGCGTTCGGTAGCGCCTCCGAGGGGGGTATTGAAGCTGTGCGCAGGACATTTGAGATCAAGGCTTTTCAGCGTCGGCAGGCGGCACTGTTGGATCACCTGCTTGATGCCGGTCATCAGCCTGCGGCTTTGATGGCTTTGGAGACGACTGCGCTGGCGCAGCTACCCCTGGATGGCGAAGGGCAGCGTTTGGTTGGGCGCTATCTTGAGCGGCGGGGTGTGGTGGGCGGGGCAAGCAGTGCCTTTGTTGATACGCAAGGCCGGGTAATCCCCAGCGAAGCATTGTCTGGGCACTTGCGCGACGTGCGCCGGGTGGCCATCAATGCCGAGTTCAACGGTGCTCTGTGCCGTGGCCTACAGGCCGCGCGTTTCGAAGAGGCTGTCCCGCAGCCCATTCACTTCGTGCGCCATCGACCACGCGCAGCGGCACATTGCAATTAGAAAAATATTAAGGAGACAAATACCATGCCCAATATCATGTTGCACGACGACGAGGCGCGCCAAGCTTTAGGGCGCGGGGTTGCCAAAATGGCGCGCGCAGTGCGCGGCACACTGGGCCCACGCGGGATGAACGTCATCATTGACCGCCCCATCGGAACCCCCATCATCTCGCGGGACGGCGTAAGCATTGCGGCCGAAATCGAGCTGGAAGATCCGTTTGAAAATATGGGCGCACAGGTACTGCGCGAAGTGTCCAAGCAAACCAATGACACTGCCGGTGACGGCACCACCACAGCTACCGTGTTGGCCGATGCATTGGTGCAGGACGGTCTGGCCTGTCTGGCTCAAGGGTCTAACCCGGTCGAGTTGGTCGATGGTCTGGAGCTGGCCGTAGCCGAGGCGATAGCAGCACTCAAAAGTGCCGCCAAACCGCTGAGTGGGCCAGACCAGTTGCGCGAAGTGGCCGTGGTGGCCGCCAATGACGAGGCGACCGGGAAATTGGTCGCACAGGCGTTGGAGCGCGTGGGCATGGATGGCATTGTGGATGTGGATTTTGGGACCACGGTGGAGACTACGTTGGAGGTGGTGGACGGCATGGCTTTTGACCGGGGTTACCTCTCCCACCACATGATTACGGATGTGGAAAAAATGCATGTGGTGCTGGAGAACCCCTACATCTTGATGACCGATCAAAAACTACAAACGATCGAGGAGGTGGCCGCCATTCTTGCCTTGGTGAAGGAGTCCAAGCGGCCCCTGCTCATCATGGCCGATGAGGTGGCACCTGCTTGCATTGTCAGTTTGCTGGCCTGGCGTGACAAGGGGGGCGCGCTGGTGGCGGCGATCCATCCGCCCGAGTATGGCCACTGGCGTAAAGTCGCTTTAGAGGATATTTCCATACTCACCGGTGGCCGCGTCCTTGCGCGCGACTTGGGCGGCAGCATTGCTAAAGTGGAGTTGCGTGACTTGGGGCAAGCCAGGCAGGTGCGCATATCGTCCAACCAAACGGTGATCAGCGCGGGTGCTGGGTCGCCGACGGCAGTTACCGCCAGACGCGAGCAGGTGGCGCGCCAATATGAACTTGCACCGCAAAATATCGAGCGTGACAAACTTAAAGAGCGTCTATCCAAGCTCTCGGGTGGTACGGCGGTACTCCTGGCCGGTGGTGCTACACCGGTCGAGCAAAAACGCAGGTACCACTTGATTGAGGATGCCGTCCACGCGGCTCGTGCTGCTATAGAAGAGGGCGTAGTGCCTGGCGGTGGCTTGGCACTGCTGCACGCGGCTTCGGCACTCGATGGTTTGATCTCACGCACCCAAGGAGCCGTGCAACAGGGTGCCATGCTGCTGCAACGCGCTTTGTCGCAACCCTTGCACCATATTGCTGCTAACCGGGGGCTGGATGGCGTAGCCATGGTGCGCAAGGCCTTGGGTTCGGAGCCTGGCGTTGGTTTGGATGCGCGCACCGGTAAGTTTGTCAATCTCGCCGCAGCAGGCATCATTGACCCGGTGAAGGTGAGCTACAGCGCGGTGCGCAACGCTGCCTCAGTGGCTGGTCTGATATTGACCACCCATACCCTGATCGCTAAGAAGCCCGACTACGTGGACCCCACGGCCGGGCCAGCCACCGGTGGTGGAGCCGAGCTGCTGGGTCGCGCTTAAGTGCGCAGGTAGGCCGGGCCATGACCAATCTCGAACACAGCGTAGACATGCGCACGCCCGGGCGCTGGCGCTTGCTGCGTTACTGTGGGCCAGCCGCAATGATCAGCGTGGGCTATATGGATCCTGGCAACTGGGCTACCGGGCTGGAAGGGGGTGCGCGTTTTGGCTATCAGCTCATGTGGGTGTTGCTGGCCTCCAGCTTGATTGCCATGCTGCTACAGAGCTTGGCAGCCAGATTGGGTATTGCTGGGCGCATGGACTTGGCACAGGCTTGCCGTGCATATTACTCGCGCCCCGTCGTCCTGGCCTTGTGGGTGCTGTGTGAGATCGCCATCATTGCCTGCGACTTGGCAGAGCTGCTGGGCAGCGCCATTGCGCTCAATTTGCTGTTTGGCATTCCGCTAGCTTGGGGGGCGTTGATCACAGGTGTGGATATCATGCTGATCATTGCGCTACAGCACTATGGCATCCGTAAACTGGAAGCGGTAGTGGCGGCAATGGTTCTGACCATTGGTACCTGCATGGTGATAGAAATGCTGCTGGTGCGGCCCGCTTGGGGTGCCGTTGTAGGCGGGTTCGTACCGCGTCTGGATGCTGCCAGCTTGCTGGTGGCCATCGGCATTTTGGGCGCAACGGTCATGCCGCATAACCTGTACTTGCACTCTTCGCTGGTGCAGACGCGTCGTATTGAAGCGAACCAAGCGGCACAAAGTGAAGCAATTCGTTACAACATTATCGACACCATGTTGGCATTGACGATTGCATTTTTTATCAATGCGGCGATCCTGGTGCTGTCTGCATCCACCTTTTTTGAGCGCGGTATTGTGGTGACCGAGCTGCGACAGGCGCATGAATTGCTCACGCCAGTGCTGGGTGCTACGCTCGCCTCAACCGTCTTTGCCATTGCCCTATTGGCCGCTGGGCAAAGCTCCACCATCACCGGTACGCTGGCCGGGCAAGTGGTGATGGAGGGCTTCCTGCGCCTGCGAATGAGCCCGATCAAACGCCGACTGCTCACGCGTGCGCTGGCCATCGTGCCCGCGGTGACGGTGCTGCTGTATGCGGGCGAAGAAGGTGTATTGCAGATGTTGGTGCTCAGTCAGGTGGTGCTGAGCCTTCAGTTGCCATTTGCTATCGTGCCACTGATACGCTTTACCAGTACCCCGCGTTTCATGGGCGCTTTTGTCAGCCCATTCTGGTTACGTTTTTTGGCCAGCGCCGCCGCGTTGATGATCATTTTTTTGAACGCCTGGTTGGTGATGCGGGCATTTGAATCACCCACGGGGGTGTTTTCGGCGAGCGGCCCAGCCCAATATCTGCTTGGTCTGGTGGCCATACTTTGCGCTGCCCTGTTGGTCTGGATCACTTTCGTCCCACTGAAATTAAAACCAGTATATACATCGACCGACAATTTGGATAATATCTTCCAAGAGGATAAAAGATACAGTGCACGGGTCACACAAGACCATGTACTCAACCCGAGGTAAGCGTGCCTGGCTTGCATACTAAGTGTGCAATGAAGAGCGTGCAAAGGAGACCGCTATCTTTCCCAAGGACAGTTCAGCTCAATCACCGTCTGCTTATCGAGCCGGTAGTAATTGGCTCGTCTCCAAGTTAGAGCCCAACGCCGAGCGGCAAGTGATGATGGCTTGGGAGCGGTTCGTTACTGGCGAACCGGTGGCAGAGATCGCGGTATCCAAATTTTTGCTATCTTCATGGCAGCGCAGTGCCCGCGCGGGTGTCGCCCCTAATGGGCGTTTGGCCCCTATTGTTGCACAGGGTGATGGGCTAGAGCGACTGCGCCGCAGCAACCAAGACCTGCTGTGGGCATCCAAATCCCTTTTCATGAACTCGGCTCAGTTGCTGGAGCGCTCTGGCTCCATCATGCTGCTGACCGATCCCAACGGTTTGGTGCTCGAGGCCGCTGGTGACAGGCAGACGCTGGAGGCAGCTCAGGAGGTGCACCTGATTGCTGGGGGCAATTGGCACGAAGACGTTGTGGGTACTAACGGTATCGGCACGGCCTTGGCACTTCGCCTGCCAGTGCAGGTGCATGCGGCAGAGCACTTCTGTGAAGGTATCAAGAGTTGGACCTGCACCGCTGCGCCAGTGTTTTTGCCGGGTACAGAGCAGCTTCTTGGGGTGATTGATATTTCAGGGCCGCCGTCTACCTACCAGGGCAGCAACCTGGTGCTAGCCATGACGATGGCACGCCAGATTGAAGCGGTATTGACCGAACGCGCTAACCGCGAACATATCTATCTGTTGGAGGCTTCGTTGAAGTTCGGCGGAGCGAGTGATGCTGCCATGGTGATAGTGCTGGATCGCCATGCCAAGTTAATTCATACGCGCGGTAGCATTCCTGGTATCGAGTTGCATCTGGGCGCACATCTACCTCTAGGGATTCAAGCAGGGTATGCGGTAGAAGAATGGGCGCGCCATTTGCCCCAGGGTCTGCGGCCTGAATGGTTACACCCGGTGATTGTCGATAACATGACTATCGGAGCATTGTTGGTGGTGCCCAAACGCTCACGCAGCATGGTGACAGGGTTGCCGCTGGGCGCAGGTGGCCATGGTTTCGAGAGCGGCTCAGAGATTGATCCGTCTCGCAGCGGTTTTAACAATTTGCTCGGCCAAAGTGCGGCATTGCTTAGCGCCATTGGCCGGGCACGCCAGCTCAGTGGTCGGCGTGTTTCAGTGCTGATTCACGGCGAGACAGGTGTCGGCAAAGAACTCTTTGCGCGCGCTATT
>JAYVGI010000371.1:0-12805 GCA_043772355.1 Polaromonas sp.
ATTCCATTTCTAAATCATTACTGTCGTTGTTGCGTCGCCTTGCCGTGCTAGAGCACTGTCTGCGGCTCCGCGCCTAGACATTAATGATGTAGAAATGGAATAAAATCCAAAATAAGCGTTCAAACAGGCAGATTTGCAGTGTCCAGCCGGTATGCCGGCTGCCAGGGTTCCCCGAGCGCTCCAAAACGGTGATTTTGAGCGGTTTTTGGTATTTATTCCATTTCTAAATCATTACGGTCGTTGTTGCGTCGCCTTGCCGTGCTGCAGCACTCTCGTAGGCTCCGCGCCTAAACATTAATGATGTAGAAATGGAATCAGTCGTCGCTTCAGGCAGCGGTATGGTGTGTCGCCGCGCGATTGCCGGGCTACTTTGCATTGATCGCATACGTTTTCCGCTGTGCTCTTGTGCTTCGTGGGCGAGATAGCGTATGCCAAACGCCCTCATGCTGGAGTACCGTGGCCGCACTATTTCTTATTCACCAACACAATCCCCACCCCCACCAAAGCCACCGCCACCAACAATATGGGGGTCACGCTCTCTTGCAACCACAGCGTGCCAAACAGCAAAGCAAACACGGGTGTGAGAAATACAAACGCGCTCATTTTGCCCGCAGGGTAGCGGCCCAGCAGCCACATCCAGGTCAGGTAGCTGGCAAATGCGCCCACCACGGTTTGCACCAGCAGCGAGGTGATTGCAAAGCCAGACCACGCAAAGTGCCAACGCTCGCCCAGCGCGATGGACACCAGCGGCAAGACCGCCGTGCTGAAGGCGATTTGGTAGAACAGCAACTGCTCCGCCGATGTACGCGCCAAGCTGCTGGAGCGGATCACCACCGTCGTCAGGCCCCAAAACATGCCTGCGGCCAGTGCCAGCGCGTCGCCCCACCAGGGCGCGCTGCTGCTGCGCAGACCATCGCCAAAGGCAAACACCACGGCTGCAAAAGCGCAGGCCAAGCCTGCCCATTGCAGGGGGCGCAAACGCTCGCTGGGCACAAAGAAGGGCAGCACGGCGGCCACCCAAAACGGCGAGGTGTACAAAAACACCGTCAAGCGCGAGGCGCCGGTGTACTGCAAGCCCACATAGATACAAGCAAACTCAACGGTGAACAAGGCACCCGCCAGCAGCCCGGGGCCCAGCGTGCCATCACGCGGCAGCAAGGGTACTTTGCGCCAGCGGCACCACAGCCATAGCAGCAGCGTAGCGCCGGCAAAACGCAGCGCGGCTTGGAACACCGGCGCCACCTCGGGCACAGTGGCTTTGATCAGTACCTGCTGAAAGCCCCAGAACACGCAGCAGGCCAGCAGCAGGGAGTAGGCCAATGTATCGAGTTGGGTTTTGCGCTGTGTCATGTGTTGTGAATTCTATTTTGTGTTGCATGATAAACCCAGCCCTGGGCGCACACCCGCGCAGCACCTGCTGGTGCCAGCTGAGCAACCATGCACGAGGCCCGAAGGCAGCGCCGTACACTCGCAAGTGCTAGGAATGCGCTGCCAGCCGCGCCAACAACTGCTTCAAAGCATCCACATCCTTGGCCCCCAAAGTACGCAGCACCTGCGCTTCGTGCTTTTGTGCGGCAGCCACCACCGGGCGCACGCGCTTTTTACCAGCCGGCGTAATGGCCACCAAAGTGCGGCGTTGGTCCGCTGCATCGGCCAGCAACTCGACACTGCCGGACTGCGCCATGCGCTGCACCAGCTTGGTCACCGTGGGTTGCTTGGACAGCACTTGCGCAGTGAGCTCATTGACGGTCAGCGGTGTACCGTCATACAAGGTGGCCAGCACGCGCCACTCGATGCTGGACAATCCCGCCTGGCGCACCTGCGCATCAAAGCCTTTGTACAGCGCATGGTTGGCCTGGCCCAGCAAATAGCCCAGGTAGCCTTGGACGAACGGCGCTTTCATCATGGATGCCGGGTGCAGAACTTGCCGCCGCGCCACAGCAGTAGCGCAGTATGCAGCGTTGGGGGCGAGGTCATGCCGTGGTGTTTATATGAAATTTCATGTATTATGCCCACAATCCATTCCCTGCGCAAACCCTATGCAAACTGTTCTAGAGCCCCATTGGATCGACGCTTTCGAGGCCATCATCCGCCGCTGCGGTGTGCAGGCCGGTGACACCGTGGCGATATTGTGCGAGACCCAGTCGCGCGCCGTGCTGCCCACGTTAGCCCGCTTGGCTGCAGCGCGCACGGGGGCTAAAGCTTTCACACTCACCCTGCCTACTGTTGCCTCGCCGGGCACGCCGCTCATCCGCTCTACCGGGGCCAGCACGGCCATTGGCGGCATCGCGCCCGTAGTGCAGGCGCTGGGCGCATCGACCTTGGTGCTGGACTGCACCGTAGAAGGCCTGATGCATGCGCCCGAGCTGGCCGCCATTCTCCACGCCGGTGCGCGCGTGGTGTATGTGAGCAACGAACACCCCGAGGCGCTGTGCCGCCTGCTGCCCACCGACGCACTGGAGCCCATGGTGAAAGAGCACACCAAGCGGATGCGCGCTGCCAAGCTGATGACGGTGCAGTCTGAGGCGGGCACAGATTTGCGCATCAGCCTGGAGGGCGCGGTAGTGGGGGGCAATTGGGGCACCACCACCCGCCCCGGCACCATGACGCACTGGCCCGGCGGCCTGGTGCTGGCCTTTCCCGCAGCGGGCAGCGTGAACGGGCGTTTGGTGCTGAACACGGGCGATGTGAACCTGACCTTCAAGCGCTACATTGAGCAGCCCATCACTTTGACGATAGAAAACGACTACGTCACCCAGATCGAAGGTGCCGGTGTCGATGCGCAACTGATGCGCGAGTACATCGCCGCGTGGGGTGACAAAGAAGCCGTCCCGGGCACGCAGCGCGACCGCGCCGTCCCGGGCACGCAGCGCGACCGCGCTGCTTACGCTGTGAGCCACCTAGGCTACGGCCTGAACCGCCAAGCGCGCTGGGACAGCATGGCCATGTTGGACAAAGGCGACTTCAACGGCACCGAGCTGCGCGCGGTGGCGGGCAACTTTTTGTACAGCACGGGTGCCAACGAAATAGCCAAGCGCTATACCCTCGGGCATTTCGACCTGCCGCTCAAAGCCTGCACCATCGCGCTGGACGGTGCGCTGGTAGTTGAACGCGGGCAGGTGCTTTAAATTTACGCCTTTTACGCCATTAGCCATGAAGAATATTGCGGGAGCAGCTATGAATAACGCAGCATTACTTGACTTCACGCCGGCCGTAGGCGACCTGCCACTGACCGAGTTGCAAGCCCAGTTGCTGCAAACGGCGCACCGTTTAGGCAAAGACAAGTTTGCCGCGCGCGCGCCGCTGTGGGACGACACCGCTACCTTCCCACTGGCCAACTACGCCGACCTGTGCGAGGCTGGTATTCTCAAAATGTGCGTACCCACCGCCTACGGCGGCCTGGGCGCAGACTACGCCACCTACATGATGACCAGCGCCGAGCTGGGCCGCTTTTGCGGGGCGACGGCGCTTACGCTGAACATGCACATCAGCTCCACGATGTGGACCGGCGTGCTGCTCGACAGCATGGATTTGACGGCTGACCAACGGGCCGAGCACCACGCGCGGCGCACGCTGCACTTTGCCCGCGTGGTGAGCGATGGCGCGCTGTACGCCCAGCCTTTCAGCGAAGGCACCGCAGCGGCAGCAGGCCGCGCACCCTTTGGCACCAGCGCCAAAAAGAGCGTGCAAAACGGTGTGAGCGGCTGGGTCATCAACGGCAAAAAAATCTGGGCCTCGCTCTCGGGCGCAGCCGACTATTACGGCATTTTGTGCACCGAAGACATCGAGGGCCAAACGCCCAATCCCAAAGACACGCTGTACATCGCCGTGCCCGCAACCTCCCAAGGCCTGACCATCAGCGGCGACTGGAACCCCATGGGCATGCGCGGCACCGTCAGCCGCAACCTGACCTTCCAAGACGTGTTTGTCGCCGATGCAGAGCAGCTCATGCCGCGCGGCGTGTACCACCGCGCGGCGCAAACCTGGCCGGCCATGTTCTTTACGCTGGCGCCCACCTATTTGGGCCTTGCCAACGCGGCTTATGACTTTACCGTGCAGTACCTGCGCGGCGAGGTAGCGGGCGAGCCGCCCGTCCGCCGCCGCATGTACCCCACCAAGCAAATTGCCGTGGCGCACATGCGCATCCAGCTGGAGAACATGAAGAGCATTTTTGGCCGTGCGATTTTGGAAGCCCAAGCTAACCCCAACAAAGACCAAAAGCTGCGCCTGTACGCCGCGCACTATAGCGTGATGGAAGGGGCCAACGACATCGCCCGCATGGCCATTCGCACCTGCGGCGGCCAAAGCATGATGAAGCACCTGCCACTGGAGCGCCTGTACCGCGACAGCCGCTGCGGCTCGCTGATGCTGCCCTGGACGGCAGAGTTGGTGCTGGACCGCATGGGACGCGAGACTTTGTACGAAAGCGGCGAACGCGACGCATAACTGCACCCTGCCACCAACGCGTCTTCGTCGTGCAGCCGGTCTCGGCAAGTGCATGGATAATCCAAGTCATGGTTTTCCCTGTCTCTTCCACAATTGCGGTCAGCGCTGCGCTGTATTTCATAGCATCTTGCCCCGTATGGGCATCCAACTGTGATGAGTTTGCTAGAAAGCTGCCCAACATCACCGTCAGCCTGTGCCAAGCCGCGCAGTTGCAAGACTCCCAAGCCCGCTCCGTCAAAGGCCAGCCCATGTGGGTGCGCGACCTGCCTGTACCTCACGCCAAGCTGCGGGTGCTGGTGGTGGGTGGCATTCATGGCGACGAGTTGTCGTCCGCCTCACTGGCGCTGCACTGGATCGCCATGGCCCAAGAAATCCCCGCCCAAACCCACTGGCGTTTTGTGCCTTTGCTCAACCCCGACGGCCTGCTCACCAGCCCGGCGCGGCGCACCAACGCGCACGGTGTGGATTTGAACCGCAACTTCCCCACGCCAAAGTGGGACAAAGAAGCCCCCATTTATTGGGAGAAAAAAGTCAAACGCGACCCACGCCGCTGGCCGGGCCCCCGGCCCTTGAGCGAGCCCGAGTCCAAATACCTGCACGACGAGATGGAGCGCTTCAAGCCCGACATGATCGTCAGCATCCACGCGCCCTACGGCGTGCTGGACTTTGACGGCCCCATCAAACCACCCGCCAAGCTGGGCCGCCTGTACCTCGACCAGGTGGGTATTTTCCCCGGCAGCCTGGGCAACTACGGCGGCATCCACAAGGGCATGCCGGTGGTCACCATCGAGCTGCCCAGCGCCTTTCGCACGCCCTTGGCAGCTGAGATGCGGCAAATGTGGCTCGACCTGCTGCGCTGGCAAAGCGAACGCATGCTGGCCGCTGCGCCTGCCGCGCACGCCCCCAAGCCCTGAGGCTTTGGCGGTGAAGACGCGTTTTCATGTGCTGATATTGCTGGGGCGCGGTACCAGGTGCCGCGCCTGGTCATACGTTGAGGCGTACGTTCAGCTATACGCCCGGCCGTAGGCCTCCAAGCCAAAACCCACTACGCGCGCCACGTCGTCGCCCACCTCGCGCGTAAATTCGTCCGATGCCTGCGCCACCGCGTCTTCAAACGCCTTGAGCCACAGCAGCCCCGCCTCGGTAAAGCACACCAGGCGCGCGCGGGCATCGCGGTGGTCTGGCCTGCGCGCCACAATGCCCCAGGCCTCGCACTGCCCCACCAGGTCGCCCATGGCCTGTTTGCTCATGCCGGCCGCCTCGGCCAAATCCGTCAAGCGTGAGCCGTCCAGCGCCACATGCCGCGTGATGTGCACATGCGCCGCGCTCACCTGGCCGCGCGCAGCCAGGTTACTCAGCGCCAACGGCACCTCAATGTTGTGCGCCATCAGGGTCAGCACCCGCGCGTCAAAGCGGCGCAAAGACTCGCCCAGCAAGCGGCCCAAATGCGACTGCCGCCAGCGGTCGTCTGGTGCGGCGCTTATCGCTGCTGGCGTAGCGGAAGGTGTTGAATGCATGCGCCCATTTTAGTCATGTAAACTGACTAAAATATCTGTTGCACAGTGGGTAAAGTGCATTTATATTACTGGTTATGTGCACAGGCTGTAGTTAAAAGCAAGTGCCAGTAAACTCCCTAACCCATTGATTTTATTGAAAGAAACCACCATGGACGCACAAGTTAAAGGCAGCAAAATCGAAGCCGCAGCCCCCATCAAGAACAGCAAAATCGATGTGGCCAGCGCCGCCAACACCGAAAAATCCAAAGCCCTGCAAGCGGCTTTGGCGCAAATTGAGAAGCAGTTTGGCAAGGGCACCATCATGCGTTTGGGCGAGGGCGAGGTGATTGAAGAGATCCAGGTGGTCTCCACCGGCTCGCTGGGCCTGGACGTGGCCCTGGGTGTCGGCGGCCTGCCACGCGGCCGCGTGATCGAGATCTACGGCCCAGAAAGCTCGGGCAAAACCACCCTCACCCTGCAAGTCATCGCTGAGATGCAAAAGCTTTCCGGCACCTGCGCCTTTGTCGATGCCGAGCACGCACTGGACATCCAGTACGCGCAAAACCTGGGCGTCAACCTGCAAGACCTGCTCATCAGCCAGCCCGACACCGGCGAACAAGCGCTGGAGATTGTCGACAGCCTGGTGCGCTCAGGCGCGGTCGATCTGATCGTGGTGGACTCGGTCGCGGCCCTGACCCCCAAGGCCGAGCTGGAAGGCGAGATGGGCGACAGCCTGCCCGGCCTGCAAGCCCGTTTGATGAGCCAGGCGCTGCGCAAGCTCACCGCACACATCAAAAAGTCCAATTGCATGGTGATTTTCATCAACCAGATCCGCATGAAAATTGGCGTGATGTTTGGCTCTCCAGAGACGACGACCGGCGGCAACGCGCTCAAGTTCTACGCCTCGGTGCGCTTGGACATTCGCCGCACCGGCACCATCAAGCGCGGCGAAGAAGCCATTGGCAACGAAACCAAAGTCAAGGTGGTGAAAAACAAAGTCGCCCCGCCGTTCAAGACGGCCGAGTTTGACATTTTGTTTGGCGAAGGCATCAGCCGCCATGGCGAGATCATTGACATGGCGGTCAACGCCAAAGTCATCGAAAAATCCGGTGCCTGGTATGCCTACAAAGGCGAGAAAATCGGCCAAGGCCGCGACAACTCGCGTGAGTTTTTGCGCGAAAATCCTTCGCTGGCCATTGAGATCGAAAACAAAGTGCGCGAATCGCTGGGCATCCCGCTGATCGCGGTAGACGGCGCAGCCGCATAAACGCGTTTTGAGACCTATTTTTATGCCAAATAGGGCATTAGCCAGCTAATATATTGCGGGAGCAGCTATTAAATAAATAGCGCTTATGTTGCGTCTATCGACCTCACAATCGCCAAACCATGCTGTCCGTTGCCACCTTAAGCCTCAAAGGCCGCGCCCTGCGGGCGCTGGCGGCGCGTGAGCATTCGCGCGCCGAGCTGGTGCGCAAGCTGGCCAGCTTTGAGACAGTGCCTGGCGAGCTGGCCCAGATTCTGGACGAACTGGCCGCCAAAGGCTTTATCAACGAGCAGCGGGTCGCCGACTCGCTGGCCTACCGGCGCGGTGCCAAGCTAGGCACCGCCCGCGTGGTGCAGGAGCTCAAAGCCAAAGGCGTAGACCCCGCCGCCGTGCAAGAAGCCGCCACCGCCCTCAAAGCCACCGAATACGACCGCGCCGCCGAGGTATGGCGCAAAAAGTTCACCAGCCCCGCGCCAGACCCAGCCGGGCGCCTCAAACACATGCGCTTCCTGGCCAGCCGAGGCTTCGCCCCCGAGGTAATTCGGCGCGTCGTGGGTGGTGAGGTAGATGATTAGCGGGCCGCCGGTTCCTGATTGCCGCCATGGTTGCTCCTTATTCCATAGTGCTCCTTGTATATTTTTTCGGCTCCATGTGATTTTTAGTGGTTAGCGAGCTGGATCTGGAGGGCTTGGCTTGTGTACTGGCTCAGGAGGGCGGCGCTACTTCAGCTACGCGGCTGTCCCCCGTGCTGGCCTAGTGCCAGCCACTCCTCCTTGATGCCGCTACGCTGAAGTAGCACCGCCGACCTGATCTGGCTGGGGTGAGGGCGGCAGCAAACGGGGAAAGCAAACGGGGTCAGATCAAAATTCAGGAAGCCCCTCGGTTCGGAGCGCGCAACACAATAACGAAATTTTGCTCTGACCCCTTTTGCGCAGTCTGCGGCGCACAAGACCCTCCCGCTGTCCCAGCGTCACCCGCACAGCCCTCGCAGCCCTCGCAGCGCGCGCCTGCGAGTGGGCCGCTTCTTGGAAAACCACTTACTCATTAAATAGTAGCACTCTGTCTAAGCAGGACAGTGGGGTACACAGGGTAACGCCCATATTGTGTCGCGCCGTATGGTTTGGAGCGTTGCGAAGCCTCTGGCGGCTTGAGCATCGACCAAAAACCCTGAATTTTCTGCTTGGAGTGCCGCCATTTGTTTATCTAATTCCGTTTCTACATCATTAATGTCTAGGCGCGGAGCCGCTGACAGTGCTGTAGCACGGCAAGGCGACGCAACAACGACAGTAATGATTTAGAAATGGAATAATTCTGTGTAAACCACTGGCCTGCTTAGGCGGAGTGCTGCGTTTTAGAGAGTGGCCCTATTTCCAGACTATCCGACAACCCAGCGCGTCACGCACACAGTCCCCTATGCGTCAATCTGCCATGCCCTATGTTCGCTCTTGCCAGCTTGGCTATTTTGTTGCATACTTTAACTCTCTCGGAGAAAAAAGTAATGCAAAAAGTAATCGTCAAAATGGGGGCAGATGAGCCGTTTATCGCTATCTGAAATTAACCAGTTTGCTGTGCGTCTGCGATGCGGCAGCACGTTAATCCACCCTAAATCGGCCGAGAATAAATTAGGATGCGACTCTTCGACGCTAGATGCAAATAAATGCGACCAATACCTAACTGTTCCGCATATATGTCGGTCAACGCATTTTTCAAAAGAAACTTTCCGTGCGCTGATAGGTCTTTGCATTCTGTTCCTTTGTGGACTGGTCAATGCGCAAGATGCGTGTTTGGAGTTCAGTGTTCGTCCGCGTGGAATTTACCGACCCACACTTGAACTGGCTTGCTCGGCTTATGTTGCCGACATCAGCCTTGGTGATAACAACACTCATTGTATCCGTAGAGACGTTAACGGCAACGAAATCTACGAATACGGAACAACGGCTTTTTCAGTCTTGAACCCTCACTATGCTCCAAGTAACAGTCAAGAGTATTGCCAAATTGGAGTTACTGGGCCATGTCGGCCGACTGGTGATTTTGTTCTGGGTGAATACACGGCAATACAATTGTCGTGTCCATCTCAGATTGAACTGACTGGCCCCGACACAACCAAAGCCCTACCCGCCGGACCCAACCTATCTCAATTTGCCAAAGTTACCCGGAATGGCAACCCCTATGCTGATAGATCAGTCAGCATCAGCCTGACAGGTGGTGGTTCGACGATAGCCCTGTCCGGCACCACCGATGCCAATGGCCAAGTGCGCTTTACTTATGTGCCTCCACGCTTTGCCACCAGTGCCGTGATAACAGCCACCTGCGATGGATGCGGCAACACCGCCACCAAGGTCATCACCGTTACTGAAAACCCTCCCATCTGCCCTGCCGAACCAGGCAGCTCGGAGGGCAACCCCATCAATCCGGCGGCGGCATACAAGATGCAAACCGAAGTTGACTTTACCGATGCCGCGCCACATGGTCTGAGCCTGTCGCGCCACTACCGAAGCAGCGCAGGCGTGGCCCCTGCTAACTTAGGCAGCGCCTGGAGCCACAACTACGCTGGCCGCATCAGCATTACTGGCGACGTAGTAGCCAACATTAGCTTGGGCAGCGGTGGCGGTGCCAGCTTTCTGCGCGACACGAACACGAGCCCTTGGAGCCCCGACCTTGTCGGTGCGTCTAACTTCGACCGCTTGGTGCAAAGCGATGAGACCCTTATCTACACCCGCGCCAGCGACGAAAGCCAATGGGTGTTTACCAACGCCAGCCCTGGCGTGCTGCCTGTCGTTGCCGCCCGCCTCATCAGTATCAAAGAGCGTAACGGCAGGATCATGACACTGACCTACAACGCCGCAGGTCAAATTAGCCAGGTCACCAACGCTTTTGGCCGATCTTTAAGCTTTAGCTACAACGCCAACAACCAACTCAACCAAGTTACCACCCCCGATGGTAAATTTATTGGTTATGTATTTGGCAGCAACGGTGCAGTACAAAGTGTAAGCTACCCAGACAATGCATCCAAGCAGTATCTCTATGAACTGCCCACCTTCCCGCAAGCGCTGACCGGTATAACCAACGAAGCTGGCCAGCGCTACGCCACCTTCAGCTACGACGCGCAAGGCCGTGCTGTGGGCACTGCACACGCAGGCGGAGTCGAAAGCTATGCCATCACCTACCCGGCCGATGCAGCCAGTGCCATCCCCGCCCAAGGCAGTTTGGTGGCTGACGGCCAACCGATCAACCCGGCCATCTTCCGCACCAGTGCGCAGGTAACCGACCCGCTGGGCAATGTACGTACCGTCCGGTACCAAGGCGGAGATGGTAGCGTACGCGTGCTGGGCCAAACCAGCCCCGCAGGCGGCAGCCAGTTTGCCAGCCGCGACTTTGGCTTAGGCGGCACCCTGCCTACCCAAGAGATCGATTTCCTCGGCTTCATCACCCAAACCACTTGGGACACCGCCCGCCGCCTGCCCACGCAGGTCGTGCGCGCCGCCACCCGCCCCGAGGCGCAAACCGTGCAAACCCAATGGCACCCCACCCTGCGCCTGCCCACACTCGTCACCGAGGTGGGCCGCACCATGGCTACCACCTACGATGCCCTGGGCAACAAGCTGAGCGAGACCATTACAGACACCAGCACCCCCGCCAACACGGCCCGCACCAGCGCCTGGACCTACAACGCTCAAGGTCTGGTAGCCACCGAAACCGCGCCCAATGGCGGCATAACGTCGTACACCTACAACACAGCGGGTAATCCCTTAGTCGTCACCAACCCGCTCGGCCACGCCACCACCTTCGCCTATGCAGGCGCAGACGGGGCCGCAGGCCGGGTCACCAGCATGCTGGCCCCCACCGGCCTGCTCACCAGCTACATCTACGACCTGCGCGGCCGCCTGCTTACCAGCGTGCAAAGCGCAGGCGCCAGCACCCTGGCCAGCCTCTACACCTACACCTTAAGCGGCCAGCTGGCCAGCGCCAGCCTGCCCAGCGGCCACGAAATAAGCTACAGCTACGATGCCGCCCAGCGCCTGACAGGCTGGCAAGACAACCGGGGCGCGCGCGGCGTATACACCCTAGATGCCATGGGCAACCGCACCACCGAGCAAATTCAAAACACAGCCGGCCAAGTGGTCTGGCAGCTAGCCCGCAGCATCAACGCCTTGAACCGCGTGGCCAGCGAGACGGTCGGCAACGCCGCAGGCACCGTCAACAGCAACCTGCAAACCAGCTACGGCTACAACGCCAACGCCAGCCTGGTATCCGAGGCCAACGCCCTGGCGCAAGCTACCCAATACGGCCTGGACGGGCTGCGCCGCGTCACCCAGATCACCAATGCCGCCAACGCCAGCGCCAACCTGGGCTACAACGCGCTGGACGCAGTCACCACGGCCAAAGACTTCAAAGGCGTAGCCACGGCCACCATGCGCGACGCGCTAGGCAACGCCACCACTACCGCCAGCCCCGATGCAGGCCTACAGTCCACCCAGTACGACGCGCTGGGCCTGCCCAAGCAAATAGTAGACGCCCTGGGCCAAGCCACCCAGATTACCCGCGACCTGCTGGGCCGCCCCAGCCTCATCACCCAAGCCGACGGGCGCAGCACCCAGCTGCGCTACGACCTGGCAGGCAGCGCCTACAACGCCGCAGGCAGCCCCAACGCCAGCCAAGGCTACTTAAGCGAGATCCAGGACACCACCGACAAAACCAGCTACCTGCGCGATGCCTTCGGCCGCATCAGCAAAAAAACCCAGCAGCTCGCCCCCTTCAGCACCGGCAGTGCCAAAAGCATCAGCTACAGCTACGCCAGCAGCAGCGCAGGCCAGGGCAGTGGCGCCGGCCAGCTTGCCAGCATCAGCTATCCCGATGCCACCGTAGTGAGCTACCTCTACAGCCCCGCAGGCCAAATCAGCCAAATCAACTGGGGCAACAGCACCAGCAGCAACCCCTTGGTCAGCGCCATCACCTACACCCCCCTGGGCCAGCCCGCCAGCTGGAACTGGGCGTTTGCCGACCCCCTGGCAGCGCCATTGCCCGCCAGCCGCGCCTACGACAGCGCAGGGCGCCTCATCCAAACCGAGCTGGGCACGTACACGTACGACAGTGCCGGGCGCATCACCAGCCTGACCCAGCAGCTGTACAAGCCAGACAATACTGCCAGCAGCGCCACTGTCAACGGCAACGGCAACGGCAACGGCAACGGCAACGGCAACGGCAACGGCAACGGAAACGGCAATGGCAATGGCAATGGCACCTCCAGTGCCAACGCCAACGCCAACGCGTTGGCCCACGCCAGCCCCAACAGCAGCTTTGCAGCCAGCACCAGCGCCGTCACCGCCACCACAGCCGTCTACACCATCGGCTACGACAGCCTGGGCCGCATCACCAGCTTCAGCCGCGCTGCAGGCACGGGCCTGGCCAGCACCGCCCCACTGCCCGCGCAAAACGCTGTGTTCACCTACGACGCCAACGGCAACCGCCTGAGCAGCATTCAAACCACCGGATCGGGCAGCACCGCGCAAACCACCCAAAGAACCTACAGCGTAGACCCGACCAGCAACCGCTTGCTCGGCTTTAGCCAAACCCTCAGCACCGGCACCCCCACTGGTAC
>JAYVGI010000372.1:0-1938 GCA_043772355.1 Polaromonas sp.
TGGCGACCGGGCGAGGACGCTGGCGTGCTCGCAGGCGTGGGTGGTGTTTGCCAGTTAAAAGGCTTGATGTTGTCAGAGACGATATTCATGGCGTACTCCTTGCGAAAGGGATGGGGATTATTTTAGCATAGGCTTGGCATATGCTAAAAATATGATCCACGCGGGCAAACTCGCAGGTGTTGCATTACATCGGCTCTCTGGGCAAGTCGGTGCCCACGTTGGCACGGATTTCCTCTAGGCTGGGGAAATCTTCAAACAGATGCTTATGGGCCTCGATATGCTCAAAAAACCCCTTGGGATATCCGTTGGCATCCAGTTCTGGCGTTAGCTCGTTCACCAGCTTGGCCGCAACTGCGGAGGCTTTGGCGCGGGCTATTGAGCCGTCGTCAGTTTTAATCGATGTATGACTCATGGCGCGGCTCCTTGGTAATGACGTTCGCAATGGTGAGTGGCTGGCAATTAGCTTGCCAGAGCTTGGGTTTTGCTGGAGGTGATAGGCGGGGTGGTGGTAGGCTGGCCCAAGCTCCTCAGCACATCGCGCACCATCTGCGCCCGCGCTTTCACATCGGGCAGCTCGCGCTCGATGCGCAGCTTGTCATTACCCGCCAGCTTGATGTGTTTGTTCTTCTGGATCAAATGCAAGATGGCCAGGCTGTCGATGGGCGGGTCTTTTTTGAAGGTGATGTTGATCAGGCTGGGGGCGGCGTCTACTTTGACTACGCCGTAGGGTTTGGCGATGACTCTTAATCTATGCACGTCGATCAAGGTTTGCGCCTGCGGGGGCAGCTTGCCAAAGCGGTCGACGATCTCTTCCAGCAGGGTGTCGATCTGGTCGGTGGTTTTGGCGGTGGCGAGCTTTTTGTAGAAGCTTAGGCGCAGGTGCACGTCGCCGCAGTAGTCGCTGGGGAGCAGGGCGGGGGCGTGCAGGTTGATTTCGGTGGTGGCGTGCAGGGGGGCGAGCAGGTCGGGCTCTTTACCGGCTTTGAGGGAGCTGACGGCCTCGGCCAGCATTTCGTTGTAGAGCTGAAAGCCTACTTCCAGCATGTTGCCGCTTTGGTTCTCGCCCAGCACCTCGCCTGCGCCGCGAATCTCCAGGTCGTGCATGGCCAAGTAAAAGCCGCTGCCCAGCTCTTCCATTTGCTGGATGGCCTCCAGGCGCTGCTGGGCGTGTTTGGTGAGGCTTTCGATGTCGGGCACCATGAGGTAGGCGTAGGCTTGGTGGTGGCTTCTTCCGACGCGGCCTCTTAATTGGTGCAGCTGGGCCAGGCCAAACTTGTCAGCGCGGGACATGACGATGGTGTTGGCTGTGGGCACATCAATGCCGGTCTCGATGATGGTGGAGCACAGCAGCAGGTTGTAGCGCTGGGCCACAAAGTCTTTCATCACCTTTTCCAGCTGGCGCTCGGGCATTTGGCCGTGGGCCACGGCGATGCGGGCCTCGGGCAAGATTTCTTCCAGCCTGGCGCGGCGGTTCTCGATGGTCTCTACCTCGTTGTGCAAAAAGTAGACTTGACCGCCGCGTTTCAGCTCACGCAGCACCGCCTCGCGGATCACGCCTTTGCCTTCGGTGCGCACAAAGGTTTTGATGGCCAGGCGGCGTTGTGGTGCGGTGGCGATGACGCTTAAATCACGCAGGCCTTCGAGTGCCATGCCCATGGTGCGGGGAATCGGCGTGGCCGTCAGCGTGAGCACATCGACCTCGGCGCGCATGGCCTTCATGGCCTCTTTGTGGCGCACGCCAAAGCGGTGCTCTTCGTCGATGATCAAGAGGCCCAGGTCTTTGTATTTGACCGATGCGCTGAGCAGCTTGTGCGTACCCACCACAATGTCTACGCTGCCATCGGCCAGGCCTTTGACGGCGGCGGTGATTTCTTTGGCGCTGCGAAAGCGGCTCATCTCCATCACCTTCACGGGCCATTTGCTAAAGCGGTCTGTGAG
>JAYVGI010000373.1:0-4471 GCA_043772355.1 Polaromonas sp.
TTTGATCTGGGCATGCGCAGCAACTTTGCCGCCACCCACGCATTGCTGGAAGCCTGTCGTGCGCTCAAGACGCAGCCCATGGTGGTGGCCACCAGCTCGCTCGGTGTGTTCGGTCAAACGCCTTTGCTGCCCCTCTCCGGCGTGGTCACCGACACCACCCTGCCCACGCCGCAGTCGAGCTACGGTATCCAAAAATTCATTGGCGAGCAACTAATGGCCGACTATGGCCGCAAGGGCTTTATCCGCGCCCGCAGTGTGCGCCCCATGACAGTGAGTGTGCGCCCGGGCAAGCCCAATGGCGCAGCGTCGAGCTTTTTCAGCGGCATGATCCGCGAGCCGCTGGCAGGCGTAGCGAGCGTGGTGCCGGTAGCCGCTGAGACCGCCGTGGCCCTGTCGTCCCCCACCCGCACCGTCGAGGGCATCATCCGCTGTGCACAGGCCAGCGATGCCGACTGGGGGCCGCTGACTTCCATCAACCTGCCCGCCATCACGACCACCGTGAGCGCCATGGCAGACGCTCTTAAATCCATAGCTGGCCCCGCGCCATTCAACTTGCTGAAATGGCAAATTGACCCTGCCATATCCCGTATTGTGGCCACTTGGCCGACCCGCATCGCGTCCCCCCGCGCCAACGCGATGGGCTTGCAAGCAGACCCAAGTTTTGAAGACATTGTGCAAGCCTACATGCGTGAAAATCCTGACGCAATTGCGCGGTAAATAGGGCGAATTCCTATACCAAATACGGTTTTAACCAACCCAAACCGGTGGATGTGCCGCCCGCTTGCCCACCCAAGCGCGGCTTGTACTCGCAACCTATCCAGCCGGTGTAGCCCAGGCTGTCGATGACATCGAACAAGTAGGGGTAGTTCATCTCGCCCACATCGGGCTCGTGGCGCTCGGGCACACCGGCTATTTGGAAGTGTCCGACATTGCCTGTGGGCAGGTATTGGCGGATTTTCATGGCCACGTCGCCTTCGACAATTTGGCAGTGGTACAAGTCCATTTGCACTTTGACGTTGGGTTGGCCTATTTCGGCAATCAGGTCGTGCGCATGGTCTTGGCGGTTGAGGAAGAAGCCTGGGATGTCACGGGTGTTGATGGGTTCGAGCAAGATGTTGATGCCCTGCTTTGCTGCCAATTTGCTAGCTGCTCGCGCATTATTTACATAGGTTTTACGCACATCGGCACGGTCTTTACCGGCCGGCAACAAGCCTGCCATCATATGCAAACGGGGGCATTGCAGCACCTCGGCATAGCGCAGCGCCAGCTCGGCACCGGCCACCAGATCGGCCTCGCGGCCCGGGATGCAGGCGATGCCGCGCGTGCCACCGTTCCAAGCCGACTCGATGGAGGCGGCATCTATCCCGCCAGGCGGCAGATTGAACAGCACCTGCTGCAAGCCGTTGGCTTTGAGGCGTGCGGCCAGTTCTTTGGCCTCATAGGCATAGGGGAACAAAAACTCCACGGCTTTGAAGCCGTCTTTGGCGGCGGCTTCAAAGCGGTCCAGGAATGGCAGCTCGACGTACATCATCGACAGGTTGGCGGCGAATTGGGGCATGGTGAAGGCTCAGTGAATAGTTGGAATGTTGAATAGAAATCAAGGTCAGGCAAAAATGGAAAACCAAAAGCGCAAAAATAGAATGTAATTTTCATTGTATTTTTTTAATTTTGGCGTTTTTGCGTATTTTTTGCGCTTTTTGCGTTGCTTCCCCAAACTACCAGCGCGCACCCAAGGTTGTACGCAGCTCTTGTATTTGTGTCTCAGTCAATGGTGTGGGTGCGGGCGTGCAAAGGTGCATCAACTTGGCCGTTTCTTCCAGCTCTTCCAGCACGGCCATGGCGGCACTGGGGCTGGTGTGCCAGACATTGGGGCCTAGCCTAGCGAGCATGACGGCGCGAATGGGTGTGCCTGCTTGGCCATAGCGGGTGATGGCCCGCGCTACCCGTTGTGCAGCCGCAGGGTCGCCGGGGCGGTGGTAGGGGATGTGCGGCACATGCCCGACTTTCATCACGAAGTACGGGGTGATGGCGGCCAGCAGCTCAGCCTGCGTATCGGACGTATCGGACGTATCGGGCGAATGTGGCGTGCGCAGGCTGATGGCGACGCAGTGTGTGCTGTGGGTGTGGATGACGCAGGCGGTTTGAGCATCAAATACCTTGCTAGCCAGGTAAATACTTGCGTGAAGAGCTATGGTTTTGCTAGCGACTGCACCGCTGATGTGCTGCAAGTCAAAGCTGAGTTTGGACAACTGCGCGGGGTCGAGAATGCCCAGACAGGCATCGGTGGGGGTGATGAGATAGCCGTCCGCCAAGCGCACACTGATGTTGCCTGCTGTGGCGTGCACGTAGCCACGGTCAAACAGGCTTTTGCCTACGCGGCAGATCTCTTCTCGGGCTTGGGTTTCGGTCAATGGTTTCATGGGCTTAGGGGCATGGGCATCGGCATCGGCATCGGCATCGGCATCGGCATCGGCATGGGCATGGGCATGGGCATGGGCTTAGGGGCGTAGGGGCTTAGGGGCTTAGGGGCTTGTCACTTTAAATGATAATTTTTCGCGCTGGCCCTCACCTCAGCCCTCTCCCGCTGGCGGGAGAGGGCGCAAGGCATCACGAACAGCTAAACATTTAGTCAGGCTTGAGCATCTTGAAGGCTTTAGCAAAAAAGTCTGGTGCGCCGAAGTTGCCTGATTTCAGCGCCAAGTGCAGGCCTTTACCTGCCGCCCCCGCGTGGGCGTGGCACCAGGGCACTCCTGGGTCAATCTGGCCGCCGATCTGCATCTGCTGTACGCCCAGGGCCAGCACGCAGGCACCGGAGGTCTCGCCACCGGCTACGACGAGCTGCTGCACGCCCAGCGCAACCAAGCCCGTGGCGATGCTGCTCAGGGCCTGCTCCACCCTCAAACCTGTAGCCTCCGACCCAAGACCAGCTTGGGTGTCTTTAACGGTCTGCGCATCGGCGGTGGAGTACACCAACACCGGGCCCTTCGCTAGCAGGGGTGTAGCCCAGGCCAGCACGCCTTGCACCGCTGCGCTGCGCTGCGCCTCGCTGCCCAGCACTGCCCCCATGTCCAGCGCCAAGTGCGGCAAGCCAGCAGCCTGCCATGCAGCCACCTGGGCGTTAGTCGCTTGGGAGCAGCTGCCCGACACCACGGCTTGCAGGCCTTGCACCTTGGGCAATGTGGCCGACTGGGCCGAGGTTTGGACGCCAAAGTTTTGCGGCAAACCAATCGCTACGCCCGAGCCTGCGGTGACCAGCTGCATGTCTTTCAAAGCCAGCCCCAAGCGCATCAAGTCGTCATTCGACACCGCATCGACGATGGCAATGCCCACGCCCTGCCCACGCAGCTCGGCAATGCGCGTACGCACAGCCTCGACCCCGGCCGCCACCGTGCGGTAGTCGATCAAGCCCACCTTGCGCTGGCACTGCGCTTGCAGCACCCGCACCAGGTTGGCATCGCGCATAGGGGTGAGCGGATGGTTTTGCATGCCCGACTCAGACAGCAGCGCATCACCCACAAACAAATGCCCCTTGAACACGGTACGCCCGTTGTCCGGGAAGGCGGGTGTGGCGATGGTGAAATCAGTGTCCAAGGCATCCATCAAGGCCTCAGTCACCTGGCCAATATTGCCACGCCGGTCAGACCCATCCGCCCCATACAAACTATCAAAAGTAGAGCAATACTTGTAATATATTTGCTGGCTACTGGCGTTTTTTAACCAATTTAATGCTTGCAAGGACTGCGCTACAGCGTCCGCAGGCGCAATGGTGCGCGACTTGAGCGCCACCACCACAGCGTCCACCTCTGCCGACAAGGGAGCGGTAGGCACACCGTTGGTTTGCACCACCCGCATGCCCGCACGCACCAGGTTATTGGCCAGGTCGGTCGCACCGGTAAAGTCGTCGGCTATGCAGCCCAGCTTGATCGTCATACGGCAGTTTTCTTGGGCAACTCAATGCCAGGGAATATTTTGATCACGGCGCTGTCGTCTTCTTTGGCAAAGCCTGCGGTGGAGGCTTGCATAAACATCTGGTGCGCAGTGGAAGACAGCGGCAGCGGGAACTTGCTTGCGCGCGCCATGTCCAGCACTAATCCTAAGTCTTTGACAAAAATATCCACGGCGGACAGCGGCGTGTAGTCCGCCGCCAGCACATGGGCCATGCGGTTTTCAAACATCCAGCTGTTGCCTGCGCTGTGGGTAATCACCTCGTACAGCGCGGCAGGGTCTACGCCCTCGCGCAGGCCCAGCGCCATCGCTTCTGCGGCGGCGGCAATATGTACGCCTGCCAGCAATTGGTTGATGATTTTCACTTTGCTGCCTGCGCCCGCGCTGTCGCCCAGCTTGTAGACCTTGGCGGCCATGGCGTTTAAAAATACCTCGGCCTTGGCATAGGCCTCGGGTTTGCCTGCGGTCATCATCGTCATCTGAGCGCTGGCGGCCTTGGCCGCGCCACCGGAGATCGGAGCGTCGA
>JAYVGI010000374.1:0-2137 GCA_043772355.1 Polaromonas sp.
TAGCGTCAATAGTGGGCTTGCTGGCGTTGTCCTTGCAATACTTACTCACTGCTTCGCCACCGTCTTGAATATCCCGTGTCTCGCTGACAAAGCCTGTGCTACACACCCGCAAGCTTTGCAGTTCGCGCACCGTGGGTACGCGCCAGTCGCGCTTGCCGCCGTAGCCGGTGGCGTTAAAAGTGTCCGCTGCGGCCTTGGCTTCTTCAAAGGTGTACCCCTTAGCCTGCCCGATGCAACTGCTACCACTCCAAGTCTGGCCGATGCTACAGCGCAGCCACTCGAGCCCGCCCAGCTTGGCGCTGCCATTGGGTGCCTGGCCATAGGGCTTGGCGGGTTGAACGACTTTTTCGAGCGAGATATTCACCGTTTGCAGACTGTCGTTGGCCACGTACACGCTTTTCTTGCCGTAGTAGTCTTTGCCATCGCTTTTGCGCGCCTCCACCGTGTAGTCGCCCTGCGGCAGGCGCACGGCAAAGGTTTGCCCCTCTTGGCTGGGGCTATTGCCCTTGCGCTGGCCGTTGACAAATATCTGCGCATCGCCGGGGCTGGTGGTGATGCGCAACATGCCCGGCTCGGCATGGGCCAGGCTGGCCAGAGTGAGCAGGGCAAAGCTGGCGCAGGTGGCGAAGCTGTGGGCAAGTAGGCGGTGCAGGGTCATGGTGGTGGCTTGGGTGTGGTGTTGAATGAAAGGTTGGGGGAAAGCTTTGTGTGGGCTGTTAAAAAGTGTAGCGCCAGTTTAGCGGCAGATTTCAATACCCCGCCTCACGCTGATGCCGCACCGCCAACAAATAGGCGGCGTTAGCCGCCAAGCGGTACAAGACCACGTAGCCGCTGTCGCCAAAGGTGATGATCCACTCGCGGAATTCGATGGGCATGTCCTCGGCGGGTCGGCCAATGCCGGGTTGCTTGGCCAGCACCAACACCCCTTGGCGGATGGCTTTAATGGCGCGGCGGGCGGCTTCTGGGTTTTTTTGGGCCAGAAATTGATAAAGCCTGTGCACGTCTCGCGTGGCAGGCGGCGTCCAGATGAGCTGCGCCATTTAGCGGTGCGGCACTGGTGGTGCGGTATCGCGTCCCGCTTCCAACTCGGCCAACCACGTGTCCGCCTCTGGCGCGGTGACGTGCAAGCCGTCTGCCTGATAGGCATCCCAGGCTTTGATGGCGTCTTGTCGGATGGTTTCACGCTTTTCCTCGCGGTCCACATACTGCACGATGGCTTCGCGCATGAGCCAGTGCGAGGTGCGGCTGCGGGCATCTGCCAAGCGCTTGATGCGCGCTTTGGTTTCTGCATCAAGCTTGATGGCGGTGGGTGTCAGGATGGCGGTGGTCACTGTCAAGCTCTTAAAGGTAGTTGTTGGTAGTACCTTATCAGGCTGCATTTTTACTGTCAATACTGTCTCACCGTTAGAATTTGCCGACCCGTCTTTGCCATGCCCCCACCCCACCTGCCCGCAACCACTCAAGCCACCGCCAGCATCACGCCTGCGGTGGACACTGTTACGCTGCATGACAGCATTCGCAGCCTCCTACACACGGCCAAGGCGCAGGTACGGCAAACCGTCAACACCGCCATGGTGCAGACCTATTGGCATGTGGGGCGCTTGATTGTGGAGGGCGAGCAAGGAGGCGAGAAACGTGCTGCTTATGGCTCACGCATCTTGGTGGAGTTAGGCGAGCGTCTAAGCGATGAGTTTGGTGCAGGCTTTTCTCACACCAACCTCAAACTGTTTCGCCAGTTTTATCTCGCTTTTCCAAATAGTCACACACTGTGTGACCAATCTAGCCTTGGGCGTTTAAGCTGGTCACACTTTAGACAACTGCTGCGCGTAAGCACCCCCACCGCCCGCGACTGGTACGCCAACGAAGCTGTGCAGCAAGGCTGGAGCGTGCGGGCACTCGACCGGCAAATTGCCAGCCTGTTTTACGAACGCCTGCTTGCCACGCAAGACAAAGCCAAAACAGGCGTGCGGGCTGAGGCTGCCGCCAACATTGCAAAAGAAGCCCCACCCGACCCCAGAGACTTTATCCGCGACCCGTACGTGTTGGAATTTTTAGGCGCACAACCTGACGCTGGTTTGTACGAGCAAGACCTGGAGCAAGGCCTGCTCAATCAACTGCAAAAATTCCTCATGGAGCT
>JAYVGI010000375.1:0-8957 GCA_043772355.1 Polaromonas sp.
TGGCCACCTCGCGCGCACATTTTTTCCAAAGCAGCGACATTCTGAGCCTGCAACTGCGCCTGACCAAGGAGACGAAGCACTATGTGACCGCAGCGGATCTTTCGTTGATGAAGCCCGACGCGATTTTTGTCAACACCAGCCGGGCCGAACTGGTGGAGGCGGATGCTTTGTATAACGCACTCAAGCTGGGCCGCCCGGGCTTTGCCGCCGTGGATGTGTATGAAGACGAGCCCGTGCTGCACGTGCGGCACCCGCTGCAAGACTTGCCCAATTGCCTGTGCAGCCCGCACATCGGCTTTGTAGAGAAAGACAACTACGAGGCCTACTTTGGCAGTGCTTTTGACAACATCAATAGGTTTGCGCAGACGCTCTCCGTGTAATTGCTGGCGCGTTCTGCTCCGCTTTGGTCGTTTTGTGATCAGTAGCTGAAGAGTTGTGCACTGGCTTGGTTGCTTTGCGATCAGTCGTTGAAGAATGATGTACTGGCTTGGTCACTTTGCGGCGATGGAGGAATTTGGGCTGTCAAAAACTTCCGAGAACACGCGAACACCCGGGTAGTCATCTAGAGTTGGTCGCCGCGCCTCTCTACAGTTTTTGCATCCCAAACACACTCCATCACCGCCTGGCTGGCGTATGTACTTTTTGTCTCGTGGGAGCATGGTGCGCGGTAGGGCGACTGCGGCACGCTGAGGTGCTTCACGTGCAACGGTGGTACGCTTCTTGTGACTCGGATAACTATCAAAAAAGTAGCTGCTCCCGCAATTAATTAGCTGGATAGAGCGCCAAACAGCTTGAAATGCGCTCCCTCCGCAAGCAAAAGAGCACTACACCGCCCGTTCAGCAGCAGTTCGGCGTGGTTGTGATGAAAAAATCGTAGAGAGGCGCGCTCACGGTCTACAGATCGCTACCCAGGTATTCGCGTGTTCTCGGAGATTTTTTCGCGAAAACAACTTCCCGAGCTGATGCCAGCCAACCAGCGTAAATGCGACATCTTCAACCGCAGCCGTTCGCAAAAACATGACGCTAGAAAACACGGGTAAGTCCTAGCGGTGTTTGCGAGGAGTCACCGTAGTCTCTGGCATACAGTACGCGCTACAAGCTTACCTGAACTTACCTATGACAAACCTCTTTGCTCACCGCAGCATCAGCGTCGCCGTGTTAACAGTGCTGATGGCATTGTGCGCGGGAGCCTGGGCGCAAGACAAGCCAGCGCAGTCTGCTGCGTGGCCAAACAAGTCCGTCAAATTCATCAACAGCTTCCCCCCCGGTGGCCCGTCCGACATCTTGGCCCGCGCCGTCGGCGACGCGCTGCAAAAGCAATTCAGCCAAGCCTTTGTCGTAGAGAACAAGCCCGGTGCCAGCGGCAGCCTGGGCGCGGACATAGTGGCCAAAGCGCCTGCGGACGGACACACGCTGCTGTGGGGTATTGACACCACCTTTACCGTTAACCCGCACATCTACAAAAACCTGGCGTACAAAAATGCTGACCTCAAGCCGCTGGTGGTGATTGCCAGCTCGGGCCTGCTGGTGGGCGTGCACCCCAGCACGGGATACAAAACCATGCAAGACCTGGTGGCCGCAGGCAAAAGCAAAACGCTCAATTTCAGCTCGGGCGGCAGCGGCAGCCCCGGGCATTTGGCAGTGGAGGTGTTTACGGATGCAGCAGGCATCAAGCTCACCCACATCCCCTACAAAGGCAACTCCCCCGCCGTGCTGGCCATTGTGGCGGGCGAGGTAGACGGCGGCGTGCTGGCCACCACGGGCATGCTGCCCCAGGTCAAAGCAGGCAAGATCACCCCGCTGGCGGTGACCAGCCGTAAACGCTCCACATTGGCACCCGACGTGCCCACGGTGGCCGAGGCAGGCGTGAAAGAGTTGGAGAACGAGGTGGTCTATGTAGTGATGGTCAGCAGCGCTACACCTGAGAGCGTGACGCAGGCAATGCAAAAATATGTGATCGACGCGTTACAGCAAAGCGACATGCAAAAGCGCATCGCCAGCCTGGACATGGACTACGAAGGCCTGACCGGCAGCTTTGCTGCCAAACGCCTGAGCGACCTGTATGCCCGCTACGGCAAGGTGATTGCGGCCACCGGTATGAAAGTGGAATAATTCTTGGTCAGTGAAAAATCAAGCCCGTCTTCCATTTTGATTTTTTTGTCTTCTTTAGCGTCCTTTGCGAAACCTTTGCGCCCTCTGCGTTCAAAAACTCCCCTCTCCTCAACCCCAAGCACAGCCAAAACAACTATGATTTACATAGCTGCTCCCGCATTATTCCATGAGGCTGCAAGCCCAAAGCCTTTATGAAACGCCCCAACATCATCTTCATCGTCGCCGACGACCTGGGCTTTGCCGACCTGGGCTGCTACGGCGGTCGCGATGCCAAGTTTGGCAAAGTCTCCCCCGTGCTCGACGGCCTGGCCGCAGACGGAATCAAGTTCACCCAAGGCTACAGCAACTCCCCTGTTTGCTCGCCCACCCGCTTTGCGCTGATGACCGCGCGCTACCAGTACCGCCTGCGCGGCGCGCTAGAGGAGCCCATCAACAGCAAAAGCAAAGGCAGCGCCACCCTGGGCCTGCCGCCTGAGCTACCCACCCTGCCATCGCTCTTAAAAAGCAGTGGCTACCGCACCGCACTCATCGGCAAATGGCACCTGGGCTACGCACCACACTTTGGCCCCATCAAAAGCGGCTACGAAGAATTCTTCGGCCCCATGTCGGGCGGGGTGGACTACTTTACCCATTGCAGCAACAACGGCACGCACGACCTGTATTTAAACGAAGAAGAAAAGCAGCAAGAGGGCTACCTCACCGATCTCATCTCACAGCGTTCAGTTGACTACGTGCAGCGCATGGCCCAGCAAGATGCCCCCTTCTTTTTAAGCATGCACTACACGGCACCCCATTGGCCCTGGGAAACGCGCGATGACGAGGCGCTGGCGCAAGAGGTGAAAGCCAACCTCTTCCACCTGCACGGCGGCAACATCCACACCTACCAGCGCATGGTCCACCACATGGACGAAGGCATAGGCCAGGTGGTCGCCGCGCTGCGCGCCACCGGGCAGCTAGACAACACCCTCATCGTCTTCACCAGCGACAACGGTGGCGAGCGCTTCAGCGACAACTGGCCCTTGGTAGGCGGCAAGATGGACCTCACCGAAGGCGGCATCCGCGTTCCCTGGATAGCCCACTGGCCCGCCGCCATCCAACCCAGCCGCCAAAGCACGCAGCAGTGCATGACCATGGACTGGTCCGCCACCATGCTAGCCGCCGCTGGCGCACAGGCCGACGCAGCCTACCCGCTAGACGGCGTGTCCCTGCTGCCCGTCCTGCAAGCAGCCGGCAACGAGTTTGCTAGGCCCCTCCACTGGCGCATGAACCACCGAGGCCAACGCGCCCTGCGCAGCGGCAACTGGAAGTACCTGCGCGTGGACGGCAACGACTACCTGTTTGATGTGTCGAAAGACGAACGCGAACGCGCCAACCTAGCAGAGCGCGAGCCCGCGCGTTTGGACAGCATGCGCGCGGACTGGGAGACGTGGGAGACAGGCATGCTACCCATCGGGCCGGATGCTACGGTGAGCTTGGGGTATTCGGTGAAGGATATGCCGCAGCGGTGAGGGAGGGATAAAACCGATAGAGAGATAATGTTGGCCACAGTCACCCACTGACCAACAACTTGCAACGCCCTGCTGAAAATCGTTGCCAAAGTGCCCTTATGAACGCCTTAACTTCTTTTCACACCGACATAAAAACCATCCTAGAGCAGGCGCGTGGTAAAGCGCGGTCGGCGGTGAATGCAGCCATGGTGGAGGCCTATTGGCTGATGGGCCAGCGGATTGTGCAAGAGGAGCAGCAGGGCGACAGCCGCGCTACCTACGGGCAAAGGTTGCTGGAGAATCTTTCCAAAGAACTCTCTGCCAGCTTTGGCAAAGGTTTTTCGTATGCCAATTTGCGCAACTTTCGCCAGTTTTACCTCACCTACCCCGACCAAGCGATTTGCTACACGGTGTGTAGCAAATTGAGCTGGAGCCATAACCGGCTGATCATGAGGGTGGATGACCCTCAAGCCCGCAGCTATTACCTGCAGGAGGGCGCGCAGCAGCAATGGAGCGTGCGGCAGCTGGAGCGCAACATTCAAACCCACAGCTTTCAGCGTCTGCTCTCTTCCCAGGCTGATGGCAGCCAGGTCAGCCCGGCAGGCGGCAATGCGCTGCTGGAATTCATCAAAGACCCTTATGTGCTGGAGTTTCTGCAGCTGCCTGAGACTGGCCAGCTCAAAGAAAGCAAGCTGGAACAGGCCATTATTAATGAGCTGCAGAAATTCCTCTTGGAGATGGGTAAGGGCTTTTCGTTTGTGGCGCGGCAAATGCGCATCAGCACCGAAACGAATCATTTTTATCTGGACTTGGTGTTTTACAACTACCTACTGAAGTGTTTTGTCATCATTGACCTGAAAACCGGCAAGCTTAGCCACCAAGATATTGGCCAGATGGATATGTATGTGCGTATGTTTGACGACCTCAAACGCGGAGAAGATGACAACCCCACTATTGGCATTATTCTGTGCGACAGCAAAGATGAAACCGTCGTTAAATACTCTGTGATACGAGAAAACCCACAGCTTTTTGCTTCTAAATACCAGCGCATTTTGCCCACTGAGGACGAACTGGTTGCCGAGCTTGAGCGGGAAAAACGTTTGATTGAAGGGCTGGAATGATGGATTTATCGCTACAACAGCAATAATAAAAGCTCAAAAAAAGCACAATGAGTTTTTAAAGGAACTTGGATTGCCTTTGCAGCCTTAGTCGCCTCTGGGAAAAGTACAAATTGAGCTTACGTTGCGTTGCAGCGTAGCCCCTTGTCAACCCACACCCCACCCCCACGTTACGGAGATGCGCTGATCATCAGCGTGTGAAGGAGTAGGTTATGTGGAAACGGCTGGCAGTGATTTGGACGGCTTTGCGCTTTGACTTGACGCTGCTGTGGCGCGCGCTGCGCCACCCCCAGTCGCCGGGTTGGCTCAAGCTGGGCGTGGCGGGTTTGCTGCTGTATTTGGTCTCGCCCATTGACCTGATTCCTGACTTCATTCCCTTTCTTGGCGCGGTGGATGACGTGCTGATCGTTACTTTTGGCGTGAAGTGGCTTTTAAAGAAGCTGCCCGAGTCGGTGCGTAGCGCTATCCACATCGGCTAGAGGCAGTTCTGAAAGCAGGAGGGCTTGCCAGCGGCCACGCTGCGCAAGCCTTTAAACTTGGGGCTATGCAACTCGCCGCACCCCAACTTAGCCAACACCTGCAAAAGGGTTTGAAGCCCCTGTACACCCTGCACGGCGACGAGCCGCTCTTGATCCAGGAGGCGGCGGACGCGATCCGCGCGCACGCCCGCACGCAGGGCTATACCGAGCGCACCGTGCACACGGTGGCGGGCGCGCACTTTGACTGGAGCGAGGTGCTGGCCTCGGGCGGGTCGCTCAGCCTGTTTGCCGACAGGCAGATCGTGGAGGTACGCGTGCCCACCGGCAAGCCCGGCAAAGAGGGCAGCCCAGCCATCCAGCAGCTGGCCCAAAGCAGCAAAGACAACGACAGCACGCTCACCCTGTTTATCCTGCCCAAGCTGGACAAGCTGACCAAGACGGGTGCCTGGTTTGGCGCGCTGGAGAGCTTTGGCATCACGATGCAGATCGACAGCATCGAGCGGCGCGTGCTGCCCCAGTGGATCGCCCAGCGCATGCAGGCCCTGCACCTGCGGGTGAAGGGCGGCGAGGAGGGCGAGCGCACGCTTAAATTTTTTGCCGACCGGGTAGAAGGCAACCTGCTGGCGGCGCACCAGGAGATGCAAAAGCTGGCGCTGCTGTATCCGGGGGATGCGGCGAGCCCGCGTGAACTGAGTTTTGACGAAGTAGAAGCCGCCGTGCTGAACGTCGCCCGCTATGACGTGTTTAAGCTCAGCGAAGCCGTGCTGGCGGGCAACGCCGCCCGCGTGCAGCGCATGCTGGACGGCCTGCAAGCCGAAGGCGAGGCCACGGTGCTGGTGCACTGGACGCTGTCGGAAGACATCCGCGCTCTGCACCGCCTGCGCAGCTTGATGGATGAAGGCAAACCGCTGCCCATGGCCTTGCAAGAGGCGCGGGTGTGGGGCATGAAGCAAAAGCTGTTTGAACGCATCTTGCCGCGCCTGCCGTCTACCGACGCAGCCAACCTGCTGCACGCTGCGCACCAGGTGGACGGGATTGTCAAAGGCCTCAAACAACCCGGCTGGCCAGCAGACCCGTGGGCGGCCTTGCACCAGTTGGCCATGATGGTGTGCAAGGTGGTGGTGTAAGGGTGAGCTTGCTGTTGAGCGTCGCCACTCAGAACGCTTTGCTTACCGACGATTCCACGCTAAAATTAGCGCATGAAACTATCTCAATCCAATCGTTTTCTGCGAGACAAAACGCTAGCCATGGCTGGCTTGATTGCCTCTGCTAGAACGTCGTCTGGCATAGAGGGTATCCGGCAACCTTTTGAACGCGCCCTTAAGACATCGGGCATTACTGATGTGCGTTCTTTTACCGATTATTGGAAACAGCGTGCGGCTTCCAAGTCTGTGAAATAACGTTTTCAAAAAGCACGGTTAGCGGCGCGTAGTTGCGCCCTACAGCGGCGTGGATGCCGACGATATAGGCCGCTTTATGCACCCCATCAATGGGTGAAAAGTTCAGCGGCGGCAAGCCTGCTTGAAGACCCATCAGCAAGGCCAACAGCCTGGCTACGCGGCCATTACCCTCTCTGAACGGGTGAATCAAAATCAGCTCTGCATGCACTACTGCCAGAGCCTTTGCCACAGCCGCATTGGTTGCCGGACGGCAGGGTGTGAACTCCGACAATACGCCCTGTTCTAGCTGTGCCATCAACCCCGCAATCAAAGGCGCATGCGCGAACTGGAACCCGGCTTTGCCCATGTTGACCGACCGGAACTCACCTGCCCACGCATACACGGGCGAGAGCCACAAACGGTGCAAATCGCAGATATCTCGAGCCGAGAATCGTTGGTCTTCGCGATACCGTTCGATGGCCTGAACTTGCGCGAGCAAGAGGGTTTGAGATTCAGCTACGCTGATGTCGCCAACAAGCGTGATGCCCAACAAATTACGCAACACACGGCCACGCGAGCCGGGTTCGTATTCGGCTTGGATGCCTGAGGGGAGGTAGCGAGAGGTCATCAGTGTGAATTTCAAGTTCAAGCAATTGTGCAGCATGAAGTACTTAGCGCCCATGCAGTCATAAAAATGCGAAAATATGCCTATGCACACCATTTCCACCACCGAGCTGATGCAGACCTTGGGTTTGCAGGCTAAAACTGCGTCTGGCCATATAGCCAAGGCGCAAGCAGCTACTAAAAATGCAGCGCTGCGCAAGCTGGCAGCGCTCTTGCGCCAGAACGTGCAGGCGCTGCAAATTGACAATGCCAAAGACTTGGAGCGCGCCACTGCCAATGGTTTGTCTGCGCCGATGGTTGACCGCCTCAAGCTCACGCCGCAGGTACTAGAGACCTGCGCGCAGGGCTGTGAGCAGTTGGCCACCATGCCCGACATCATTGGTGAAATCATTGGCATGAAGCAGCAGCCCAGCGGTATCCGCGTGGGGCAAATGCGCGTGCCGATTGGCGTGTTTGGCATGATTTACGAGAGCCGCCCCAACGTGACGATTGAGGCGGCCTCGCTGTCGATCAAAAGCGGCAACGCCTGCATTTTGCGTGGTGGCTCGGAGGCGATTGAGTCGAACCGTGCGCTCGCAAAACTGGTGCGCCAGGCCCTGCGCGAGAGCGGCCTGCCCGAGAACGTGGTGCAACTGGTGCCCACGACGGACCGCGAGGCGGTGGGCCAGCTGATTGCCATGCCGCAGTATGTGGACGTGATCATCCCGCGTGGTGGCAAGGGCTTAATCGAGCGCATCAGCCGTGATGCCAAAGTGCCCGTCATCAAACACCTGGACGGCAACTGCCATGTGTATGTAGATGCCGTGTGCGACATCGCTATGGCGGTAAAGGTGGCCGACAACGCGAAGACACAGAAGTACAGCCCTTGCAATGCCATTGAGGGCCTTCTAGTGGCCAAGGATGCGGCGGCAGAGTTTTTACCCAAGATTGCGGCGATTTATGCGGCCAAGGGCGTGGAAATGCGCTGCGATGCGGCTGCAGCCCAATTATTACGTGCGCAAACAGCTATTAAATCGGTAGCAAAAATAGTCGATGCGACGGAGCAAGACTGGTTTGAAGAATACCTCGCACCCATCATCAGCATCAAAATTGTCGATGGATTGGACGCAGCGATTGCCCACATCAACCACTACTCGTCGCACCACACCGATGCCATCATCACCAGCAACCACCAGCACGCCCAGCGCTTTTTGCGTGAGGTGGACTCGGCCAGTGTGATGGTGAACACCAGCCCGCGCTTTGCCGATGGCTTTGAGTTTGGCCTGGGGGCCGAGATTGGTATCAGCACCGATAAATTCCACGCACGCGGGCCGGTGGGCATTGAAGGGCTGACTTCGCTGAAGTACGTGGTGTATGGCGATGGTGAAGTGCGCAGCTAAGCGATGCATTGACGTGCAGCAGGAGGGATAAACGAGGTAACGCAAAAAACACTAAAAAGAAGCCAAAAAACGCAAAACGAAAGATAAATCACGCAAGACCATATTTAATGGATTTGCTTTTGCGTTTTTTGCGAGTTTTTTGCGCTTTTTGCGTTACCTCTAGCCGATGTTCCGCGTAACATCAAAGCATGTGCCAACTCCTCGGAATGAACTGCAACACGCCGACGGACATTACGTTCAGCTTTAGCGGCTTTGCGCAACGCGGCGGCAACACCGACCACCATGGCGACGGCTGGGGCGTGGCATTTTTTGAAGGGCAGGGGGACGGCGCGCAAAGCGGCAAAGGCCTGCGCCATTTCGTAGACCACACCAGCGCCGC
>JAYVGI010000376.1:0-11374 GCA_043772355.1 Polaromonas sp.
GTCACCTGTCACCTGTCACCTGTCACCTGTCACCTGTCACCTGTCACCTGTCACCTGTCACCTGTCACCTGTCACCTGTCACCTGTCACCTGTCTCGCCTGTCACCTGTCTCGCCTGTCACCTGTCTCGCCTGCCGCCTAATGCCGCCGCCCAAACACAGCCGTGCCCACCCGCACCATCGTGCTGCCCGCCGCCACGGCCAGTGGCATATCGGCGCTCATGCCCATCGACAGGGTGTCCACCTCGCCGTGCTGCCGCTTTATCGCATCAAACAGGCCTTTAGCCTGCTGAAATATTGCGCGGCCAGCTACTAAATCAGTAGTAGGCTCCGGTATCACCATGATGCCGCGCAGCTGCAAACCGGGCAACTGCGCCACCGCGCTGACCAGCAGCGCCGCCTCGGCCGGGGCTACGCCCGATTTGTTCAGGCCACCATCGATGTTGACCTGAACGCACACCTGCAATGGTGCTAGCTGCGGCGGGCGCTGGGCGCTCAAGCGCTCGGCCGTCTTGAGCCGATCGATGCTGTGCACCCAGGCAAACTGCTCGGCCACCACCCGGGTTTTATTGCTTTGAATCGGGCCAATCATGTGCCACACGATGCCGGGCAAGTCGGCCAACAGGGCGATTTTCTCGATGCCTTCCTGAATGTAGTTTTCGCCAAACGCGCGCTGCCCGCACGCGTAGGCCTCGCGCACCGCCTCGGGGCCAAAGGTTTTACTCACGGCTAAAAGCGCCACTTCGTTGGCATTGCGCCCACACTCCGTGCAAGAAGCCGCGATCTGGGCATGCACGCTGTGGAGATTGTCTGAAATTGTGACCATAATGCGTTGATTGTCTCCAAAACCACCCTTAGCCAGCACGCGAGCTTGTAACTATTATGGATATCACCCAACTCTTGGCCTTCAGCGTCAAAAACAAAGCCTCGGACTTGCACCTGTCGGCGGGCCTGCCACCGATGATCCGCGTGCACGGCGACGTGCGGCGCATCAACGTCGAGCCGCTGGACCACAAAGCCGTGCACGCCATGGTGTATGACATCATGAACGATGGCCAGCGCAAGGCCTATGAAGAATTTTTGGAGGTGGACTTTTCGTTTGAGATTGACGGGCTGGCCCGCTTTCGGGTCAACGCCTTTAACCAAAACCGGGGCGCTGCGGCGGTGTTTCGTACCATCCCGTCCAAAATTTTGACCCTGGAGCAGCTCAATGCGCCCAAGATTTTGGCCGATCTGGCGATGAAGCCGCGCGGCATGGTGCTGGTCACCGGGCCCACGGGCTCGGGCAAGTCCACCACCCTGGCCGCGATGGTGAACCACCTGAACGAGACCGAGTACGGCCACATCTTGACGGTGGAAGACCCGATTGAGTTTGTGCATGAATCCAAGAAATGCCTGATCAACCAGCGTGAAGTCGGGCCGATGACGCTGAGTTTTGCCGCCGCCTTGAAGTCGGCCCTGCGCGAAGACCCCGACGCGATTTTGGTGGGCGAGATGCGCGACCTGGAAACCATTCGCCTGGCCATGACGGCTGCCGAGACCGGCCACCTGGTGTTTGGCACCCTGCACACCTCCAGCGCCGCCAAAACCATCGACCGGATTATTGACGTGTTCCCCGCCGAAGAGAAGGAGATGATCCGCTCCATGCTGTCCGAATCCTTGCAGGCGGTGATCTCGCAAACCCTGTGCAAAACCAAGGACGGCACGGGCCGCGTGGCGGCGCACGAGATCATGCTGGGCACCAGCGCCATCCGCAACCTGATCCGCGAGGCCAAGGTGGCGCAGATGTACTCCGCCATCCAGACCGGCAACAGCGTGGGCATGCAGACGCTGGACCAGAACCTTACGGATTTGGTCAAACGCAATATGATCTCGCCCGCCGAAGCGCGCGGCAAGGCCAAAATTCCAGATAACTTCGTAGGGTAGCGTGATGGCCCCCACGCTTTTCACTGCGTGTAATGCGCTGCCCCCCAAGGGGGCCGTGCCTTGCTTGGGGCGGCCCGGCGCGCAATGATGCCCCCACGCTTTTCACCGCGTGTAATGCGCTGCCCCCCGAGGGGGCCGTGCCTTGCTTGGGGCGGCCCGGCGCGCAATGATGCCCCCACGCTTTTCACTGCGTGTAATGCGCTGCCCCCGAGGGGGCCGTGCCTTGCTTGGGGCGGCCCGGCGCGGCGGCGGCCATCTAAGCGATTGAGACCATTTGATTTACACACAAACCCCCGCCTGCACCCGCAGGCTGTAGCAAGAAAGGAGCTGCTTCATGGAGCGCGACCAAGCCAGTAAATTCATCAACGATCTTTTGAAGTTGATGGTCAGCCGTAACGGCAGCGATTTGTTTATCACGGGTGATTTCCCCCCCGCCATCAAGGTGGACGGCAAGGTCACCAAGGTGTCGCCCCAGCCGCTGACCGGCATGCACACCCTGGCCCTGGCCCGTTCTGTCATGAACGACAAACAAGCAGCAGAGTTTGAGCGCACCAAGGAGTGCAACTTTGCCGTGTCCCCACCCGGCATTGGGCGATTTCGGGTGAACGCATTTATCCAGATGGGCAAAGTCGGCATGGTTATGCGGACCATCCCCAACACCCTGCCCACCATCGACGCATTGGGCCTGCCCCAGGTGCTCAAAGATGTCACCTTGACCAAGCGCGGCCTGGTGATTTTGGTGGGTGCCACGGGTTCGGGCAAGTCCACCTCACTGGCCGCCATGGTGGACCACCGCAACGAAAACTCGTTTGGCCACATTATCACCATCGAAGACCCGGTAGAGTTTGTGCACCCACATAAAAACTGCGTCGTGACGCAGCGTGAAGTGGGCCTGGACACCGACAGTTGGGAAGCCGCGCTGAAAAACACCCTGCGCCAAGCGCCCGACGTCATCTTGATGGGCGAGGTGCGCGACCGCGAAACCATGGAGCATGCCGTGGCCTTTGCTGAAACCGGCCACCTGTGCATGTGCACCCTGCACGCCAACAGCGCCAACCAGGCGCTGGACCGCATTATCAACTTCTTCCCCGAAGAGCGGCGCACCCAGCTGCTGATGGACTTGTCGCTCAACCTGCGCGCCATGGTCTCGCAGCGACTGGTGCCCAAGCAAGACGGCAAGGGCCGTTTTGCGGCGGTAGAGATCATGCTCAACACGCCGCTGATTTCGGATTTGATTTTCAAAGGCGATGTCGGCGAGATCAAAGAGATCATGAAGAAAAGCCGCAACCTGGGTATGCAAACCTTTGACCAAGCTTTGTTTGACGGCTTTGAAAACAACAAAATTACCTTTGAAGACGCACTGCGCAACGCCGATTCGGTGAACGACCTGCGCCTGCAAATCAAACTCAATTCCCAGCGCGCCAAAACCCAGGATTTGGCCGCAGGTACTGAGCACTTGCAAATTATGTAGTGCCGCGATCTCGGCACTATCCCTTGCGAGCGCTACTTTTGCCTTGTACGGGAGCTGGCCGACGGTGTACTCAGCTCCGCGGCTGTCCCCCGTGTCTGCCTAGGGCAGACGACTCCTCCTTGATGCCGCTGCGCTGAGTACACCGCCGATCAGCTCTCGCGAATATGGCGAGCGATCCACCGACTTGCTCCAACCAAACCAGTTCTTGTGAAGCGATGGGCGATCCAACCTTGCACCTCCAACAATATGCTGACGCAGCTCTGGCGCTTGGTGTGCACAGAGACCTGAGCGTGCGCGGGACTGGAAACCGGCCCCCTGGAAACGGCACACACACCACCCCGCACAGATGCTTGCAGCGCAGGTGACTGCCTACAGCGCCATGCGGTGCTAAAGTACAGCCTTCGTTTATTTACACACAGTGACCACCATGCCCTCCATCAACGCAAAAACTTACGAACCCAGCCCGTCCAAAAAAGTAGCCTTCCTGGGCCTCGGCGTCATGGGCTACCCCATGGCCGGGCACTTGGCTACGGCGGGGCACCAGGTGAGTGTGTACAACCGCACGGCGGCTAAATCCGCAGCATTCTGCGCGGAGTTTGCAGGGGCTACCCATGGCCTCACGCCTAAGGTGGCTGTGAAAGACGCTGACATCGTGTTTTGCTGCGTCGGCAATGACGACGATTTACGCAGTGTGGTGCGGGGTGATGACGGCGCGCTGGCTGGCATGAAAAAGGGCGCGATTTTGGTAGACCACACCACCGCCTCAGCCACCATCGCGCGCGAGCTGT
Organism: Polaromonas sp.; assembly: GCA_043772355.1. Lineage (GTDB taxonomy): Bacteria > Pseudomonadota > Gammaproteobacteria > Burkholderiales > Burkholderiaceae_C > JAAFIP01. The sequence goes on from JAYVGI010000376.1 coordinate 4,184, forward strand.
ATGCCTCTGCCAAGGCTGCGGGTTTGCACTTTGTGGATGCCCCTGTGTCGGGCGGTCAAGCGGGCGCACAAAACGGCCTGCTCACCGTGATGTGCGGCGGCGACCAAGCAGCGTTTGACGCAGCCCAGCCCACGGCGATGGCCTTCTCACGGGCCTTTACCCGCATGGGCGAGGCAGGTAGCGGCCAGCTGACCAAGATGGTCAATCAGATCTGCATCGCAGGCTTGGTGCAGGGCTTGAGTGAGGCCATTGCCTTCGGGCAAAAAGCCGGTCTGGACGTGAACCTGGTGCTGGACGTGATCGGCAAAGGCGCAGCGCAAAGCTGGCAGCTGGACAACCGTGGCAAAACCATGGTGGCCGACAAGTTCGACTTCGGCTTTGCCGTGGACTGGATGCGCAAAGACTTGGGGCTAGTGTTGGACGAAGCCAAAGGCAACGGCGCGCGCCTGCCCGTTACGGCTTTGGTCGACCAGTTCTATGCCGACGTGCAACAGATGGGCGGCAAGCGCTGGGATACGTCTAGCTTGGTGAAGCGGCTGCGTTGATTTTTTGTTGCTCTGCGCTTCTTTACTCGGAGCTTGTTCGCTGCGGACCAGGAGCGCGCGCGGGTAACGTGCTTGAGGCGTCTTGCTGAGTGCTTCACTGCTTTGATGCAACGCAAGCGGGGTCAGAGCAAAATTTCGTACTGGTGGTTCATTCGCCGGAGAGTTGATCGTCCTGAATTTTGATCTGACCCCGGTTGCTATCTGGTTATCATCCGACTCTCACTATCAAAGTCGTAGCTGGTCTCGCAACATTTTACTTGGCCTGCACACCACAGACACACAAAAACCGTACACGACGGGCCAGGTAATCTTAGCGAACAAACCAGCCATTTCTGCAGCGCAGTGTGCGCGCGCAAGCGCGAGGTCTACGAGCGAAACCTGCGTAGGAGAACGCAGCAACACCTACTTCAACCAACCCCGCTTGCGAAAGTACAGCATAGGCAATACGCCAGAGCACAGCATCAGCACCAGCGCTGCGGGGTAGCCCCAAGGCTGGCTTAGCTCGGGCATGTGCTGAAAGTTCATGCCGTAGATGCTGGCGATCAAGGTGGGGGGGAGCAAGGCCACGCTGGCCACCGAGAAGATTTTGATGATCTTGTTCTGGTTGATGTTGATGAAACCCACGGTGGCGTCCATCAAAAAGTTGATCTTGTCGAACAGGAAAGTGGTGTGGCTGTCCAGCGAGTCGATGTCGCGCAAAATCTGCCGCGCCTCGTCGTACTGCTCGGGCGAGAGCATTTTGCTGCGCATCATAAAGCTCAGCGCACGGCGCGTGTCCATCACGTTGCGGCGGATGCGGCCATTCAAATCTTCCTCTTTGGCAATCGTGGCCAGCACCTCGGCGGCGATGGCATCGGTCACGTCGCCCTTGAGCACTTTGCCGCTGATTTGCTCCAGCGCATCGTGAATGCCCTCCAGCGCGTCGGCAGAATATTCAGCATCCGCATCGTACAGCTTGAGCAGCACCTCGCGGGCATCTTCGATAAACCCCGGCATACGGCGCGCGCGCATGCGCAGCAAGCGAAAAATCGGCACGTCTTGGTCGTGGATGGAGAACAGCACACCCTTGCTTTTGAGCTCCGGGTTGTTCAGGTTCAAAATAAACGCCACCCGCTCGGTGCGCGAGTTTTCGTCGTCGATCAAAAAGTCAGAGCGGATGTGCAGGTCGCCGTTGTCGGCCTCGTAAAAGCGGGCCGATTCTTCGATGTCTTCGTCCATCGCGTCATCAGGAATACTCAGGCCGTAGTGCTGCTTGATCCAGGCCTTTTCTTCGGGCGTGGGGGATTCCAGGTCCACCCAAATGGGCTGGAACTTGGTGAGCTCTTCGAGAGATTCGATCTCTTCTTGGAACAGGCGGCCATTGGCCAGTGTGAAGATATTGAGCACGGCTCACTCCAAACAAGGGGGTTGTGTGGGGCGAGCCGTTGCGCTGGCAACATGCGCCCGCACCGGGGCAAAAAGCGAGGCTTGCTTCCATGCGGCCGATGCGATGCAGCGACAAGGCCGTAGCCGCGTGCTGCGATAGACAAGGGTCACTGGAAGCTACCAACTGGGGGTGGTTTCCAAGAGGGACTCCGGTGTTGAGAAGCTTCAATTATCCCAGCTAATGACCGTGTTCGCACCGTTTTAGGCATTGAAAAATTCCAGAAGTTGGGTTTTTTGCGCATACGCATCACGTTGGCCCATGTCCATCAAGGCATTCACAAAGCCCGGCTCAAACAGCAAATAGCTGGCCAGTGCGGCTGCGCCAGAACCTGGGGGTAAGCTGCCCGCCATGCGCGGGGCACCTGCAGGCCCTAGCGCGCCCAGGCCCGCCAAGGCGTTGCGTGCTGAGGCGGGCAACTCGCCCACATGGCGCAGGGCAATGTCGTCCAGCGACTCGCTGGGCTGCAGGCTCATCACGTTCACGCTGCGATACGACATGACGGCCGCCACCTCGCGCGGCAACTGCTTGAGCGTATCGTTCATGCGTTGGGCCTGCTCTACGTCGCCGTGCAAGGTGTCGTGGAACACGCTGGCCATGGCGTGACCCAGTATGCCGCCCACGCCTGGCGACTGCGCCTTGGGACCGGCCAGCCCACTGCCGCCAAAGCTGCTGCGCTGGGGCTGGCCTACGCCAATGGCCAGCACCTTGTGCGCGCCCAAATGCATAGCGGGCGACAGCGGCGAGGTTTGCCGCATCGAGCCATCGCCAAAAAACTCGCGGCCACTGTCCACCCACAACGGTGTGGCCGGAAAAATCAGGGGAATCGCGCTGGAGGCCATCAAGTGCTCGATAGTGATAGGCCCGATATCGGCGCGGCGGCCGGGACGCATCCACGGTTTTTCGCGGTCGTTGCGGGCGGTGTGGCAAAAAGTCCAGTGCACGCCGGTGGTATAGCTTGACGCGGTGATGGCCAATGCATACAAGGCCTTTTTCGCCAAGGCCTGGTCTATGCCGTCCAGAGGAATGGCCCTGTGCAATGTATCTACCAAAGGCATGTTGTTGAGCATCGCACCATGCCCGCGCACTTGCTTGGACAGACTCCACGCCGCCGCTATTTTGGACCAGCGCACCCAGGGCGACACGTCCAACTGGTAGACCTGGTGCGAGCGCAAGTTGCGCCAAAACTGCGCCAGCGCGTCCATCGCAGCCAACCCTTCGGTAGCGCGTGCGGCTAAAAAGCTGGCGTTGAGCGCGCCAGCTGAGGTGCCCAGCAGGATTTGAAAGGGGAATGCAATGGGGCTTGGGCCGGGGGCGGCCATCGCTGCGCTTTGCGCAGACGGTGCTGCCGGATTTTGCAGCCGCAGCATGTCGGCCAGGGCTTGCAGCACGCCCGCTTGGTAGGCCGTGCGCGCCCCCCCGCCCATCAGCACCAAGGCCACGCGCGGGTGGCTGGGGCGGGTTAATCCAGCGTTGATCAACGTAGAGAGAGTCATTCGGTTAAAGTGCTTCGTTAGCTAACATTTATACATGACAACTGCGCTCACCCCTCGGCGCGAGCTGTGGCTCTTGGTCACACTTGCAGGCATCCAATTTACCCATATCGTGGACTTCATGGTGATGATGCCACTGGGGCCCCAGTTCACCAAGCTTTTTAACATCAGCGACGCGCAGTTTGGCCTGCTGGTGTCGGCCTACACCTTTGCCGCCGGGGCCTCGGGGCTGCTGGCTTCGCTGTATGTCGACCGCTTTAGTCGCAAGAAGCTGTTGCTCACTTTGTACGTGCTGTTTGCGCTGGCTACTGCCGCGTGTGGCTTGGCCCCCACGTACGATAGCCTGATGGCGGCGCGCATTGCCGCAGGCGCGTTTGGCGGTGTGCTGTCTGCGCTGTCGCAAACCATCGTGGCCGATGTGATTCCATTTGAGCGACGTGGCCGGGCCATGGCGATTGTGATGTCGTCCTTCTCGGCAGCCACCGTGGCAGGTGTACCACTGAGTTTGTTTTTAGCCGCGCATTGGGGCTGGCACGCACCGTTTTTTGCCATCGCCATCGTCTGCGCTTTGCTGGCAGCCATGGCCTGGCGCACGCTGCCACCACTGAGCGCGCATTTGCAGTTAGCGCCCAGCTCGCCTATCGACAATATTGGCAAGGTGCTGTCCGACCCCAACCACCTCAAAGCGTTTGCCTTCTCGGGTTTGCTGATGTTTGCAGGCTTTGCCGTCATTCCCTACATCACCATCTACACCACCACCAATGGCGGCCTCACAGCGCAGCAAATTCCCTACATTTACCTGTGCGGCGGTGCGGCCACTTTGCTCACAGCGCGTTGGGTAGGCCGCATGACCGACAAACTAGGCAAGCCGCAAATGTTCCGACGCATGGCCGTGCTGACGATGGCACCGCTGCTGCTGATGACGCTGAGCGCACCTTGGGGCCTGTGGGGCATGCTGGCCGTGTCCACCGTGTTTTTTATCTGCATGAGCAGCCGCATGATTCCGGGCATGGCCATCATCGCCTCAGCGGGCAATCCGCAATTGCGCGGCACCTTTATGGCGCTCAATTCTTCGGTGCAATCTGCCGCTATGGGCTTGGCCGCTTTCATAGGCGGGCTGATCATCAGCCGCGATGCGCAGGGCATGGTGCAACACTACTGGGGCAACGCGCTGGTGGGTATGGTGGCCACCTTGATCAGCCTGTGGCTGGTGGGCAAGATCTTCTTGTACGGCGCACCTGCACGGGCTTCGGCAGAGCCTTTGAAAAAATAAATTACGGCCAACAAACCTATATAGATCATACATCTGCGTCCAAAACTTGCAGTAAAACATGCGTTTTGTTGCAACGCAAGATTGCGCAGCGCAGAGAATCAGGGCATAGTGAACTCCAGTGCAGAAATTGATGAGTTTGAGGTGTTTAGGTGTTTTGAATTGCGCGTCAACGCAATTTAAAACTTTTGTGCAACGAGAGCATTTAGGAGGCTCCCTATGAACTTGACGATCAGTGGTCACCATCTTGAAGTAACCCCCGCCCTGCGATCTTATGTAACTGGCAAATTAGACCGAATATCCCGACATTTTGACCAGGTGGTCGACATCAAGGTGCTACTGAGTATTGAAAAACAAAAGGAAAAACTAGGCCGACAGCGAGCGGAATGCAACATCCACGTCAAGGGCAACGACATGTTTGCCGAAAGCAGCCACGCCGACCTGTACGCTGCCGTAGACGAGCTGGTAGACAAGCTGGACCGCCAGGTGAACCGACACAAAACCAAGCTGCAAAACCACCACTTTGAGGCTGCCAAGCGCACGCTGCAATAGCCATCGCACACCGAGCACCCCATTCGGTGCACCCACATCAGGCCGCATTCGCGGCCTTTTTTGCGCCTGCATTGCAGGCGCTGCTGCTCGCTGTGCCATCTGGCTGTAGCGCTTGGGCAAAGCGCCATGGCACTGCATTACACGACATGGCTTATTATCCAAAGCATGCACATCTGGAAAAAGCCTATCACGATTGAACTGTTGGCGCAGATCCACGAGCGCACGGCGGTGCAGCACTTGGGCATGGAGTTTTTGGAAGTGGGGGGAGACTTCATCAAAGCCCGCGTACCCGTCAACGAGCACACCCGCCAGCCCTATGGCCTGCTGCACGGCGGGGTGAGCGTGGTGCTGGCCGAAACCCTAGGCTCCTGCGGCGCGTACTACGCCTGCCCGGAGGGTTTTCGCGCCGTCGGCCTGGACATCAACGCCAACCACCTGCGCGGCGCCACCAGCGGCTACGTCACCGGCATCACCCGCCCGGTGCACATCGGGCGCAGCACCCAGGTGTGGCAAATCGACATGTTCAACGACGCCGGCGAGATAACCTGCGCCAGCCGCATCACCATGGCGGTGCTGGCGATGAAGCCGTAGATATTATTTGATGCTCAGGTCGCGTGCTCGACTTGTGCTGTGTGCTATCCCGTTTAGCGCTGGGCTCTTGTGCTCTTGTACTTCGTGGGCGGTGTAGTGTTTGCCAATTGCCCTCATGCTGGAGTACCAGAGATCAGTCAATTGGCAAACACTACACCGCCTTCACACATGGTTGGTGCTCTACCCGTAGTCACCGGATAGGCTTACAGGACATACGGGTAGCGGTTTACCGGGGCCACCAACCCCACCTTGCCTGCGCTGCAAAGCTGGCAGGTCAATTGCGAGAACGCCCGCAAACATGTCACGCTCAATACCACTGGCCGTTCTCTGGCACAGCGGCGAAGCCGGGCTATCAGCAAAGCTGCAAATACTCGCCATGCAACAGAGTGGATTGAGCAGGTAGCCCAGCAGCCATAGTCCCGAACCATCCTGCATTCACTTTGTAGATGCAAGAGCATTCAATTCAAAAAGTTTAAATATGAAAATTTGCTGAGAAAATTGTCACTGCCAATGTGCTCTCAATGAAATCACCCAAAGTTAACCCTATCAAGGACTCATGCGATGCAAAAAGCATTTTTAATGTTTAGAACCGTATTCATTGTCAGTATCCTTTTTTTTAACTACCGCATCAATACCCATGCTTCAGGGGTGTGGGGGTGGAGGGAGTGACTGTTGTAGAGTATGTAGCGAAGGGAAGACATGCGGTGATTCATGCATCGCAGTCAACCAAACATGCAATACAACCGGTGGCTGCGCTTGCAACAAATAACTTCCTAACTCGAGCGGGCTTCTCAATAGAGCATCCGTTGGGTGCTACATAAGGCGGTGATTAACCCCATGACGAATCAAGGGGCGAGCTGCACCCTGAAGGTTCTGACTCTTCGACTCCGTGCTCAACGCCATTTTTACGCGGTAATTTATACTGCTGCTTGTTGAAGGTACGCCCCCTAAAACAATGGCCTCCATATTTTTCGCAATGGGCTATGCTGATTGCGCAAAAACAGCCTCTGGTCTTTCAGCATTAAACAGGGGCAGCAGGCCTGGTGCACAACTGGAAGCGTAGAATCTGGCTATGCGGCTATACCTAGACAACTGTTGCCTACAACGTCCTTTGGACGATCAGACTCATCCACGCATCAGGGTTGAAACCGAAGCAGTGTTTGCTATGCTGGCGGCTGTTCAAGCGGGTGATCAACGCCTGGTTAGCTCAGAAGCCCTAGGGCTTGTTAATAAATAACTTGTTCAAATATGCGTAATCGGATATTCTCCGATGCATGATAAATGAGTTTTCAATTGCACAGCGGTGGGAAGTCATGC
>JAYVGI010000377.1:0-12387 GCA_043772355.1 Polaromonas sp.
GAAAGCGCTCTAAAGCCTCCGGGGGGCTGGCGCATCGGTTGGAGACTGCAGGTTTGCCGGTTTGAAAGCCCTTGTTAAGGGGTCTACCACGCTGTAGAGTCCTAGAATAAAGCGCGAGCTGCTATGGAATAATTAGTCACCAGGATCGTGGGCATGCTCTGCGCATGCTGCGCCCAGCAGCTTGGGCGTAAAAAGCGGCTGCATCTTCTGAAAAATACCAAATCTAAGCGTCTACCCGTGTACCCCGCTTTCCTACATAGATATGGTGCTACTATTTAGTGAGTTAGCGTGTCGATCTGCGGCGGTGAAACATCCGCCACCTTCCCAGATCAGGACGGCGGTGCTACTTCAGCGTAGCGGCATCAAGGAGGAGGACTCGGACACCCAACTCCCAAACCAACTCGCCACCTACCCACTGCAAATCACAGAGAGCCAAAAAAACTGTTTTCCATCCTTTTTTGTAACGGCTCGGGTTTTTGTCATGTAGAGCCGGCTCATCGGCGCAATGGCCGCTGCTCCTTGGGCGGCGCTGCCAGCGGCATCTGCCTGTTCTGGGTTGGCGAGGAGCCTGGAACCTTCGCTACTCACTAAATAGTAGCGCTCCGTCTATATAATACAGCGGGGTACAGAGGTTTAAGTTAAATATTGGTATTCTGTAGTGGACAGAGCCGCTTTGAGCCTGCCACCTGCCGGGCCGAGCTCTCAGCGCGTATATTTTGCATCGAAGACACTATCTATTCCATAGCTTCTCCCGCATTGTTTTAGAGGACTGCAAAGCGATAGGTATCCAAAAAACGGCTTCCAATGCGGGAAATTTGCGGTGCCCAGCCGATTTTCAGGCCGCCAGAGGCTTTCAAACGCTCCAAACCGGCAGCTTTGAGCTGGTTTGCAGGGGTGAATAAGCCTGTAGCCCTCTAAAATAAAGCAGCATAAGCTACACAATGCATAGCGCACAGCCGGGCTAAAGATGGCGCCTTGCGGGCTCTGGCGACTGGCAAAGCGGCTGCACGATGCAAACCGGGCAGGAAATTCAGATTACGGACATTCCCCCTCGTACCCCGCTGTATTATATAGACGGAGTGCTACTATTAAGTGAGTGAATCCATTGCCTGGTGAGGCAAAAAAACCAGCACTGGCCTATATCAACCTACACCGGCACGGCCGTGGTGGATTTCACCTGATCGAGCATGAAACTGGTTTTGCAGTCTTGCACGCTGGGGTGTTTGAGCAGGGTGTCCATGATGAAGTGGCTGTAGGCGCGCATGTCTTTGACGACCAGGCGCAGTAGGTAGTCCATCTCGCCCGTGAGGGCGGCGCACTCTACGACCTCGGGCCAGGTTTGCACGCTGGCGCTGAACAGGTCCATGGGGTTGCGTTTGTGGCTCTCAACGTGCTTTTCCAGGCGCACATTGATGTAGGCGGTCAGGCCCAGGCCGACGGACTCGGGCTTGACGAGGGCTACATAGCGATCGATGATGCCGGTGTCTTCCAGGCGTTTGACCCGGCGCAGCGCGGCGCTGGCCGACAGGCCCACCTCGGCAGCGATCAGGTCGTAGGTTTTGCGGCCGTCTTGCTGCAAGATGCGCAGGATGTTGGCGTCTAGCTTGTCAAGTGCTTGGTTTTCCATTATTTGCAGGATTGTTGCGTTTTTTTTGATTTTAGCGCTTCAATTGGCTGGAATGTTGCTGGGGAGGGGTTGTACAGTTCTAAGAGGGGCTACACAGCTCTAAGGTGGCCGCAGTGGGGCCGCAACAAGTGGGGTCAGAGCAAAATTTCGTTTGGCGTGGTGGCGCGCCGGTGAGATGGTCGTCCTGAATTTTGATCTGACCCCATTTGTTGCTCCATCTGACCCCATTTGTTGCTCCGTTGTGGCTGTATCGGTTGCTACGTTGCTTGCTAGGTTTGCTCCGGCAGGGGCTGGCGAGGCCCTTGGCAGACACCGTTCACTTCACATGACTGAGGACACGCACATGACGACAGCTTGGGACAACCCGATGGGTACGGCGGGTTTTGAATTTATCGAGTACGCCGCGCCCGACCCGCAGGCTATGGGTTCGCTGTTTGAGCGCATGGGTTTTAAGCCAATCGCCAAGCATCGGCATAAAAACGTCACGCTGTACCGGCAAGGTGGCATCAACTTTATTGTGAATGCAGAACCAGACAGCTTTGCCCAGCGCTTTGCGCGGGCGCACGGGCCTTCAATCTGCGCGATTGCCTTTCGGGTGCAAGATGCCAAGGCGGCGTATGCGCGGGCCAAGTCGCTGGGGGCTTGGGGCTATGCGGATCAGGCGGGGCCGGGGGAGCTTAACATTCCGGCCATCAAGGGCATTGGTGATTCGCTGATTTACCTGGTGGACAAATGGCGCGGCAAAAATGGCGCAACAGATGGCCAAGGCAACGCAGCGCCTCCGGTGCTGGGCGACATCAGTTTCTACGATGTGGACTTTGCGCCGCTGCCGGGCATCACCGCTGCCGACCTCAACCCTGTAGGCCACGGTTTGACCACCATCGACCACCTCACCCACAACGTGCACCGGGGCCGCATGCAAGAGTGGGCGGGGTTTTACGAGCGGCTGTTTAACTTTAAAGAAGTACGCTATTTTGACTTTGAAGGCCAAGCTACCGGTGTGAAAAGCAAGGCCATGACCAGCCCCTGCGGGCAGATCCGCATCCCCATCAACGAAGAAGGCAACGAGAAGGCGGGGCAGATTCAAGAGTACCTGGACCGCTACCACGGCGAGGGCATTCAGCACATCGCGCTGGGCTCTACCGACTTGGTAGCCAGCGTGGACGCGCTGCAAATGAGCGGTATGAAGCTGCTGAGCACGGGAGAGACCTACTACGAGCTGCTGGACCAACGCATCCCCGGCCACGGGGAGAACGTAGCCGAGCTGCAAAGCCGCAACATCTTGATGGACGGCACCCAGGGCGAGCTGCTGCTGCAAATCTTTAGCGAGAATCAGCTCGGCCCGATCTTCTTTGAGTTTATCCAGCGCAAAGGCAACGAGGGCTTTGGCGAGGGCAATTTCAAAGCGCTGTTTGAAAGCATTGAGCTGGACCAAATGCGCCGTGGCGTGCTGGCCAAGGCTTGACCCGCTATGGCTGTCACTCCCGTCATCTACGGCCAATCAGACCGGCCACCGCGCGGCGACTACACCCGGGCGGGCGCCGACTACACCTGCGAGCAACACTACGCCGCCTACACCGCGCAAGACCACGACACCTACGCACGGCTTTACGCGCGCCAGTCTGCGCTGCTGCCTGGCCTGGCCTGCCAGGCGTTTATCGACGCGCTGCCTCTCTTGGGCGCGAGCAGCAGCATCCCACGGTTTGAAGACATCAACGCCCGCTTGCTGCCCGCCACAGGCTGGCAACTGGTGGGCGTGCCGGGCCTGATACCTGAGGTGGCGTTTTTCACGCTGCTGTCACAGCGCAAATTCCCTGTTACCACCTGGGTGCGTAGCCCGCACGAGTTTGACTACATCGTCGAGCCCGATTTGTTCCACGACCTGTTTGGCCATGTGCCGTTGCTGTTTGACACAAGCTATGCCGACCATATTCAGGCCTATGGCCAGGGCGCGCTCAAGGCCCACGCGCTAGAACACGGCCCGGCGCACATCCCAGGTGCGGTGGAGATGCTCTCACGGCTGTATTGGTACACGATTGAGTTTGGATTGCTGCGCGAGGGGGCTGCGCCTGGTGCCCCTGTGCGCGCTTATGGCGCGGGCATCTTGAGCAGCGCGGGCGAGCTGGCGCACAGCGTCACGTCGGGCGCACCCTTGCGTACGGCCCTGCAAACGCCCACTGACTTGCTGCACTGCATGGCCTGCAGTTACAAAATAGACAGCTACCAGGCACAGTATTTTGTGATCGACAGTTTTGATGCCTTGCTGGCGTTAACTGGCCCAGATTTCACACCCTATTACAGACAACTTGCGCAACGCGCCGCCACTGAGCAGGCGCACTAATAGTATCGATTGGCAATACCTTGCGCGCGCTGCGGTACATCGTTCATAAACAGTGCGATTACCCGCCGCGTCATGCCGCGCTGTGTGCCGTCAACCTCTTTCACCGCTCCCACCAGCCCCAGTCCATCCATACCAGCTCGGTCTGAACCACCTCTTGCGCTTTGGCGGTTTCATAAAATGCGCGAGGCGCTATTTTTGAGGCGCGTCATGCGTCTCAACGCCATACAGCGTCAAGGCCTCGGACAGCTCGTCAAGGCGCAGTGGTTTGGGCAAAAACCCCAGCATGCCTGCGTCGATGCAGCGTTTGCGGTCTTCTTCCAGAACCGATGCGGTCAAGGCGATGATCGGCGGCGCGGCCACGCCGTGGCTAGACAATATCAACCGCGCGGCCTCAAACCCGTCCATGACGGGCATATTCGCGTCCATCAAGATGGCCGCGTAGGGCCTGGCCTGTGCGCGCAATGACTGGGCGACCAAATCTACCGCTTCGCGGCCGTCGTGCGCTAACGCTGCGTCGTAGCCCAGCTTGCCGAGCATCGCCACGGCGATCTTGAGGTTTACCGCGTTATCGTCGACGACCAAAATACACTGGTTCTTGGCAGACGCCTTAGCCTGTGGCAGCGCGGGCCGGGCTGCGGATGGCATTGCCGTGACACGAATAAGGGCATCGAACAGCTGCGACTGGCGGTAGGGCTTGAGCAGCTTGGCACCAAACACTTTGGCGACATCACCCGTGGGCAGCGTGGCGGAGGTGAGCAGCACGATGGGAATGCCAGGGCTTTGCTGGCGCACCAGCATGGCAAAGCTCTGGCCGTCCATGTCGGGCATGTGCATGTCGGTCACTACCACGTCGGCTGCATGGTGGGACAGCCAATCCAGGGCTGGCTGGGCGCGCTCAAACAGCACAGGGAGCATGCCCCAGCGCTTGAGTTGCTTGTCCAAAATCCGTAAATTCAGAGCGGTGTCGTCCACCACGGCAACGCGTTTGCCACGCAAACTTGCCAAGGCAAACCCTGCGGACTGCGACTGATCGGGTGTATCGGCATAGGGCAGGCATGCGGTAAACCAAAATGCGGCACCCGCACCCGGGGTAGACTCCAAGCCGATATCGCCGCCCATGGTCTGGGCCAGTCGTTTGCAGATGGCCAAGCCCAGTCCGGTGCCCCCGTATTTGCGGGTGGTAGAGGCGTCCACCTGGGTAAATGACTGGAACAGTGCGGACTGCCGGTCCAGCGCGATACCAATGCCGGTGTCCTTGACCCGAAACTCCACCACGGCGCCTTGCCCTGGTGCAAAATCTTGCAGCAAGGTGGCAGACACGATGATCTGGCCACGCTCGGTGAACTTGACGGCGTTGTTGATAAAGTTCAGCAGTACCTGGCGCAAGCGGGTCACGTCGCCGAGCACCCAGGTGGGCACATGGTCGCCCATATCGACCAGCAGCTCCAGGCCTTTCTCGCGCGCGCGCGGCGCAGCCATATCGCAGGCCTCCTCGATAGTGGCTTGCAAACTCAGTGGCTCGCTCTCCAGATCCAGTTTGCCAGAGTCAATCTTGGAAAAATCCAAAATATCGTTGATCACGCCCAGCAGTTGGTCGCTGGAGATGCGCATGGTGTGCACGTAGTCGCGCTGCTCGGGGCTCAGTGGCGTGTCTGCCAGCAAAGTGGTCATGCCCACCACGCCGTTGAGCGGGGTGCGGATCTCGTGGCTCATGGTCGCTAAAAAGGCGGCTTTGGCGCGCGCAGCGCCCAGCGCTTCTTCGCGCGAGGCCTCCAGCTGTGCCGTTCGCCGGGTTACCCGCTCTTCCAAATGCTCGTTGGCATCGCGCAGCGCCAGGGTTTGGCCCTCAATGGCGGCGCGGTTACGCACGATCTCCTGCGCACTGCTGCGCATCACCTTGGACAGCCGGTACACCTCGCGGATACGTGCATTGCGCTGCGGTGCGGGTACTTCTCCACGGCCTAGCTGTTCAGCCGCCTGTGCCAAGGCGGTGAAGCGCCGAGTTAAGCGGTAAGCCAAGCCAGTGGCCAATGCTGCTCCTACCAGCAAAGCCAGCATCATCACCAGCACCGTTTTTTTCAGTGCTGCCTGCGTTTGCCCGGCGAAATCACTTTCTGGTGCCGCCACTACCAGACTCCAGCGCAAACCGAAGCTTTCACCAAAAGGCTGCACGTTCACGATCAATGCGTCGTCACCTTGGCCAATCCGGCGGGAAAACCCCAGTCTCTGGGCGGCTGCGTCTGCTGTATTGCCTATGCGCGATGCGGCCAATGCATAGGCTGCCCGAACGGTTTGGCTGCGGCTTTGGTCTGGTTTGACGCGCTGGAGTTTGTCTTGCTCCTCCGTAAACAGTGCATCTCCAGCCGAGCTGGCTACCAAATACCCTTGTTCATCCACTAAAAAGGCACTGCCATTGGGGCTGATGGCCATGGCTTGGAGGGACTCAGACAATCGCTTGAGAAACAGGTCAATGGCAAATACGCCCATGACAGCACCGTCCACGTCGTACACGGGCTGGGACAGGGTGATCAGCAATTGCTTTTTAGAGGCTGAGGGATAGACGGGTGTGAATACTCGCCCCTTGCTCTGCATGGCCGCCAGGTACCATGGCCGTCCCCTGGGTTCGTAATTTTTGGACTCCGTGGTCAGGCTCTGGCTGCGGTCATGGGGGGCTTGCGCGGCAAAGTAGCGCCGGCCTTCATCACCCGCAGCGCGCACACCCACGCGTGCAAAGCTGCTGGTGCCTCGCGACACGGCTTCCACGCCGAGAAACTCACCGTTGGCTGTGCCCAAATACATGTACGGCACATTGGGCGTCATGCGGGTCATGGCAAATGCGCTTTGCTCGAACAGGTCTGATTTTTTCAACATTTGGCGCGCGCGCAATACGTCGGCCTCTGCCGGGTGTGGCGGAATCAACCCGTTGAAAATGGTGTGCGCTTGCCCCATATGCTCTTCGGTATCCTGTTGGATCTGCTGGGCAACGTCTTTCACAATCTTGTCGGACAGCGCATCGACCGCGTCCAGGTTACTTTGGTACAGTACCCCACCCACCAGAGCCGCGGGTACGACACAAAAGAACAGCAGACTCGACAGAAGTATGGTGCGCAGCGACCAGGTCCGCGTGGCCTTGACGGGGGCCTGATGGCCTAAAGGGGCGTACGCACTATCGATTTGCACGCTGGGTTGCTGCATCACTGCAATCCCAAAATTTCTACTGCATCGCAGGGCATGTTTCTACCCGGCAGGTTGACCATCGCGCGCTTGCCTGCGCGCACAGAGCCGGTGACCAGGCGTGCGGTTTGCACGCTGGCCGCTATCGTCCAGTCCAGGGCGGGCTCTCCGGTGAACAACTTCAAAGCTACCGTGACGGAGTCACCCACCGGGGTGCTATTGCCAGAACTGCCAAACAGCCCGCTCAACTTGGTAAAGGCAATGGGGCCGGTGTGCAGCGCAATACTCAACACGAACGAGGGCAGGCCTCTGTCGCCGAAGCGCTGTTTGACGTACAGGTCTATGCGCCGGGTGGCATCGGTCAGGCCTACCGCAGCGCGTACGGCGCGCAGGCCATGGTTGACTGAATGGGTGTCTCCCGCATCGACAAACACGCACAGCATGCCGTCGCCGACAAACTGCATGTGGTGCGCGCCAAAGAGGTGAACGGTGTCGCCCACATTGCTGTAGAACTGCTGCACCACGTCGCCAAGTTCCACGCTGGACAGGCGCTGGGTCCAGTTGGAGTAGTCGCGCATGTCTGCATACAACACCGTGGCACTGGGAAACTTCTCGTTCTCGTGAACGAGGCCGCTGTCGGGCCATTGCTCACTGAGAGATTTAGCCATTCTGTTTTCGTAGAGTTTGCTGATTTTGTGGCGCTGCTGTTCAAGCGCCTCTGCCACAGCGGAATCGACCAGCTGGGCGCGCATGGCGTCTGCGCGCACCAGCTTGTCCAGTTGCGCGGCCACCGCCTCTCGCAACTCCTGCGGGGCGAACGGCTTGGTCAGGTAATCATCCGCGCCGGTGGTCATGCCTTGTCGCATATGGGTACGGTCTTGCAGCGAGGTCAGCAAGATAATCGGGGTAGTGGCCAGCTCTGGGTCTTTGCGCACTTGCTCCAGCACGGTGAAACCGTCCATTCCAGGCATCTGCACGTCGCTGACCACCAGGTCGGGCTTGAACTCGCGGATCAGCTCCAGGCCTTTAGCGCCATCTTCGGCTGACTTGACGTCGTAACCTTCCTTTTTCAGCACTTGGCTTACCAACATCCGGGTGCCGGCATCATCATCCATCACAACAATCAGTGGCATGTTAAACCTTGCATGAGCGGTTAGTAACGAGAGCTATTGCATCAACGCCCAGCAGGCATTGATGACTTCGGGGTCGTGGGCCAAATCAATGTGCCCGCGCTGCAGCACCAACCGATTGTCCGCGCCTTCCAGTTTGGCGGACGAAATGGGAAATACAATGTTGTCGCAATTGGAAAAAAAGCACGTAAATGGCACGCCGTGTGGTTTTTTTTCACTGTCCGCCAGTCTGCTCAACCAGGCACTGTGGATACGCATTTGCGCGCCATTGAGGGTGTGCGAAAACTTTGCCAACCAAGTGCCATGGTGCGGCGTGCCTAAGGTGATCACGCGGTAAACCGCCTGGGCATCCGCCCCGTTGGCCGCATTGAACGACAACCAGGCTCGTGCCGCTAAGCCTCCCATGCTGTGGCCCACGATGATAGGGGCGAGCCCTGTGGCTTGCTGCATTTGACGCACAGCCTGGTCTACTGCGCTGTTGTAGGCATCAATAGATCCAAATGCGGGCTCCAAATCGAGCGCGACAAACACCCTTTGCTCTGAGCGCAAACGCAGCATCCAGTGGGTCCAGAACGCACGATTGCAGAAGAACCCGTGCAGCAGCACTACCCCGCGTCGATTTTCGGCACCCGGCCGGACGTTCAAAAGGTCGCCATGGGCACCGCGCCGAAACGGCTGCCACCAATGGAACACGCGCATACAGGCACGCACCTCACCGCGCCACGCGCGAAAATGCGCAGACACGCTGGCTCGCGGGCTGGGGTCTGCGCGATTGACAGCAAATAGGAGTGCGAACTGAATCACCAACAGAGCCATGGTCATCAACGCAGGTGCCGCTATCCACGCTAGCGCGTAGTTCGGGCTGGTGGGCCACAACCACCAGGCAAGCGTCCAGCACAGCGGCGCTGTACCCAGCGTGAGCAGGCGCTGTATCAATGCATTTGTCATAGGCTGTACTGTACTGACTTTGGGATGGAAGGTGTAGGGTAAATACGCTGGCTGGGTCGATTTTTACAGCCAATACGCCTTTAGCGCCTTAGAATATTGCGAGTACAGCTATGTATTCAATAGTGCTTAAACTCACTGCTCACCACGTCAATATTGCGCCCCATGCCAAGCACCCCACCTCCTCACGGCAACACCTTGGAGGGCATCGATTTGCCCAGCGCCACGCAATGGCACTCTATCAGCGATGCGTTGGCCGTCGTGCATGAGTTTCAAGTGCTGCAGCACAAACAGCCTGCACTGTTGGCTATGGTGCAAGCCGTTAAGCGTGCGCAGTGTTTTCGGTTTCAACGCAGCTATCCCGATGTTCTGGGCCATCCTGACTGGGCGGGTGCGGCACAGTTTTTTCTGCAAGAGCTGTACGCGGATCGCGATTTTTCCAAGCGTGATCGGCAGTTTGCCCGTATTGCTCCAGCGATTGAGCGTGTGTTTCCCCATTCTGTGGTTCAACTGGCCACCACTTTAGCGCAATTGCACGCGCTGAGCGAGCAGCTAGACCATCGCATGGCGATTGCGCTGCTGGCGATGCCCGTCGCAGGACAAACAGATGCGGCCGTACGCAGGCATTACCCGCTAGCCTGGCGCGCTGTCGGTCAGCGTTCAGCCCGAGCAGAGCAGTTGGCACTGGTAGAACTTCTTGGCGAAGAATTAGCCAAAATTACGCGGGTCACAGGCCTTCGCATGATGCTGCGAATGATGCGCAGCCCAGCCCGCGCGGCTGGATTGGGGCATTTACAAAGCTTTTTAGAGCTGGGGTTTGATACTTTTGCAGCAATGCAGCGCAGCAAAGCAGGCGTAGCAGGCTTTTTAAACACCATTGATGAGCGCGAGAGCGCCTGGATTGCTCGCCTGTTTGATGAGCCTGCGACAAACCCCAATTTTACTGGACAGTGGCCTGAATTAGAATGAATTGGATATACATTCCGGAGACGAAAATGGACAAAATTTGGCTAAAAAGCTATCCCGCCAGCGTACCGCATGAGATTCAACCAGATCAGTACCGCTCGCTGACCGCCATGCTGGAGGAGAGCTTTAGGAAGCACGCCGCCAAGCCTTACACCGTTTGCATGGATCGCTGGATGAGCTACGGGCAGCTTGACAGTTTATCCAGTGCGCTGGGTGCTTGGCTGCAAAGTCGTGGCTTGGAGCCTGGCGCGCGCGTGGCGATCATGCTGCCCAATATTCCCCAGTTTCCGGTGACTATGTCTGGCATTTTGCGCGCTGGCTACACTTGCGTAAATGTCAATCCGCTCTATACCGCACGGGAGCTGGAGCACCAACTTAAAGACTCGGGCGCTACCGCTATTGTGATTTTGGAAAACTTCGCCAGCACCTTGTCTGAAGTTATCGACAAAACCCAAATCAAGCACGTGGTCATGGCATCGATGGGGGATTTATTGGGTTTTTTCTACGGTAATTGGTTGACTTTTGCTGTTCGCCATTTGGCCAAGATGGTGCCAGCCTACAAACTCTCTCTGGACAATGGTCGTGTCGTCACCGCATTTAACCGGGCCATAGCTGATGGCACCAATCTGCCGCTCAAGCCTTGTCATGCCACCATGGACTCCATCGCTTTTTTGCAATACACGGGGGGCACTACCGGCTTGAGCAAAGGCGCAGTATTGACGCACCGCAATATGGTGGCAGCAGTTCTGCAAGCCGAAGCCTGGTTCACTCCGGCATTGGCAGACGTTGGGGATGTCAGTAAAACCAATAGCATTGCGGCACTGCCGCTGTACCATATTTTCGCACTGAGCTTAAGTTTGTTGGCGGTTCGGTGGGGGTCACACATGACCTTGATTCCCAATCCACGCGATTTTGGTAAATTTATAGATGTCTTGAAGCAACGCCCCTTTCATATGCTGCCCGCCGTGAACACCCTGTTCAATGCACTCTTGCAGCACCCTATGTTCAAAACTGTGGATTTTTCCAAGTTACGCATTTCACAGGCGGGCGGCATGGCAGCCTCTGCTGGCACGGCTAAACATTGGCTGGAAGCCACCGGCTGCCCGATGATTGAGGGTTGGGGAATGAGTGAGACGGTTGCAATTGGTACCAATAATCCGCCGACCAACACCACATTCACAGGAACCATCGGTTTGCCGCTGCCCAGCGTGGAGATCGCCATCAAAGATGATGATGGAAATTCTTTGCCAATCGGTGAATCGGGGGAGATTTGTATTCGCGGCCCCAACGTGATGGTGGGTTACTATAACCAGCCCGACGAAACGCAGAGAGCTTTCACCTCAGATGGTTTTATGCGCACCGGCGACGTTGGCTTCATGGATGATCGCGGCTACACCAAGATTGTTGATCGCAAGAAAGATATGATCATAGTCAGCGGATTTAATGTTTTCCCCAACGAACTTGAAAATGTGATTTCTTTATGCCCGGGTGTTGTGGAGTGCGCGGCTATTGGCATCGCAGATACGAAGCAAGGTGAAGCAATTAAAGTATTTGTCGTGAAAAATGACAGCACACTCACCGAAGAAGATGTGGCAAAGTTTTGCCGTCAAAACTTGACAGGGTACAAAATCCCCAAATACATTGAGTTCCGCGATGATTTGCCCAAGTCCAATGTCGGAAAAATTTTACGTCGCGAACTACGCAGCACTAAATAGGTTTGCTTTGCGGTAATCCGGCTCAAGCTGTTTCCACTCGCGTTAAATGCAGATGCCGCTGTCAACAAAATAAAACAGCAGCACTCGGTTGCCCAACAGCGAGGTGCCGACGACTTATTCTATTTTCAGATCAATAAAATGCGTTGTTGCGTCGCCGTGCGGTGCGGTGCGGTGCGGTGCGGTGCGGTGCAGTGCAGTGCAGTGCGATGCTGTGCTGTGCTGTGCTAGAGCATTGTCTGCGGCACCACGCCTGGTCTCTTATCGATCTGGGAATAGAATTTCGGTCCAAGTCGCCCAGAAGCGCCTGTAACTCACTAACACTGAATACAACTTCCAACGGCCATTGATCACAAGCGGCACAGGCCGCAGGCGCTGGCGTGTACAGATACGACTTATTCTATTTCCATTTCGATAGAACATCAATAATCCAAGGCCAAGCCGCAATCGATTCAACTACCGCAGGTGTGTTCTCCATCGCCACCAGCCCTG